>DIYC01000065.1:12155-13867 GCA_002428895.1 Burkholderiales bacterium UBA6064 | reverse complement strand
TCAGCCAGCAACATTGCTTCCATGCTCAATGGCAGTCGAGCCAACGTGGGAGAGGCAATCAAGGGGCTCGGTGCCCACAAGGACGCCCTGCTGGGGCTGATCGGTGAAGGCAAATTCTCAGCCAATAGAGTTTCTTCTCTTTTATCAAGCGTGCCTAAACTTTGTTTAGGCCAAACCATTCAATTTTTGTCTACCTTTCCTAAAAGTATCATTAGGCAGGGCTCAGTTCACCAACAAATGAACCAAATCAAACAACATTTGATTCAGTCTCAAAGCATCACATCTGTTGAATTTGATACTTTCTTTTCACAGTTCAATCCCCTGGAAGAATATGATGACGTCGATGGAGTTCTTGGTGCGAATGAAGAATCAATAGAATCTGGGTCGGTAGCATCTTGGTCACTGAGCAGTCAAGACAAGGCTCTAATTATTCAACAAGACACCTATTCAGCGTCAAAAAGTAACAATTGGCAGCGTTGGGTTGATACCGTGCCCGAAGAAAATTCAAAGGTGTTTCCCGAGGCCAAAAGGCGGCGAATTGAACCTAATCTGAATGGGATTAGAACGAATTGACATGGGATTCAATTTGCAAGAAAACAGAACCATTTTACGCGTTTTCTTGCAAATGAATTATTCACTTTTGACTTTCAGAGACAATACCAGCGGGACTTAGGACAATATTTCAGGGGCGACTAATTAACCAAAGTTGTTTTATCAGCCAAGTCACAAAATTCTTGAATTTGATCAAAATTCATATACCGATACACATCACTGGAGATACTGTTCAACTTTTGAACTTGCACCATATACTCTTGAGTCGTTGGAATTTTTCCCATTAATGCAGATACCGCCGCTAATTCAGCCGATGCTAAATAAACTCGGGTATTAATTCCTAAACGATTCGGGAAATTACGCGTTGAAGTTGAAACCGCTGTAGCTCCCTGACGTATTTGCGCTTGGTTTCCCATACACAGTGAGCAGCCAGGCAATTCCATTCTTGCACCGGTACGACCCAAAATACCATAGTAACCTTCTTCGAGTAACATTTTTTGATCCATTTTTGTAGGCGGTGAAATCCACAACCTCGTCGGTAAATCGGTATGCCCTTCTAACACTTTGCTGGCTGCACGAAAATGGCCAATATTGGTCATACACGAACCAATAAAGACTTCGTCGACTTGATCACCTGCGACTTCAGACAAAGGTTTGGCATCATCAGGGTCATTAGGGCAACACAAAATGGGCTCGGTAATTTCGTTTAAGTTAATCTCGATCACCGAAGCGTATTCGGCATCTGAATCGGCTTTTAATAAAATGGGATTGGCAATCCAATCTTGCATGGCAGTAATGCGTCGAGACAAAGTTCTTGGATCTTTATAACCTTGGCTAATCATCCATTTCATCAACGTGATGTTTGAACGCATGTATTCGATAATTGGGTCTTTATCAAGATAAATGGTGCAGCCCGCAGCAGATCGTTCAGCCGAAGCATCAGAAAGCTCAAAGGCTTGCTCCACTTTTAAGTGTGGCAGTCCTTCAATTTCTAAAATTCGCCCAGAAAAAATATTTTTTTTGCCTTTTTTCTCGACTGTTAGTAAACCCTGCTTGATTGCATACAACGGAATTGCATGAACCAAATCACGCAAAGTAACGCCCGGTTGCATTTGACCACGAAAACGTACAAGTACTGATTCAGGCATATCAAGTGGCAT
>DIYC01000065.1:11592-11952 GCA_002428895.1 Burkholderiales bacterium UBA6064 | reverse complement strand
GATTCAGGCATATCAAGTGGCATAACGCCAGTAGCTGCAGCAAATGCCACTAAACCCGAACCCGCTGGAAAAGAGATACCCAACGGAAACCGAGTGTGCGAATCGCCACCGGTACCAACGGTGTCAGGCAACAACATTCGATTCATCCAACTATGAATAATGCCATCACCGGGACGAAGAGACACCCCGCCCCGATTTTCAATAAACTCTGGCAATTCATGATGCATTTTGACATCAATCGGTTTGGGATACGCGGCTGTGTGGCAAAACGATTGCATCACCAAATCAGCAGAAAAACCTAAGCAAGCTAAGTCTTTCAGTTCGTCGCGCGTCATGGGGCCGGTAGTGTCTTGCGAACCT
>DIYC01000065.1:10691-11366 GCA_002428895.1 Burkholderiales bacterium UBA6064 | reverse complement strand
GCGAACCAACCGTCGTCATTTTAGGTTCACAATATACTCCTGGGCGTACACCCTGCCCTTCGGGTAAGCCACACGCACGACCCACCATTTTCTGAGCCAAAGTAAACCCTTTGGTACTCGATTTTCCAGTTTCTGGCAGCTTAAATACCGTGGAAGGCCCTAAACCCAGTGACGCTCGGGCTTTAGTCGTTAACCCGCGACCAATAATTAATGAGATGCGACCACCTGCTCGAACTTCATCGAGCAAGGTGTCGGTTTTTAAATTGAAAGTCGCAATTTGAATACCATTTTTTAACAATCGACCTTCAAGAGGACGAATCTCAATTTCATCGCCCATATTAATTCCATTGACATCGACTTCGATTGGCAACGCACCTGAATCTTCCATGGTGTTAAAAAAGATAGGGGCAATTTTGCCACCCAAACAAAACCCACCAAAACATTTATTCGGTACAAATGGAATTTCGGTGCCTGTCCACCACAACACGGAGTTGGTTGCTGACTTACGCGATGAACCTGTTCCAACAACATCACCCACGTAGGCAAGCGGTAAGCCACGCTTTTTAAGTTCAATGATTTGTGAAATAGGTCCTTTTTCACCTGGACGATCAGGCACAATACCTTCTCGAGGGTTTTTAAGCATGACTAAAGCATGCAAAGGAATATCAGGTCTGC
>DIYC01000065.1:10002-10489 GCA_002428895.1 Burkholderiales bacterium UBA6064 | reverse complement strand
AAGGAATATCAGGTCTGCTCCAGGCATCGGGCGCGGGCGAAAGATCATCAGTGTTCGTTTCTCCTGTCACTTTGAAAGCAACCACTTTAATTGCAGCAGGTACAACAGGACGCGAGGTAAACCATTCTGCATTGGCCCAACTCTGCATCAATAATTGGGCATTTTTTGAACCTGATTTTGCTTTTTCTTCAACATCGTAAAAGTAATCGAACATGAGCAGTGTATGCGACAAGGCTTGCACCGCAAGGGCGCCCACTTCAGCATCGTCAATCACGTCGATTAATGGTTTAATGTTGAAACCACCCAACATGGTACCCAATAGTTTAACTGCGCGCTTGCGATCAACTAAAGTGCAAGTTTCTGTTTTATTGAGAATAGCGGCAAGAAACCCGGCTTTAATTTTCGCGGCATCATCAACGCCTGCAGGAACACGATGCGTTAGCAAATCAATTAAAAATTCGGACTCGCCAGGTGGTGGATTTTTAAG
>DIYC01000065.1:9558-9769 GCA_002428895.1 Burkholderiales bacterium UBA6064 | reverse complement strand
AAATCCGCCATGTGTTGTGCGGACAATGGTTGGGGCGGAATACCGAGCGCACTGCGCTCGGCGACGTGTTGTCTGTAAGTCTCTAGCATGCATCACCCTCTTGAAGTTAAAATATTATTGCTTGATTTTCTGCTAATTTTGAAATAAATTCAATGTTGATTAAATGACCCGCTTAACCGCTTCCTTCAAGGTGTCTGTTCTGCGCGACTAT
>DIYC01000065.1:5574-9362 GCA_002428895.1 Burkholderiales bacterium UBA6064 | reverse complement strand
GAAGGTGTCTGTTCTGCGCGACTGAGGTGGCGAACCTTCAAAAATTTGTTGTGCGGTTTTTAAGCTCAATTTAATCTAGCTATGCAGTACAATTTATATCATTAACTTTTTAAAAGAAGGTGTTACCGTTATGCCTAATAAAAAAGATACAAGCAAACCAGCCGCAGCAGGCGCGGCAAAACCTGCTGCTGCTAAACCTGCCAGCCCATCAAAAACAGATGCTGCCAAAGGTAAACCCGCTAAGAAAAAATAAAGTTTTTTTAAAAGCTTCCACCAAATTGTGAATTAATTCAGTTGCAATTTGGTGGTTTTAACACTGAATGCACTGTCTTAATGTACAGTTTAACAGATCATCCGAAACAGCCTGAATTGTTAGCTCTGCCGGACACCCTTGAAACCAACAACTTTTAGGTTGCACATGCCCAAAAGGAAAATGGGTAAGAATGCGCACATTATGTTGCTTGTTTAAATAACGAAACACTTCAGATAAACAATACCCATGATCATGTGGGTGTGGACTTGGTTCAGAAAAGTTACCCATTAACACCACTTGCTGCGAAGTTAAAACTCCGGCATAAACCAACTGCAATAGCATGCGCTCAATTTTATAAGCCGACTCATTCACATCTTCAAGAATTAAAATACCGCCTCGAATATTAGGTAACCAAGGGGTACCTAATAAGCTTGTGAGCATGGTCAAATTGCCTCCCCATGCTGGGCCAACAATCGAATTGAGCAATTCATTAGAAGTCTCACCCAAAGAGCTTTGCGGATTGAATACTGGCGCTTGCCATTGAATGTGAACTGTGTTGTTAAACACTGCTTGTGAGAACCAGTGTTCTGTGTCAGGATGAATGCCCAACGAATCACCAAAATCAAAACAAGCCATTGGGCCATGCAATAAGGTTTCGGGTTGTGCTCCCGCAGACAACAAAGCCAATTGCAGTGCCGTGATGTCGCTGTGACCGCATAGGACATGTTGATAATGGTTTAACGATTGAACCAGTTTTTCTAAATGCAGTTGCGGCAATAATCGACTCATGCCATAACCACCCCGAGTGGCTAAAATTAAACTACTTTGTCGAAGACAGCACGCCATTTCGATGGCTTGAATTCGCTCAGAATCAGTGCCTGCAAACCGTTGAAAACGCGAACGTACATTATTTTGCTCGACAATCGGTAAGCAGTAAGTTTGCAATACAGTAATTGCTTGATCAAGCTGTTGTGGGTTGATTAAAGCACCACTTGGTGAGCACAGAGTTAAGTGATCAAACTGCCGTTTTGAATGCATAAATAAAAAAGTTAAGTAATCACGACTGAGTTGAAACAAGAGTTTATTGAAATTATTAATCGAACAATTCGATGATTGACTATACAACAAATGCGCATTTAGGTGCGTTGTTGAAGTGGGTCTAAGCCAGGCGGAATGTCTTTTTCAGTGGGCAATTCGACAAATCGTGAATTACCCTGTGACAGCGCGTAGACATAGGCTAGCACCTTGGCCACTGCCGTGTACAAGCTAGCTGGTATTTCTTGTTCCAATTCAACATGAGCATATAAGGCACGTGCCAAAGGTGGAGCTTCAACCAAAGGTACGCGATGCGTAGTGGCTAGCTCTCGAATTCTCAAGGCAATTAGTCCTGTTCCTTTTGCCAACACTTTAGGCGCACCCTGCCCATTGTGCTGATATTGAAGTGCAACCGAATAATGCGTTGGGTTGGTGACAACCACGTCGGCTGTTGGGACTGAGGCCATCATCCGCTTGCGCGCGGCTTCGCGTTGTAGTGATCGAATTCTCCCTTTGAGATGCGGGTCGCCTTCGGTTTCTTTGGATTCGCGTTTAATTTCTTCTAAATTCATTCGCAGCTCTTTATAGTACTTCCAAAGCTGATAGGGCACATCGACCAACACCACTAAAAAATAAACAAACGCTAAAATAAATGCATCAAAAATAACAATTTTGGCAACACTCGACATGCCGTGGTTCAGTGGCATTGCGGCCAGTGCAGAAAACTTTTCAAGGTCTTGCATGAGTAACAAATATCCGGTTAGGCCTAGTACCACTGTTTTTAAGATTGCTTTTGTCAACTCAACTAAACCATGCACAGAAAAAATATTTTTAAGTCCTTTAATTGGATTTAATTTTGACAATTTTGGCTCTAAAGGCTTGGTTGACCAATTAATACCTCCAATCATCACATTGGCTAAAATCGCTGCCGCATAGACTCCAAAAAATAAAGGTACGAGCAAAAATAGACTTTCTTGAAGTAAAGCAACCCATTGCAAACCCATGTATTTAGAATCAAAAGCGTGCTGCCGCTCTAGAATGAGTGAATTTTGCAACAACTCTTGAGTTTTGGTGATAAAGGTATCACCGGTCATAAACAATAAAGCAACTCCAGTAATTAAAACCACGCCACCCGCCAAGTCACGAGAACGCGGAACATTACCCTCTTCCCTGGACTTGCGAATTTTCTGTTCTGTGGCGGGTAAGTCGCGTTCTTGGTCATCTTGTTCAGACATGTTTTACTCGATGTGTTGGGCCATTTTGATTGTACCTAGTGCGGATTATTTTGATCATTGAAAAAAAATGGTTTTTCTCAACGCATCAAATTAATAAGAACGATAAATTGTATTTATTGACGAATCAGGTTAAAGTGCTGATGGCTATTTTCCAATCACTTGGATCATTGAATGCATGGATATTATTTTTAATTATAAAAAAACTCTTAATCGATTAGGCAATGATGTTGAGCTGTTTAAACTTTTAATTGAAACTTTCGTTTCTGAAATTCCGGTTTATACCAATAACCTTGAGCAAGCATTAAGCAACAATCGATTAAGCGACTTGGCTTATGAGGCTCATCGTCTGAAGGGTTCGTGTCTCATCATAGGCTTAGATTGCGCGTCAAACAGCGCTTACTGTATCGAGAAAATGGTTTCAGAACACGCCAATTGGAACGACACAGTGAGCCAAGCTAAAATACTAATCGACCATTTAAATCACAACTGCAAAAGTTTTTTAATTGATCAAATTATTCAATATAAAAAAAATGCACAGGGCTTGGTGGATTAATCACAGCATTTTATCCAATAATTCCCGTAATTCTAGAACCAACACCAATTCCCCTTCACCTGATAATGTAGCACCCGCCACACCGGCTGGTTTAACACCCTCAAGCGGTTTAATCATCACTTCGTCTTGCCCCACTAAGGTATCGACTGCCAAGATGCATTTTTTATTACCACTGATCGCTAAAACACCTACTTTATTTTTATTTTTTGTTTCTTTTCCAATTAATGTGGCTAAGTCGAGCAAAGGAATAACCTCGCCGCGAACGACTAAAGTGGGTTTATTATTCACGTCTTGAATTTTCTCTTTTTCCACGGGAATAATTTCTTTGACACAAGACAGTGGGAGTGAATAAATTTGTTCATCTAACTTAAGCATTAAGACCGGTAAAATGGCTAAAGTTAAAGGCAATAGGACAGTAAACTTAGATCCCTTTCCAGGTTCAGATTCAATCTCGATTCGACCATTCAAGTTTTGAATATTGGTTTTCACCACATCCATACCCACGCCGCGACCCGAAATGTCTGAAATTTGATCTTTGGTTGAAAACCCTGGTAAAAAAATCAGCTGCAAACATTCATCTTCGCTCAGTTGACCGGCTTGCTCGGGAGACAATAAGCCTTTTGCAACGGCCTTGTCGCGAAGCATTTCACCTTTCATACCTTTGCCGTTGTCTTGAATTTCAATCACAATATGATCGCCAGTTTGACGTGCG
>DIYC01000065.1:0-5365 GCA_002428895.1 Burkholderiales bacterium UBA6064 | reverse complement strand
AATTAACTGTTCCTTTGGGGTCTTTACCAATGGCCTTGCGTTCTTCGATGGTTTCGATACCATGATCGACTGCGTTGCGAATTAAGTGCACTAAAGGATCGTTCAATTCTTCGAGAATGGTTTTGTCCACTTCGGTTTCCGCACCTTCAATGACTAGTTCAATGTCTTTACCCAATTGTCTGGCCACATCGCGTGCTAAACGGCTGTACTTTTGAAACACGCGACCAACAGGCTGCATTCTTGCCTTCATCACCGCCGATTGCAAATCGGAAACCAGCATGTCGAGCTGATTCACGACCGAGTCTAAAGTTTTAATCGTATCTTCTGAACGATTGCCATACGCAATTTCTTCATATAAACAATTCAGTCTATTTTTAGTTAAACCAATTTCACCGCTAAGATTTAAAATTTGATCGAATCGCGCAGTGTCTACCCGAATGGTAGATTCTTTAGCGGGTGCTGCCGTTGGGGCTTTTGGCTTTGCCTTCCTCGCAGATTCTTTCGATTTAGCAGCCACCTCTTTTTGCACTGCTTGGGTCACCATGTGTGCAGATAAACCTGCAGCTTCAATTACCTCAGGGGGCTGGCCAACTGCGGCTTCGTACAAGGCTGGCCAATCGAGTGAATCATCCGTTTCAAATTTTTTTTCGTAAGAATCGAGCACTTGCTCCTGACGGTTAGGCGATTGCTTCACACTAGGCAACAATTCCGAATGAGTTTGTTTTGCAGAACCTGTTTTAGCTTCTGCTGCTCTGTCTAAAATCGCTAAGTCAAGATTATCAAGCAAGGTATTCGGGGCACCGTCGGGCTGGTGACCTCCACGCATTTCACCAAACATTCGGTGAACTTCAGCGGTTGCTGCCATGATGATATCCATCATGTTACTGTTGAGCAATAATTCTCGCGATCTTAATTTATCGAATAAGTTTTCTGTTTTATGACACAATTCAACCAGTGCCTTGGCTTCTAAGAAACCAGCCCCACCTTTTATTGTGTGAAATCCACGAAACACTGTGTTCAGTAAGTCGGCATTTTCTGGATCTTGCTCAAGCTCGACCAACTTGCTGTCGACATCCTCTAACATCTCCCCAGCTTCCATCAGAAAGTCCTGAAGCAACTCGACGTCAGAAAAATCACTCATTATTTTCTCCTAGACAACCTGGTACCGCTTGATTGTTAAAAACCCAAACTTTCAAGTAGATCATCCACTTGACTTTGGTCACTGCAAACATCTGTACGGTTAGTCGCATCAATAGTTGGCCCAGTTAACCATTGATCTTGTACATTTTTTCGTTGTTCAACTGGAGTGGTATCTAAGAGCAACTTAACCAATTGAGTCTCCAGATTTTGTGCCATGTCAGCAATTCGATTAACGACCTGACCTGTTAAATCATGAAAGTCTTGAGAAATCATAATTTCAGTAAACTCTGAACTGTAACTCGAAGTACTTGATCGAATTGATTTAATAAAATGATGCGTTTCATAGACATGCTCTTTAAACTCTTGCAGAGACATTTCATTATTAAACAACTGATCCCATTTTTCATCCATTTCTTTCGCTTTAGCGGCCATGTCATCGTTGATGTTTTGGCACCGCTCTACCCCAGCCAATACCTTGTTGGCTGCTTGACCAGTGAGATTGGCAATGTAGGACAGACGAGCTCGTGCATCTGGCAAACTACTCACGGCATCTTCGACTTTAGAGTCATAACCCAATTCGCGAAGCGCATCGTGTAAATTTCGGGTTAAATGACCAATTCGCGTAAATACATCGTGGGGTTCATCGTTACCCTTAGAAGCAGACTCTGAAGTACTCTGCTCAGGATGAGAATCAGCGTGGTTTAGATCCGATAAAGTAGCTTCGGATTGTTGCAGCGCTAAATCAGTATTGTCTGAACCTGAATGTGAGTCGCTTGATTCCCAAACTCGTTGTTCAGCAATTTGATTAAACATTGCTTCTAAATCTTCATTATCACCATTTTTTAGGTTTTCAGGATTCATCCTTTAGACCTCACATAAAAGTTAAACAGAAAGTTTCGATAAGATTTTTTCAAACTTATCTTCTAGAGTTGCCTTGGTAAAAGGCTTTACAATATAACCACTAGCACCCATTTGCGCCGCAGTTACAATGTCTTCTTTTTTAGCTTCGGCTGTCACTAACAGCACCGGCAAATGTTTTAAAGCTGGGTCGGATCGAATACTGCTTAATAATTCGAAGCCATTCATATTGGGCATGTTTAAATCACTCACCACAAATTCAAAGCTTCCATTTTTTAATTTCGACAATGCCACAGCACCATCTTCGGCCTCATCGCAATTGGAGTAACCAATTTCTTTTAATAAATTTCGAACAATCCGTCGCATGGTTGAAAAATCATCAACAATTAATATTTTTAGATCGCTAGGCATTAATTAAGCTCCTCTAATTCCGCGCTAACCACAGGCAGCATTGAACTGAGCATGGCTGCCAGTTCCCCTGGGTTAAATTTTGCAAGGTAGGCATCCACACCCACTTGTTGCCCTAATTTTTTGTTAGCCACTGAAGACAATGAAGAATGCATCATGACGGGTATTCCGTTAAAGCGTGGATCTGACTTAATGTGGCGCGTTAACACGTAACCGTCCATTTCTGGCATTTCTGCATCCACTAAAATCAGTGACACCTTGTCTTTTATATTCGTTTTAGTTTGATCGGCATACTCTGCAATTTTTTGTAGCTTTTCCCAAGCTTCTCGGCCATTAATTGCCGATTGATGCGGTAAATTCATTCTCTCTAAAACTTCAGTGATTTTTCTTCGGGCTAAGTTTGAATCATCGACAAAGAAGACAGGTAATTTAGCTTCTGAGCGAAAGTTAGCTAGCTCAGGCACTTCAGGTTCACCGATCACATCCCCTAAAATTTGTTCTACATCTAAAATAGAAACTAATTTACCATCGGGCAATTCAGTCAATGCGGTAATCATTGAGCTTTGACTGTTACTGGTTGATTGAGGTGATTTAACATCTTCCCAATTGACTCGAACAATCCGATCAACATCATGAACTAAAAAGGCTTGGGTATGCGAAGAAAACTCAGTGATAATCAATTTAGTTGATTCAACACCTGGGGTTTCCATGTGCAAACACATTGCTAAATCGAGCACAGGTAAAATTGAACCGCGTAACGAAATAATTCCTTTGACGCCCGGTGGCATATTGGGTGTTTTAGTAATCGGTATAATTTCGCAGACTTCTCGAACTTTAAACACATTAATGCCAAACACCTCTGTTGACCCTAAAGAAAACAGCAACAATTCCATTTTATTAGAACCTGCTAGCTTTGCTTTTTCGTCGATCATATTCATCAGACGGTAATTTTCTTCAGTACCCATTATGCCTCCTGGTAACTGTATAACAATCAAACATATACTTCACTGCACTGCTTCTAAACTGGGTAAAGAAGGCAGTTGAACTCCTAATTGATCAAGCTGAATGGGCGACGATTGATTGCCCACTGCAGACTCAATGACTGCGCGTTCAGTTTTTACATTCATCACAACAATAGCAATCCTTCTATTCACAGCAGCATAGGGATCATTTTCAATCATAGGAACACTCGAAGCCAAACCAACCACGCGTAGTACTTTGTCTTCGGGCATGGAATACAACATCATTTGACGCCGAACTGCATTGGCTCGATCTGCCGACAATTCCCAGTTGCTGTAACCAAATGCGCCCGAGGCATAAGGATTGGCATCGGTGTGACCCGACAACGTAATCTTATTTCCAACTTCTAACAACATTTTGGTGATACTTTTCAAAATATCTTTCATGTGCTCTTTTAATTCGGCACTACCTGAATCAAACATTGGCCGGTTTTGCTCATCCAAAATCTGGATTCTTAAACCTTCTTGAGTAATATCTAACTTGATTTGATTTTGAAACTGTTGCATAAATTCTGATCGGTCAATAACCCCTTCAATTTTGGCTTTTAATTGATTAAGTCGCTCAGCATCCGCACGATCAAGTTTTTGATCCCCTTCTAAATTGGGTTGACTACCTCGACGCTGACTACCATGAGTAATTTGTCCTTGTTTGCGACTTAAATCTGGTCCCCCGCCATCTAAGACACTGTTAGAACTTCCAACTGAACTTCCGCTCATCGATAAACTAATAGGATTACTGAAATACTCTGCAATTCCTTTTAAGTCCTCTTTGCCAACCGACCCAAGAAGCCACATCAGTAAAAAAAATGCCATCATGGCGGTAACAAAGTCTGCATACGCAATTTTCCATGCGCCACCATGGTGAGCATGACCACTTTTTTTGATTTTCTTAACAACAATGATGGGTGCTTTTTCTGAATCTGCCATGACCTAACTGCCTTTACTACCTTTAACATGCTCTTCTAATTCTAGAAAACTAGGCCGATGTGTCGAATAAAGAACTTTACGACCAAATTCGACAGAAATAGCAGGCGAATAGCCATTTAAACTGGCTAGTAAAGTGGTTTTAACCACTTCAAATGGTTTAGACGATTCATCAATTCTGAGTGACATTTGATTAGCAATTGGCCCAACAATCGCATAGGCTAATAAAATTCCCAAAAACGTACCCACCAAAGCCGAAGCAATCATGACTCCGAGCTGTTGATTGCTCACTTTACCCACAGAATTCATCACATTAACAACCCCCATCACCGCAGCCACAATACCAAATGCGGGCAAACCATCTGCCATTTGCTGAACTGAACTTTGCGGAGCATGGGCTTCAGCGTGATGCGTCTCAATCTCGCTGTCCATCAAATTTTCAATTTCCATCGGATTTAAATTACCGCTAACCATCAGACGCAAATAGTCCGTTAAAAAATCGATAATGTGATGGTCGGCAAGAACTAAAGGATACTTTTGAAACAATTCACTGTCATGAGGATTTTCAATTTCGTCTTCAATACTCATTAAGCCTTCTTTACGGATTTTTGAAAGAAGCTCATATTGAAGAGCCATTAAGGCCATGTAATACTGTTTATTAATCGGGCTAGGTTTGAATAATGCAAGAAATGCTTTCTTAACATTTTTCATCATTTGACTAGTGTTACTGATGACAAATGCGCCAATTGCACCACCGATAATCATTAAGTACTCAGTAGGCACCCAAATTGCGAGTAAACTCCCGCCGTGCAAAAGATACCCGCCGAAAATACAACCTAACCCAATGATCGTTCCTAAAATTACCAGCATAGCTTCAACATATTTATTCTCTACTTAATTATTGTCGATATAAATTTCATTTTCTTTTTAGTGAATAAAGCGATTTTTTTCTCATGATTAATGCATTCAATAATGTCACTATTCATGACAATCATTTTCCTGATTAGCACCTTACC
>DIYC01000015.1:55689-55993 GCA_002428895.1 Burkholderiales bacterium UBA6064 | reverse complement strand
ATTCACTCCGCCACCAAATACCTAGACGGGCAAGGCCGCATTCTTGGGGGTGCAATTTGTGGCCCCAAACAATTGCTCGAAGAAAAAATTATGCCCACCCTACGCACCACTGGCCCAACCCTATCGGCCTTTAACGCCTGGGTTGCTTTTAAAGGACTTGAAACACTGAATTTACGCATGAACGCACAATCTGAAAACGCCTTGCAACTGGCTACTTGGCTTGAACAACAACCTGAAATTGAACACGTTTACTACCCTGGTTTGACCAGCCACCCACAGTTTGAACTGGCCAAAAAGCAGCAAA
>DIYC01000015.1:54828-55472 GCA_002428895.1 Burkholderiales bacterium UBA6064 | reverse complement strand
ACTGGCCAAAAAGCAGCAAACTGCAGGAGGTGCCATTGTCTCGTTTGTGCTTAAAGCCCAACACCCCACCGAAGCACGCGAAAAAGCCTGGGCACTCATTAATGCAACGAAGTTACTTTCAATTACGGCCAACTTGGGCGACACGCGCACCACAATCACCCACCCTTCCACCACAACCCACGGCCGCCTCAGCCCCGAAATCAAATTAGAAGCAGGCATTACCGAAGGGCTAATTCGCCTGGCAGTTGGGTTAGAAGATGTACAAGACCTTATGGACGATTTAAGGCACGGTTTAAACTCTGAACATGCGCTTAAATAAAAACGGGCAACCCTCTTTTTGCTGAGGAGTTGCCCATACACTTCATAAACCAGTGAACATGCATCTTCAAAGGTCGTCGCTAAACTGAATTAGATCAAGACTCTTCTTCGTCATCCCTATTATTAACAAGTGTAGAAAGTTCAGGCGAATTCATATTAGTTTGCAACGCCTCAGCTTGTGTGATCAAACCAGTTACGAAGTCCTTAAGACTGTCTCTCGTAGCTCCGGCATGTAAAACCAGCACCCTCATTGTCTCAATCACTGTATTTATACTATAGAGCACATCATCAATCATTAAAATTTGCTCGTCAGTTAATGCTAACTC
>DIYC01000015.1:49831-54444 GCA_002428895.1 Burkholderiales bacterium UBA6064 | reverse complement strand
AGCAGCAGCTTCTTCAGTAGCAGTTTCTTCAGCAACAGTTTCATCAGTAGCAGTTTCTTCAGATTCTGCTGTTGTACTAGAACCTGATGATGAGCTAGTCCATGTACCATCAGAACCTTTCGTAAAAGTAGTTTCACCATCAGCGCTTTCTCTGACATTAGGATTATTTGGATCGGCAGGAGCTAACACCACCAATCGACCGGTTTCATCTTGTAACAACTCTTTGCCCTCAACTTGAGGAGCGTTTGGATTATCCATAGTGATTATACCCGAAGAGTCTCTTTGACCGACCGGCATCCACTTGCCATTATCCCGCTCAGATTCCTGATACTGAGATAGCTGATACACTGTACCATTTGCCCCAACAACATAATTGTGATCTGTACCTGTATTTTCTATAGTGTTAGGCTCGCCTTCTAATACCACAAGCTCTCCAGAGCTTGAATCTAGAATCATCTGAGTACCTTTTTCGATGTTGGCATTATCATGTGTTACAGTCACTACTCCAGTAGTAGGGTCTGAGGAACCCACCGCCACCCACTTACCAGGCTGTAGCTTACTTTCTTGGTAAAGAGTGCCATCGGATCCAAGTGCATAATTATGTGTAGTTGATGATCCATCCGGTGGGCCGAAATTAGCAGCCCATGTACCATCAGCAACTTGAACAAAGGTAGTTTTACCATCAGCGCTTTCTCTGACATTAGGATTATTTGGATCGGCAGGAGCTAATTCCACCAATTGACCAGTGACAGGGTCTGGTAAAACTTCTTGGCCTTCATCGACACCCCCCGTACCCCTATCAGAAGTAATAGTGGTTATACCCGTTGTAGGGTCTGTTTCACCTACCTTCTCCCACTCAGAAGTGCCCCCCTCTCTTCTATACATTACACCATCACTACCTAAAGCAAAAGATTGCGAAGTTTCCTGATTTTCTTTTCTTACACTATCAGGCGCAGTTTCTAACACCACAAGTTTTCCATCTGGATTTAGAATCATCTGGGTACCCGGTTCGACGTCGGCATTCTGATTGTCTATGGTAATCACTCCAGTACTAGGATCGACGTAACCCACCGCCACCCAGTCACCGTTGTCAGCTTCTTGGTAAACAATATTATTGGTTCCCACTGCATAATTATGTGCAGTTGATGACCCATCCGGTGGGCTCACCTGACTTTGTAAGATAATAAACTGGTTCTGATTGTTCACGATTGCTGTAGCAACAACATTTCCGCTTGAATTCGTTGACTCAAAAAGCCCAGTATCTTCATTGAGTGTCCATGTAACCTCATTATTATTCGCATCTTTAGTAGTCACCTCTTTATAGTAATTTTTTAAATCTGCATACACAACCTCTGTGCCGCCGTTATTAGGATCAAAAACTTGTTCACCAAAAGAGAGTTCTTCCATTTGCCGAGAAGATTGTTGGGTACTCGAATTCTCGCCTGCTGAATCATCTAATGCTGTTGTTGTATCTTTTTCTCCAACTGCTGTTGTCATAATCTATTACTCCATAAGTTATTAACACTACTTAGTTAGTATCTTATAAACCAATTAAGTTCCTACAAATAGACCCCTTAATTGGTGAAGCTTGCTAAGAACACTAAGCCCAGCGCAAACCTTACGGATGTTATTAAAAATTGAGGGCTTATAAGACAAAAAGCCTAGGTGGCTGCACCCAGGCTTTTTTAGATTTGGCTCCCCGACCTGGACTCGAACCAGGGACCTGCGGATTAACAGTCCGTCGCTCTACCGACTGAGCTATCAGGGAAAGAGCGCAAATTATAACAGCAATTTCTTATTTTGCAAGCCTTATTTGCCACTCAAAACGAACAAAGACAAGGCTATTGCAGTAAAAACCACCCTAAACAATCAGAAAAAATATTGTAAGTGATTCAGATTATTAAGAAAGTGCTTTTGCGATTCGATTGCACGCTTTTTCTAAATTTCCCATCGATGTTGCAAATGAGATACGAAAATAACCCTCGGCACCAAACGCAGAACCAGGCACCACAGCAACACCCGCTTCTAATAAATACGCAGTCAGTGCCATGTCGTTAGCTTCTGCAATTTTCCCTGCCGCTGCCAAATGTTGAATGGCTTGTCGCGCATCTACAAATGTATAAAAAGCACCCTCACCTTTTAAGCAAGACAAACCAGGAATTTGATTAATGGCCTGCGTAACAAACTCGTTACGCTCGCGAAATGCTGCAACCATGGGCACAAGACAAGCTTGATCGCCAATTAGCGCAGTTTCGGCCGCAACTTGAGAAATTGAAGTAGGGTTTGAGGTTGACTGACTTTGTAAGTTGGTCATGGCTTTAATAATTTTTTCTGGGCCAGCGGCAAAACCAATACGCCAACCCGTCATGCTGTAGGCTTTAGACACGCCATTCAGCACCACTGTGCGGCTTTTTAGCTCAGGGCATGCATTCACGATATTCACAAACGGCTCGCCATTCAAATTAATATGTTCGTACATGTCATCGGTTGCCACCAAAATGTTTGGGTGCTTTAGCAACACTTTACCCAACGCTGCCAATTCGTCGCGGGTATACACAGCACTGGTTGGGTTGCCCGGGCTATTCATCATAAACATGCGCGTGTGTGGAGTAATCGCAGATTCAAGTTGTTGTGGCGTAATTTTAAACTGTTGCTCAATGCCAGCAAACACAAACACGGGTTTGCCTTCGGCAATTTCAACAATGTCGGCGTAGCTGACCCAAAACGGTGCGGGAATAATAACCTCGTCACCTGGGTTAATGGTAGCCAATACCAAATTAAAAATACATTGTTTACCACCAACCCCAACCACCACTTCGCTGGGTAAATAATCCAGATTGTTGTCACGCTTTAATTTAGTGACTACTGCTTTTTTTAAAGAAGCGGTGCCACCTACGTCGGTGTACTTGGTAAAACCGGCATCAATCGCTTGTTTAGCCGCGTCTTTAATGTGTTGAGGGGTGTCAAAATCGGGTTCACCGGCACCTAGACCGATAATGTCTTTGCCCTCAGCCTTAAGTTGCGCGGCTTTTGCAGTCACAGCCAATGTTGGGGAAGGTTTAATGGTTAATGCGCGTTTAGATAACATGATTGGATAAAACTCGTTTAAGTGAAAATGTCAAGACTAGTAAATTGCTTTAAAAAAGATGATAATACGTGGCTTAATTATGATGTGGCCTAATTTGGCAATTTAGCCAACCGAATTGCAACGATAAGGTATTGTATCATGACAGCCGGGTTTATTAATTATCCAAACAGCCCATTTCAACTGGTTCAACCCTACCCGCCAGCTGGCGACCAGCCAACCGCGATTAAACAGCTGGTCAGCGGAGTTCACGAGGGTTTAAGTTTTCAAACCTTATTGGGTGTTACAGGTTCGGGCAAAACCTTTACCATCGCCAATTTAATTGCGCAAACAGGTCGCCCTACTTTAGTATTAGCACCCAACAAGACCCTTGCGGCTCAATTGTATTCTGAAATGCGCGAATTTTTTCCCAAAAACGCGGTTGAATATTTTGTCAGCTACTACGATTATTACCAGCCCGAGGCGTATGTCCCTGCACGCGATTTGTTTATTGAAAAAGACTCTTCAATTAACGAACACATTGAGCAAATGCGCTTGTCAGCCACCAAAAGCCTTCTAGAACGACGCGACACCATTATTGTCAGCACAGTGAGCTGTATTTATGGTATCGGCGACCCGCACCAATACCATGCCATGGTGTTAACTTTAAGAAGCAACGACCCAATTTGCCAACGCGATTTGTTAAAGCGGCTCATTGGCATGCAATACACGCGCAACGACCTTGACTTTACCCGCGGAACCTTTCGTGTACGTGGCGACATTATCGACGTTCACCCTGCAGAAAACTCCGACTTAGCCCTTCGAATCGAGCTGTTTGATGAAGAAATTGAAAACATCTCTCTATTCGACCCTCTAACCGGTGAAATCAAACAAAAACTCAGCCGTTTTACCATTTTTCCAAGTTCTCACTACGTCACACCTCGAGCCACGGTGTTGCAGGCAATCGAAACCATTAAGCAAGAGCTACGTGAACGGCTTAACTTCTTGGTTGAAAATGGCCATTTAGTCGAGGCTCAGCGGCTTGAACAACGCACCCGCTTTGACTTAGAAATGCTTCAAGAAATGGGGTTTTGCAAAGGAATTGAAAACTACAGTCGGCACTTATCAGGGGCTGCCCCTGGCGAGCCGCCCCCTACTTTAATCGACTATTTACCCAGCGATGGTTTAATCGTCATCGACGAAAGTCACGTCACCATTGGGCAGCTTAACGCCATGTATCGGGGCGACCGCTCACGCAAAGAAACCTTGGTCACGTATGGCTTTAGATTACCTTCTGCGCTTGACAACCGCCCTCTTCAGTTTGAAGAGTTTGAAGCCAAACTGCGTCAAACCATTTTTGTTTCAGCCACACCAGCCCAGTACGAAAAAAACCGTTCAGCCAATATTGTTGAACAATTGGTTCGCCCTACCGGCTTACTCGACCCTTTAATCGAAGTGCGCCCCGCCAGTAGTCAAGTTGATGATTTACTCAATCAAATTCACGCGCGGGTACAAGCTCGCGAACGAGTTTTAGTCACCACGCTCACCA
>DIYC01000015.1:42369-49634 GCA_002428895.1 Burkholderiales bacterium UBA6064 | reverse complement strand
TCCAAGCGAATGGCCGAAGATTTATCCGATTATCTTGCCGACAATGGGGTCAAGGTACGCTACTTGCATTCTGACATCGACACAGTAGAACGGGTTGAAATTATTCGTGACCTTAGACTAGGCCAATTTGATGTTTTAGTGGGCATTAACTTATTACGCGAAGGGCTTGATATTCCTGAAGTGTCTTTGGTTGCGATTCTAGATGCCGATAAAGAAGGTTTTTTACGCAGCGAGCGCAGCCTCATTCAAACCATTGGTCGCGCCGCACGAAACCTGAACGGAAAAGCCATTTTGTATGCAGACCGAATCACCGACTCCATGCAATTAGCCATCTCCGAAACCCAACGGCGACGCGATAAACAAGCTGCATTTAACCTAGCGCAGGGGCAAACACCACAAGCACTGAATAAAAAAATTAGGGAACTGATTGACGGCGTTTACCACTCAGACACATCTAAATCGAAAAAACAACCCGCCAATACTGAACCATTACCTGACAATGAAAAATTGATTTCTAAAGAAATTAGCAAATTAGAAAAACTGATGTTAGAACATGCCAAAAACCTTGAATTTGAAAAAGCAGCACAAGCACGCGATCGTCTTAACCAATTGAAAAGTAAGCTGTTTGGAACCAATTTGTTAAGTAATGTAATTCCACTAGAGAGCAAACGCTCAGCGTAGTAACATACCTGAGCCTTAAACTCGACGTTTTTTAATGGGTTAGTTAGTCATAGGAAGCCAAGTATGAAAAACAAAGTTTTATTCGTCTGTATGGGTAACATTTGTCGTTCACCAACTGCTGAAGGCATTTTACGCAAAATGCTCAAAATGCATGGGCTTGACAAAGAAGTTTTTGTCGACTCGGCTGGCACGCACGCCTACCACGTTGGTAAAAATCCTGATCCACGCGCACAAGCAGCCGCAGCCAAACGGGGCTACGACATTAGCCAAATTGTTTCAAGGCAAATTACCGATGATGACTTTCGCAAAGCCGACATGATTTTAGCCATGGATTGGGACAACATGACTCTGTTGCAACAACAATGTCCACGTCAGCATCAACACAAAATTCAACTCTTAATGCGTTACAGCACCGAGCATGATGAAGCCATTGTACCCGACCCGTACTACGGTGGCCCAGATGGCTTTACCACCGTGCTCAACTGCATTGAAGACTCTTGCGCAGGCTTAATCGAAGTCATTCGTCGCCGAGTCACACAATTTGCAGCCGCATAACAAACACAAAACAAAAACTGTTTTTGCATTTGTTTATTGCAATCAACTTGGGGAAGGGCTTTGTTTACAACCTATACCGCATAGGTATATTGTTAAAAACATTCGTGTTTTTATCAGAATCTAATTCAAAGCCCAACTTCGAAAAAGCAGAGGCGGCGCCATTTGTTCTAGCCTCAAGCGTGATGAATTGTTGTTTGTTCGAACTTGCAGGCATTCTTTCTTTTATATTCTCAAGAAGTGCTTTGCCAATCCCTTTTGAATTCGATTCGGGGCTGGCTGTCATCCATTCGATTTTCAAAAATACTTTATTTTCGTCTTCAACAGGCTCTGTAATAGACGCCAGTCCAATGGCTTCACCATCAGAATTTTTTACTACGATATTTTGATATTCGCTAGCTTTAACTTTGTCTTTTATGTTTAAACCTCCATCAAATATCTCAGGTTTATCTCCGGATAAATTGATATCTATTTTCATTTCTTGAGAAATTGATTGAGCATACCCACTGCGTGTATTCGGAATACCTTCCTTTTGGCTCCATGATGAAACCAGCTCGAATGCTTCAAATCTGCTTAATTCGCTAACTAGCACAGGGTCTGATTTGCTGTCAACTTGGTAAGTACGCTCTCCTAAAGTTGTATGCTCGTGGTATTTTCGACCTGAAGTTAACGGGGAGAACGGCTGCGCAGAAGTCTTTGCAAAGAACGAGTTAAATTGATCTAATGATGTTTTATTTGATGCTGCTTGGCCATTTCCGGTGAAAGTTGGGCGAGCAATCGTTGGACGAGGAATCGCTGAATGAGCAATCGTTGGACGAGGAATCGCTGAATGAGCAATCGTTGGACGAGGAATCGCTGAATTGTTACTTTTGAGCTGTTCTTGCGAATCCTTTCTTACTAATCCTGACCTGAACAGAGCAGGTTTTGGTAAATGGCTCGCAATTTCGCTTACTGCTGACCGTGTGCCCAGTTGTGATTTTTGCGAATGAACAACCGTACCATTATTTTCTTGATAATCATTTTTCGAAACACGAAAAGATTGTGGTTTTGAAGCAGCGTGATCGATCATGGTAAACCCCATTCTGACAATAACCTTTTGTTATTTAAGAAATTAATTAGGTTCCACAAACACATAAACCCCATACAATCAGGGTAGACAAACCACGTATTGAGATTACAAAGACAAGAATTTAAAAATTGATTGCACTCCGCCTGTCATGCCTGAAAGAAGAGCTCACGGATAAATACACAAAAAATGCATAAAAACCCCCTCTAATTCTTGACTGTTTTACTAGGTTATTATAGAATTCTGGTTGACGAAGATAACTTGATTGGTAAAGATCATGAAACTAACAACCAAAGGAAGATTTGCTGTAACGGCCATGATCGATCTGGCCCTGCACCAATCCAATGGTCCAGTGGCACTGGCCTCGATTAGCGAGCGGCAACACATTTCGTTGTCATACTTAGAACAATTGTTTTCTAAACTTCGCCGTCACAATTTGGTTGAAAGTACTCGCGGCCCAGGTGGTGGCTACACGTTGACGCAACACGCACAGCATATTAATGTGGCACAAATTATTAAAGCAGTCGACGAACCCATCGACGCAACTTTGTGCGGTGGCAAAGCCAACTGTGGCCACGAAGGCCAATGCATGACGCACCAACTGTGGAGTAATTTAAATACCAAAATGATCGAATATTTAAGTTCAGTGTGCTTACACTCGCTGGTTGAACAAAATCGCGCTCGGTTGCAACCACAAACCATCCGCATGAGCCCCACCAAACACTCAGCGACTTTTTCAACCACAGCAACCACACAGTCACTGTAAATTCAAGCAAACATACTATTAACGGAGCACCCAACGTGACAAAGATGCCGATTTATTTGGACTACAGCGCAACCACACCCGTTGACTCTCGAGTGGTGGACGCCATGATTCCATTTTTAAGAGAGCAATTCGGCAACCCAGCTTCAAGAAGTCATGCCTACGGTTGGCAATCCGAAGAAGCAGTCGAAACTGCACGTCAACACGTTGCTGACTTAGTTCATGCAGACGCACGAGAAATTATTTGGACATCCGGCGCAACAGAATCGAATAACTTAGCCATTAAAGGCGCTGCACAATTTTATGCCCCCAACAAAGGCAAACACATTGTAACGGTTAAAACCGAACACAAAGCTGTGCTTGACACAACTCGCGAGCTTGAACGCGAAGGGTTTGAAGTCACTTATCTTGACGTCCAACAAGATGGTTTAATTGATCTAAACCTTCTCGAATCTACGCTGCGAAACGACACCGTGCTGGTTTCAGTCATGGCCGTTAATAACGAAATTGGCGTCATTCAAGACCTACAAACGATTGGCAATTTATGTCGCCAGCGCGACATCAAATTTCATGTCGATGCTGCACAAGCTACTGGCAAAATTGACATGAACTTAGAAACATTACCCGTTGATTTAATGAGTTTTTCTGCCCACAAAACGTATGGCCCCAAAGGCATTGGGGCGCTGTATGTAAGGCGCAAACCTCGAGTTCGCCTAGAAGCTCAAATTCATGGTGGCGGTCACGAAAGGGGCATGCGTTCTGGCACCCTGGCACCACACCAAATTGTCGGCATGGGCGAAGCATTTCGCTTAGCCAAACTTGAAATGGCTACCGAATTACCTCGCATACAAGCCCTGCAACAACGCTTACTCAGTGGCTTGCAACAAATTGAAGAAGTCTACGTTAATGGCAGCCTAACACAACGTGTTCCGCATAATTTAAATATCAGCTTCAATTATGTAGAAGGCGAATCGCTCATCATGGCGATTAAAGACATTGCAGTGTCGTCCGGTTCAGCCTGCACATCGGCATCCCTCGAACCTTCTTACGTACTCAGAGCATTAGGTCGCAGTGATGAATTGGCGCACAGTTCCATACGCTTTTCAATGGGTCGGTTTACGCAACCTGAAGACATTGACTTTGCAATCAAACTCTTACAAACCAAAGTCAGTAAACTTCGAGAAATGTCACCCTTGTGGGAAATGCACCAAGAAGGCATCGATTTAAACACGGTGCAATGGGCCGCCCATTAACACCTCATTGAATGAATACACTGACAAGCATAAAAATTGTAAAAAAGGAAGATTAAAATGGCTTACAGCGAACAAGTTCTAGATCATTATGAAAACCCAAGAAATGTTGGCGCTTTTGATAAAAACGATGAACAAGTCGGCACCGGCATGGTTGGCGCACCCGCGTGCGGTGACGTCATGAAACTACAAATTAAGGTTGGCCAAGACGGCATTATTACCGATGCCAAATTTAAAACCTACGGTTGTGGCTCTGCAATTGCCTCTTCGTCTCTAGTCACTGAATGGGTTCGGGGCAGAAGCCTAGACGAAGCGCTCACCATCAAAAACACAGCCATTGCTGAAGAGCTTGCGCTACCTCCCGTTAAAATTCATTGTTCCATTTTAGCTGAAGACGCAATTAAAGCCGCCGTTGAAGATTATCGAAAAAAACACAGCACCGTATCATGAGCACAGTCACCACAACACGCCCCATCACTCTGAGCGAAAAAGCAGCTCAGCATGTTGAGAAGTTTTTAAAAAACCGCGGAAAAGGTCTTGGCTTAAGACTTGCGGTGCGTACCACCGGTTGCTCGGGCATGGCGTACCAACTTGAATTTGTTGACCAACAAAAACCCGAAGATATGCTGTTTGAAAGCAAAGGCATTAAACTGTTTGTCGACCCCAAAAGCTTACCCTACTTACAAGGCATCGAATTAGACTTTGCGCGCGAGGGCCTTAACGAAGGATTTAAATTTAATAATCCGAACGAAAAAGCACGCTGCGGTTGTGGTGAAAGTTTTACAGTTTAAAATAACGCATTGTGAATTTAAGCGACAACGATTTCCAATTATTTGGTCTGCCTTACCAGTTTCAACTGGATGAACAGCAGCTTCGGCACAAATTTTTGGCATTACAACAAAAAGTACACCCTGACCAATTTGCACAAGCAAGCCCCCAAGAAAAACGCCTTGCTGTGCAATATTCAACACGCGTAAACGAAGCCTATCAACGTCTTAAAAATCCTACCGAACGTGCGGTTTACTGGTGTTTACTCAGGGGGCACGACGTAAAAACAGAGTCAAGTCAATTGCCCACTTCAATCCTGATTCAACACATGCAATGGAGAGAAACACTCGAAGACACGCAAATGCTGCCTCAACTTGATGAATTGTTGGCGCAAGTACGAAGCGAAAAAACCCAGCATCTACTCAGCATACAGCACAGCATCGACGAAGAAAATAATCTCGAAAAAACAATACTGCTTACTAAGCAATTGCTTTTTCTCGATAAATTAATTGAAGAAATCCATAAAAAAATTCAAACTCAAGAGGAACACTCCTAATGGCATTGCTGCAAATTGCAGAACCGGGACTAGCAAGCGCCCCCCATCAACACCGTTTAGCAGTCGGCATCGACCTGGGCACAACCCATTCTTTGGTGGCGACAGTACGGTCGGGCACTGCCGTATGTTTGGCTGACGAACAGGGCAAGCTTTTATTACCTTCGGTTGTACACTACACGTCTAAAGGAGTTGGCTCTTTAGGGTATTGCGCACTCCCTCAACTAATTCATAATCCACAAAATACGATTTACTCGGCAAAGCGTCTTTTAGGTCGAAGCCATGCAGACGTACAATCACTGCGCTTAGCCTACCGTTTGGTCGATCAAGCAGGCATGGTAGGCATTCAAACCGAACACACGGTGTTAAGCCCAGTCCAAGTGTCGGCTGAAATTTTAAAGACTTTAAAAACTCGTGCCGAACAATCATTAGGAGGACCCTTAATAGGGGCTGTCATTACCGTGCCTGCTTATTTTGACGATGCGCAACGGCAAGCCACCAAAGATGCCGCCAAACTCGCACAAATTAATGTGCTGCGGCTCATTAACGAACCCACAGCAGCCGCATTGGCCTATGGACTAGATCAACAGGTGGAAGGTCAGTTTGCTGTGTTCGACTTAGGCGGTGGAACCTTCGACATTTCAATTCTTAAACTAAAACAAGGAGTATTCGAGGTCATTGCCACAGGCGGCAATTCTGCATTAGGCGGCGATGATTTTGATCAAGCGTTGGCAAACTACGTGGTTCAACACCATCGCTTAGAACTGACACAGGCTCAGTTTGTTCAGCTTGTGCACCAATGCCGCTCTATTAAAGAGCAACTCTCCACCCAAGCCCACGCACAACTTAGTCTAGAATTCACGCAACAAGCTCCCCTGAATATAACCATCACTGCAACTATGTTGCAACAAGCAACCAACCATTTAGTCAAGCAATGCATCACAGCCACTCAACGCACCCTTCGTGACTCGGGGCTCACCCTCCACGACATTCATGGCGTGGTGTTGGTGGGCGGGTCAACGCGAATGCCCGTGATTCAACAAGCCGTTGAAACGTTTTTTAAACAGCCGCCTTTAACCAATTTAAACCCCGATGAAGTGGTCGCTTTAGGCGCTAGCATTCAAGCCGACCTGTTGGTGGGCAATCGTCATGGCGATACCTTGCTTTTACTCGATGTCACCCCACTGTCTTTAGGCCTTGAAACGATGGGTGGATTAACTGAAAAAATCATTCCTAGAAACAGCGCCATCCCGATTGCGCGGGCACAAGAATTTACCACCTTTAAAGACGGCCAAACAGCCATGAGCATTCATGTCGTTCAAGGTGAGCGCGAATTAGTAAGCGAAAACCGCTCACTCGCTCAATTTGAACTTCGGGGTATTCCACCTATGATGGCGGGTGCGGCGCGTATTCGCATTCTCTTTCAAATTGATGCCGATGGCTTGTTGTCTGTCAGTGCACAAGAACTCACTTCTGGGGTCATCGCAGAAGTACAAGTTAAACCCAGTTATGGTTTAAGTGATGAGCAACTGTCAGACATGCTTGAACAAAGCTTTACTCATGCGGACAGCGATGCCTTAGCACGCAAGCTACTCGAGCAACAAGTCGAAGCCAAACGTTTAATCGGATCCA
>DIYC01000015.1:31948-42174 GCA_002428895.1 Burkholderiales bacterium UBA6064 | reverse complement strand
CCATTCAAAGCGCGTTAGCGACCGACTCAGCTTTGTTAAGTGATCACGAGAAACAAATCATTCAAGAAAAAATCAGTACACTGATCCAATTGATCAACAGCGATAAAGTAAATGACCTTGAACGTGCCATTCATTCACTGAACCAGTTCACCGAACCTTTTGCGACACGACGTATGAATCAAAAAATTCAACAAGTCCTAACGGGAAAAACGGTGCAAAATTTACAAGAAACTTTTGGAAAATAATCAACATGCCCCTGATTAAAATACTGCCGCACGAGCAACTCTGCCCCAACGGCAAACAAGTTAACGCGCAACCCGGTGAACAACTGTGTAAAGTGCTGCTCAACAATCATGTCGAAATTGAGCATGCTTGTGAAATGAGTTGTGCCTGCACAACCTGCCATGTGATTATTCACGAAGGTTTTAATAGCCTAAAGCCCAGTAGCGACAGTGAAGACGATCTGCTCGACATGGCCTGGGGTTTAACCGCGCACTCTCGCTTATCGTGTCAAGTTCAAGTAGCGAATCAAGATTTAACCATTGAACTACCCAAATACACTAAAAACCACGCCCGCGAGCACCATTAAAAGAGATTATGATGAAATGGACAGACACGCTTGAAATTGCAATCGCACTTGCAGAAAAGCATCCGCACATCGACCCCAAAACCATTCGTTTTACCGATTTACATGCCTGGGTCATGGCACTCAATGGTTTTAACGATGCACCCAACCGCAGTAATGAACGCATTTTAGAAGCCATACAAATAGCCTGGATCGACGAAGTAAGCTAAGCTCCCTAACAGTTCCCTCTTCATTGTCAAATACAAATTTAATTTTTATCGGAGGTAGCATTTAGCAAAGAACAAGTTATTCATTCAGATGCGCCCGTTGCATCGCCCTATCCACTTGCATAACTCCTGCCCCCACTTTGCTAACGGGCACATTGTCAATTGTTTGCGCGGTCTGCTTAATCAATTGCTCGGCATCACCGGGAGATAAACTTGGATTTAAAACACGCAAATTAGCCAATAAAGCGGACACTTTAGGCGCGGCAAACGAAGTGCCCGATTCTAAAGCACCTGCAGCATCTACTTGAACCTGTTGATCCAACGCCACCAAATCGACTGCCCAACTCGGCATGGAAAAAGGATTTGCGCCATAAGCACCAACCATTGTTTGTATTGCACCGCCCACCACCAATACCCCAGCAGGCAAAGATTCAGGTTCTGAAAAAAACACGCTACGAGTTAAATCTTCAACCATTTTTTTAGGAATGTAATCCAATTGACGAAGATCGCTCAGCAATTTACCGCCATTGCCGACAGCAAACACCACGTTCACACCTTGCTGAACCAATTGATTTAATGCCTGATAAAACGAATGTTGCGCAATATCGCCAGAATCACACTGCGAATACAATTGATTAATAATTTGAGAATAAGAAAACTCTGCCGCTCGTTTTATAAACTGTTGATACTGAGTCGTCACTTCATCAGACCAAGCAGTTCGATCACGACCATATTGACGTTCTAATTGATGAGTGGCTCGTTGTAAGTATATTTGCATCAGATCAATACCTGCAGATCCAATTGAAAAATTAATCACGAGTGGTTTATTCACTTGGCTTGCAATTTGATTCAGTTGATTTGTGGTACGACACAAGTCAAATTGATCTTGTTGTAAGCCCGCATCCAAAGCGACTTGAACTTCAATGCCCAATTCAGGCAATAAAGCGTTGTTAAGCACATAAGCGACTTGCTGTTGATGTTTTTCTTCAACATCAATCACCAAAACTGACCAACTCGAATGCTGGTCCCAATTAAAAAACCTGTGTGCAAGGCATGCTGCACCCACCGTCACAATCGCTGCTCGAACACTTCGACTCAGCAATAATTGAGACAGTCGGTGAACCCCACGTTGAAGCCCGTTAGAACTTTCACCCAACGATTGACCTAAAGAAGCTGCAGACAAGCGTTTCTGCTTAAAAGCCGCAGCTTGAATTACTTTGACCATGAATTCCCAAAACAAAAACAACTAAAAACTTAAAATCAAAGTGGCTTAATTCAGTGCAAAAACCAATCACTCAAAACCCTTAACTTCAGTTAATTGCGTTTATACAAAGGCACAATGGTGCTTGAGGCTAATGAATGTGCGTTGACTAAATAACCGGTTAGTGCGCCCGATGCGTTGTCAGGTAATTCAAGTTTTTTAGACAATGCATGCACCGTAAATTGATAACGATGCGCACCATGTTTCGGCGGTGGACAAGCACCGCCAAACCCCTTAACGCCATAATCATTTTCAATTTGAACACTGCCTTTAGGCAATTTGTTTGAACCTGGAGTGCCTGCGCCGAGTGGCAAACTGCTAACATCTGCCGGAATATTCACCACTTGCCAATGCCACCAACCACTGCCGGTTGGCGCATCGGGGTCATAGACCATAATGGCAAAAGCCTGTGTACCCGCAGGTGCGCCTTGCCAAGACAATTGTGGCGACACATTGTCACCCTCACAACCAAAACCTTGATATTCTTGCGCTTTGGTCATAAATTCACCATGCTGAATATGCTCGCTACTCAGCGTAAAATCACCAGCAACTGCAGTATTCAACATCACACATGCAAATACCAAACTAAGTTGTCGAATATGCGCCATTAAAAAATCTCCGTTTTTAGTACTGTAAAAAATAATGTAATGATGTGTTAATCGGGTGGGTCAATTGTACAGTGAGTTGAGGTATTCACACGGTACCAACCCGCAATTGAATAACGATCACGACTGGCAGGCAATACTTCGTGCGGAAACTCGTCGCTTAAGAACACAACCAGTGTACCAAACTGTGGCAACACTTTAATTCCCACGTGATCGTCATCGTGCTTATATAAAACCAATTCGCCACCGTATTCATTCTGCCACTGTGGATTAAAATAGGTCACAATTGACAACCGTCGGTTAGCCTGGCCTTTAAACGCATCATAGTGTCGCTTATAAAATTGCCCAGGTGCATAGTGCGCAAAATGACTTTCAAATGAAAACAAACCCAAAAACAATCGATGGTTTAAAAACGATTGTAATTGCGCAGCCCAGTCTAACCACAACTGGCCTGCAGGGCTATCTGCGGTGATCCAACGAATTGCATTGTTACGCACCACTTCATTTTGATTTAAATCAGAACCACGACCCACACCGGCTGGTTGATACGTGTGCGAGTTTAAACTCAACTGATAGGCAGACAACGCCTCAGCAATTCGTGAGGGTAAAGCACATTCTTGAATACTAAACCCTTGCACTTGAAGATCATTTGCAATACGAGTAAATAAACTGTCTTGATCGAAATTTTCGTTTGCAGACAAATCGATTTGTTTTAAAGCGACCAAATGATAAACCTACCTTTTAATTCAACATGGTTAACCATTACAATACACGAACTAAAAATCAATTCATGATCCTGATGATGACTTTACAGCAAGCCATTTTGACTTTACAAACTTATTGGGCCAATCAAGGCTGCGCTCTGCTTCAACCGTTTGACATGGAAGTTGGGGCTGGCACCAGCCATACCGCAACTTTTTTACGGGCACTGGGCCCTGAACCCTGGAATGCGGCCTACGTGCAACCGTCTCGTCGCCCTAAAGATGGGCGTTATGGCAACAATCCGAACCGCTTACAACATTATTATCAATTCCAAGTGGTACTCAAACCTTCACCAGAAAACATCATCGACTTGTACTTAAACAGCCTAGTGGCTTTGGGCATCGATACGCAACGTAACGACATTCGTTTTGTGGAAGACAACTGGGAAAACCCCACTTTAGGTGCTTGGGGGCTAGGCTGGGAAGTCTGGCTAAACGGCATGGAAGTGACTCAATTTACTTATTTTCAACAAGTTGGTGGCCTTGACTGTAAGCCTATTTTAGGTGAAATTACTTATGGCATCGAACGTCTTTGCATGTATTTGCAACAAAAAGAAAATGTGTTTGACTTAGTGTGGTCAACGCCACCGCAACACAGCACCTGCAAACCACTGACTTATCGCGATGTGTTTCATCAAAACGAAGTTGAGCAATCGACTTACAATTTTGAGTACAGCAACCCAGATATGTTGCTGCGCCATTTTAACGACTACGAGCAACAAAGCAAGCATTTAATCAACTCGAAGCTTGCCCTACCCGCCTACGAAATGATTCTAAAAGCCGCGCATACATTTAATTTACTCGATGCGCGTGGCGCTATTTCCGTCACTGAAAGGGCTGCTTACATTGGTCGCATTCGCACGTTGTCTCGTCTGGTGGCACAAGCTTATTTTGAATCTCGCGAGGCGCTTGGTTTCCCCATGTGTAACACTCCCACACAGATCGTTTAAAGGGTTAAAGTACTATTTATGATCACCCAAACAGCCACTTTAGTCATTGAAATTTTAACCGAGGAATTACCACCCCTCGCCCTCAAATCATTGGGCGACTCGTTTGCACAATCGGTTTATGAACAACTTCGCCAACACCATTTTTTGTTGGCAAACAGCCAACTAAGCGCATTTGCATCACCTCGGCGTTTGGCCTGTCGGATTACTCACGTCACGGACCAAAGCCCAGACCAAGAAGTCAACACCAAATTATTACCGGCAAAAATTGGCCTCGATTCCAATGGGCAAGCCACGGCTCCGCTTCTTAAAAAATTAGCCTCGCTTGGGCTAAGTCACATTCAAGTCAATCAACTTGAACACGTCAACGACGGCAAACAAGACGTGCTCCACCTGATACACAGCGTTAAAGGCCAAACCCTGCAAAGCGTTTTATCTCAAATTCTTGAATTGGCAGTTAGCCAATTACCCATTCCTAAAGTCATGAGCTATCAACAAGCCAATGGCGAAACCGTCCATTTTGCCAGGCCTGCACAAAAATTGCTGGTAATTCATGGCCAACAGGTCATAGCCACCAAAGTGCTAGGTTTACAGGCAGACCGGCTCACTTTAGGGCATCGTTTTTTATCAACGGGTGTATTGCAAATTACCTCGGCTGACAATTACGAGCTTGAACTTGAAACACAAGGCAAAGTCATTGCATCATTTAACACACGTCGCCAGCGTATTGTGAATCAATTACAAGCGCTTGCACGGCAAGAACAAGTGATTCAACCCGATACCTTAATCGACGAAGTCACTGCCCTTGTCGAATGGCCAGTCACTTATGAAGGTTATTTTGACCAAGCCTTTTTAAGTGTGCCACAAGAATGCCTCATCCTTACCATGCAAGCCAATCAAAAATATTTTGCATTAACACAAACCAATGGTCGAATAAGCAACCGATTTTTGTTGGTCTCCAACATAGAAACATCGAACCCAAGCCTAATTATTCACGGCAACGAACGGGTATTACGGGCGCGTTTAGCCGATGCAAAATTCTTTTTCGACCAAGACCAAAAACATTCGCTAGAAAGTCGATTGCCTAAGTTAAGTACTGTGATTTATCACAATAAACTAGGCAACCAACATCAACGCAACCAGCGCGTTGTCCGTTTAACCGAACAACTGGCACAGGCTTGCAAAGCCAACGTGGATTACGCCAAACGTGCAGCATTACTCAGCAAAGCCGATTTGCTCACCGACATGGTGGGAGAATTCCCCGAACTACAAGGCATTATGGGCGAATATTACGCCAAACACGACCAAGAGCCCAACCCTGTAGCCATGGCGATTGCTGATCACTACCGCCCACGTTTTGCTGGCGATGCGTTGCCACGCACAGCCGAAGGCATGGCTGTCGCTTTAGCCGACAAACTTGATTCCCTGGTTGGTATTTTTGGAATTGGATTAATACCTACCGGCGACAAAGACCCGTTTGCATTGCGTCGTCATGCCTTAGGTATTATTCGAATAGTGATCGACAATAAATTATCGTTAAACATTTTTGGCACCCTAAAACAAGCCAGTACGCTGTTTACGAATTTAAGTGAATTTAACGAATGCACTCAAGAAATTTTTAACTTTATACTTGATCGCCTAAAAGGATATTTGCGCGACTTAAATTACACCAGCCAAGAAATTAATGCCGTACTTGCCGACCGGTTTAACAATGCATCGTCTGAGCAATTGTTTTATTTCGATACGATCATTGATCGTTTACAAGCGGTTCGTGCTTTTAGCCAGTTGCCGCAAGCTCAATCACTGGCAGAAACCAATAAACGAATCACCAACATTTTGAAAAAAATCGACCTCACGCAATTCCATCATCAGCCCGATCACTCACAGCTTTTAACCGAGCCAGCCGAAATAAAATTACTGGGTATCTATCAAACCTTGTCCACTCAGGTCAACGCTGCTTTTAATCAAAAAAAATATCAAACTGCTCTTGAATTGGTGGCACCATTGAATCATGATTTTGATGCCTTTTTTAATTCAGTCATGGTGATGACAGAAGATGAGATGCTTCGCAATGCGCGCATTCATTTGCTGTTCAAATACGACCAACTCATGAACAAAGTCGCTGAAATTGCTCGGCTTACCCCCTAAGGAATTGACATGAAATTGATTATTCTTGACCGCGATGGGGTGATCAACCAAGACTCTGATGAGTACATTAAAAGCGTTGAAGACTGGGTACCAATTGCCCGCAGCATGCAAGCCATTGCTCGCTTAAACCGAGGTGGTTATCGGGTTGTGGTTGCAACCAATCAATCAGGCATCTCGCGGGGCCTATTCGATTTAGAAACCCTGTCAGAAATGCATAAAAAAATGCATCAACTAGCCAGTCAAGATGGTGGCCACATTGACGGTATCTTTTTTTGCCCGCATGGCCCCAACGATGACTGCGAATGTCGCAAGCCTAAAACCGGTTTATACAAACAAATTCAGGCCAGAATGGGTTTTAAACTCGAAGGCACTCCCAGTGTTGGTGATTCTTTACGCGACTTAGAAGCTGCAGCTAAAATGGGTTGCAAACCGATTTTAGTGCGTACTGGAAAAGGCGAGAAAACCGAAAAGGAACACGCGAATCAACTCCCCTTAGGAACCGAAATTTTTAACGATCTCATGGCAGTTGCCATTCATTTAGTACCCGACGACCCTTTTTCAAACCCGATCTAATCATGACCAAAGCAACCTCTTTAACGCCTCGTGTCGTTCTTGGCTCAATTTTATTTTTTATCGCTTGTGTGGTGTACACACCTTTTCATGCTATCTACATGATTGTAGCAGCACCATGTTTAACCTTAAGGCAGCGCTATTTAGCCGCATGCACCTGGAACCGAATCATTGTCCAATTATTAAGTTTTTTTTGTGGCGTAAACTACCAAGTTCAAGGCAAAGAAAACCTGCCCACCACGCGTGCTATTATTTTGGCTAAACACCAATCAGCCTGGGAAACGTTTGCGATACCAGTCGAATTGTTGCCCAATCAATTGTGTTTTGTGTTTAAAAAAGAATTGTTGCGCATTCCTTTTTTTGGTTGGGCAATGGCCACCATGAAAATGATTGCCATCGACCGATCCAAAGGCCGAGATGCCTTTACTCAAATTCTCGAAGCCTCACAGGACCGCATGAAAGCCGGTGCATGGATGATGTTTTTCCCAGAAGGCACACGCGTTCCAGTGGGCCAGAAAAAACGCTATAAAACTGGTGGCGCCCGCTTAGCGATTGCCACCAATACCCCAGTTGTTCCAGTTGCACTGAATGCTGGCGAATTTTGGGCCAAACGTCAATTTTTTAAAAAACCAGGCACCATTACATTACGTTTTGGGCCACCCATTTCACCAACAGGTCACACCGCTGAAAGTTTAACCAAAGCCGTTGAAAACTGGATTGAGCAACAAATGGCAGACATTAGCCCACAGCATTACCCAGCAACAAACACAGCAGCCCCAGTGCAAACGTGTTGTCCTCACCTGGCGGCACAAAAATCGGTCAACAGTTGAAAAATTTCATCGTTTGCATTTAAAATGCTGCATCGTTTGCAGTTCCCAGGCCATGCCCTCATGAAAAGCCCTTTGTCATTTAACTTGCGCAACAATTTATTTCTTGCACCTATGGCAGGCGTAACTGATCGCCCTTGGCGCCAACTCTGCAGGCAACTAGGTGCTGGGTATGCAGTGTCTGAAATGGCAGCCAGCAACCCCATGTTATGGCTAACTGACAAAAGCACGCGTCGCTTAAATCACGATGGCGAGGTAGCACCGATTGCCGTTCAAATTGCTGGCTCTGACCCAGCCATGATGGCACAGGCTGCTCAATTCAATATTGACAGAGGCGCTCAAATTATCGACATCAATATGGGCTGCCCTGCAAAAAAAGTATGCGCTGTGGCAGCCGGTTCGGCACTTTTAAAAAACGAATCGTTGGTTATCCAAATTCTTGAGGCGGTGCACCAAGTCTGCGCTCACAATCAAGTGCCACTCACCTTAAAATACCGTACCGGCTGGTCGTTGAATGAAAACAATGCCCTACGAATTGCCCAGTTGGCCCAGCAAATTGGTGTTTCTATGCTAACCCTACATGGTCGCAGTCGCGCCTGTGGTTTTGGTGGTCAGGCGGAATACAATACCATTGCCCAAGTTAAACAAGCGGTTAAAATCCCAGTCATTGCCAATGGTGATATCACCACCCCCGAAATAGCCCAGCACGTACTCAATCTAACCCAAGCAGATGGCTTAATGATTGGCAGAGCCGCTCAAGGTAACCCATGGATTTTCCGTGAAATTGAGCATTTTCTTCAAACCGGCAAAAAACGCGCACCACCCACCCTTGAGGAAGCGCATCACACCCTTTTAAATCACCTAGAGGATCATTTTCGATTCTATGGCGAACACACGGGCAAACTGACTGCACGTAAACATTTAAAATGGTACTTATCGCCAATTATTGGTTGCAAACATTCTTTTCTTGAGCAACTCATGAATACCGAATCAACTCGGTGCCAATTTAAACTTGTCGATGCTTTTTTTAATTCTTGGCGCAACAGCGGTCAATACGAGTTTAAACCTCAGCAACACCCATCAAGTTTTTTTCCGACCAATTTAACAACCCACTTTGAGACCCTGGCAGCATGAATCACGACAACAATGAAACACCTCCAAACTTAGTCACCATTTCAGAGTGTATCCGTGCCAACTTAGAAAAATTTTTTCACGATCTTGAGGGCGAACACCCCAAAGCCATTTATGACATGGTCATTTCTGCGGTCGAACTGCCCATGCTCGAAGTCATCATGAAAAAAGCCGACAACAACCAAACCGTTGCCAGTGAAATGCTCGGAATTAACCGAAACACTTTGCGTAAAAAATTACAGCAACATGGTCTCATTTAAAACAACTATTCGCAACTCATTCATTAAAATCGAACATTGGCCTTGAAGAACTTATTATGAATTTGAACACTCCGATTAAACGTGCTTTACTCAGCGTCTCAGACAAAACCGGTATTGTTGAACTCGCGCATGCCCTTCATCAATTGAACATAGAAATTTTATCGACCGGTGGCACCGCAAAACTATTAATCGAACAAGGAATTGCGGTCAAAGAAGTGTCAAGCCATACTGGTTTTCCAGAAATTATGGATGGACGGGTTAAAACGCTTCACCCAAAAATTCACGGTGGTATTTTGGCTCGGCGTGATCTGCAAACTCATGTGAATGCATTAAACGAACACCACATTGCCCCAATCGATTTAGTTGCCGTCAACTTATACCCATTTGAGCAAGCCACCGCCAAAGCCGACACCACCCTCGAAGAAGCGATTGAAAATATTGACATTGGTGGCCCTGCCATGGTTCGCGCATCAGCGAAAAATTACCCACATGTCACGGTTGTTGTCGACCCAGCCGACTACCCAACCATTATTCATGAACTGCAAAGCCAACACCACACACACTTCGCAACACGAGCCAAGTTAGCGGCCAAAGCCTTTGCACACACAGCACATTATGACGGAGCCATTGCCTCATTCTTAACTGGCCTAAAACACAACGACACCCCGCTGTCTGCTGTGCCCGAACGTCAACAGTACCCCAATGTGTTTCATTTACAATTGCACAAGGTTCAAGACATGCGTTACGGCGAAAACCCCCACCAAAGCGCGGCTTTTTATCGTCAGTCTAACGCAAACCCAAACAGTATCGCCAATGCCGACCAGTTACAAGGCAAAGAACTTAGTTTTAACAACATTGCTGATTCAGATGCCGCTTGGGAATGCGTACAATCCTTTGATGCACCCGCCTGCGTCATTGTTAAAC
>DIYC01000015.1:28135-31768 GCA_002428895.1 Burkholderiales bacterium UBA6064 | reverse complement strand
TTTGATGCCCCCGCCTGCGTCATTGTTAAACACGCCAACCCCTGTGGCGTCGCATTAGGGCAATCTACACTAGAAGCTTATTCCAAAGCCTTTCAAACCGACCCTACTTCCGCCTTTGGCGGTATTATCGCCTTCAATGCTGAACTAGATGGCGAAACCGCCGAAGCCATTTCGAAACAGTTTGTTGAAGTCATTGTTGCGCCTGGCTTTAAACCTGAAGCCCTGTCGGTACTTCAAACCAAAAAAAATGTTCGGTTATTGCGTACCCAACTGGCTGCAATTCAACCCACACTCGATTTTAAACGAGTCAATGGGGGCTTACTGGTTCAAACCACCGACCAAGCCGTAATTCACCCCAATGCACTTCAAGTTGTTAGTCAACGACAACCCTCTGCGCAGCAACTTCAAGACTTACTGTTTGCCTGGCGTGTAGCCAAATTTGTGAAAAGCAATGCCATTGTATTTTGTTCGAATGGTCAAACACTCGGTGTGGGTGCTGGGCAAATGAGCCGTATCGACTCAGCCGCCATCGCAGCCATCAAAGCCAAACAAGCAGGGCTTTCTTTAACAGGAAGTGCTGTTGCGTCCGATGCATTTTTTCCCTTTCGGGATGGCTTGGATGTTGTGGTCGATGCAGGAGCAAGCTGTGTCATTCACCCTGGTGGATCAGTTAGAGACCATGAAGTGATTGCTGCGGCTGACGAACGTGGTATCGTCATGGTGTTAACAGGTATTCGCCATTTTAGACATTAAACAGTGATTAAACCCCCATCCAGAACACTTCGAATTCTTGGCGTTGACCCCGGTCTACGCATGACAGGCTATGGCTTAATCGATGTTCTGGGTGGAAAACAACACTACATTGCAAGTGGCGTTATTCGCTCTAGCACAGAAGCCAGTATGCCCGAGCGTCTTCACACCATTTTTTCTGCGCTACTTGAACTGACTGAGCAGTACCAACCTCACTTAGCAGTCGTTGAAAAAATCTTTGTCAACATCAACCCCCAATCTACCCTGTTACTGGGGCAAGCACGTGGCGCTGCGTTAACTGCCTTAACGCATCGGCAAATTGCAGTGGTTGAATACACTGCATTACAAATTAAGCAAGCCCTTGTTGGCAACGGTAAGGCCAATAAAGAACAAGTCCAAGAAATGGTAAAACGTTTACTCAATTTACCACAAAGACCCTCGCCTGATGCTGCCGATGCCTTGGCTGCAGCCATTACCCATGCGCAAAGTTATGAATTACTGCAACAACTTGCATTCAATAGTTTACCTAAACAGACCCACCAAACTACCGTACGAAAAGGAAGAACCAGCTGGAAATAAAACGTTCACAAAGTCACCTCAATCAAGTACAATCTCAATAAACACTGATTATTTATACAGGCAACTATGTTAAGTCATTTACGTGGTCGGGTTGAACACAAACAAGCCCCTTGGGTTGTTATTGATGTTCAAGGTATTGGTTATGAACTCCAAGTACCCATGAGTACTTTTTTTCATTTACCCGATATTCAACAAGCATGTACCTTACTCACGCATCTGGTCGTGCGTGAAGATGCACATTTACTGTATGGTTTTCACACCGAAGCCGAGCGCATGCTATTTCGGCAGTTACTCAAAGTCAACGGCATTGGCGCCAAAATTGCATTGGCCATACTCTCAAGTATTTCTGTTACAGATTGCATGCAAGCCATTCACAACCAAGAATCCGATCGTCTTACCAAAATACCTGGCATCGGCAAAAAAACCGCTGAACGATTGTTGCTTGAACTGAAGGGCTCTAAGTCGCTTAATGAACAAATGAGTCAATTTAATTTACCTTCTTCACCTGCTGATAACACCCCAGCTCATCACTCCGAAATTAGGTTGGCGCTTCATGCACTGGGTTATTCCGACAAAGAATCACACAAAGCCTGTCAAAACTTACCTGAAAACACCACAGTCACAGAAGGCATTCGGCACGCACTTCAACAATTGGCGCATACTTAACACATGTATTGTAAACCCTTTCAATCCGCCCGCTTGCCATGATAGAACCCGATCGTTTAATCACCCCCGAGTCCACTCATCCAACCGAGGATTTATTAGAACGTGCGCTGCGTCCAAAATGCCTCAACGATTATGTCGGGCAACAAAAAATTCGCAATCAACTCGAAATTTTTATTCAAGCTGCCCGTGAACGCGGTGATGCACTCGACCATGTCTTGTTTTTTGGCCCGCCTGGACTTGGAAAAACCACGCTCGCTCATATTTTAGCCACTGAAATGGGCGTAAATTTAAAGCAAACCTCGGGTCCTGTGCTAGAACGTCCTGGCGACCTGGCTGCTTTATTAACCAACTTGCAAACCAACGACTTACTGTTTATCGATGAAATTCATCGCCTATCGCCTATTATCGAAGAAATTCTTTACCCCGCAATGGAAGATTATCAAATCGATATTATGATTGGCGAAGGGCCCGGTGCAAGAAGCCTTAAACTAGACTTACAACCTTTCACATTAGTGGGGGCCACTACCAAAGCAGGCATGCTCACCAACCCACTGCGTGATCGTTTTGGCATTGTGTCTCGATTAGAGTTTTACACCCCTGATGAACTAACCGGCATTGTCACACGTTCCGCACAGTTATTAAATACATCCACCACCCATGAAGGCTGCTTTGAAATTGCTCGCCGATCACGTGGCACACCCCGTATTGCCAATCGCTTGCTAAGGCGTGTCCGTGACTTTGCACAAGTCAAAGCCAATGGACAAATTACGGCAAACGTTGCGCATCAAGCACTTCAGTTACTTGACATCGACAGCCTAGGCCTAGATCCCATGGATCAACGCTTACTCACAACCCTCATTGAAAAGTTTAACGGTGGGCCTGTCGGTCTTGACAATCTAGCCGCGGCCATCGGCGAGGAAAAAGAAACCATCGAAGATGTACTTGAGCCTTATCTCATTCAAGAAGGTTTTATTCAACGTACCCCACGGGGTCGCATCGCCACACTAGCCTCATATCAACATTTACAAAAAACGCCACCCTCACAGATACACCACAATGACCTAGAAAAACCCTCATCCATTTAACCAAACTACCCAACCGAGCGCACAAACACTTAGCCTTCAGTTAAACGAAATGTTTCTTTATGTCGCTTTGCATAAGTTTTTACAATCGATTTAACCTGAGACATTTTAATGGGTTTTGTAAAATGAGCATCTACTCCAACTTCCATGCTTCGTTTAAAAGCATGTTGCGTAATATTGGCTGTAATGGCAACAATAGGTGTGTGCTCTAACTGATTTTCTTTTTCCCAGGCCCGAATTTCTAAAGTCGCCGTATAACCATCTTTAACAGGCATTTGCAAATCCATTAACACCAAATCAAATTGACCGCGTTTAAATTGCTCAACCCCTTCTTGGCCGTCTACAGCAAATTCCACGGAACAACCCAATTTCTCTAATAATTCGTTCATATATAGACGATTAATCGGGCTATCTTCAACCACCAAAATTTTCACTTTTATATCTGACTCATTCTTTGGCGAATCAACCGACGCAAAAGCACTCGGAACATGAGACTCTAAGACTCGCTGCAATACCGTAGTCTCTAATGGTTTTTGTAACCGTTCAACAGCACCCC
>DIYC01000015.1:26786-27915 GCA_002428895.1 Burkholderiales bacterium UBA6064 | reverse complement strand
AACCATTGCTCGCTCTAAATCAATGTCACACACCAGATCGGCAGTCACCATGACAATCGGGATTGGTTGACGTTGAATACTTTTAAAAAACTGACAAATCGCTTGAGTAGCCTCAAATCCATCCATAATCGGCATTTGAGTATCCATAAAAATAATGTCTACTGAATCTGGGTCATTTTTAATTAAATTAAGCGCCTCAAAACCATTAATCGCTTGCACCACATCGCAGCCAACTTTTTCTAAAGACCGAATCGCAATTAATCGAGTAATACGATCATCATCGACATACAACGCACGAACTTGAGCAACGGGATGATAAACGCGCTGAACCTCTTCATCAAACACGTCATCTACAGTGAAAAAACATTGCCTATTTCCTGCTTGAAATGCGGCTTTAACCGCCACCAATACCTGAATGAATGGCTCATAAAACACTGGCTTAGGAATGACCGCATGAAACACATTTTTTGCCTGAGACAAGTACAAACTATGATAGGCTTTATTTGAAATTAAAATGAATGCTGGGCTTTGGTCATCCAATAAGTGAGTGAATAAAGAGTGCACTTCTTGCGATATTGCAAGCTCATTTGTATAGTCACAGACAATAATAAAATCATAATAATGTGCTGGGTGTGATTGAATTTGTAACGCAGCCGCCTCAAAATCAATCACACAATCGCAACTTGCTTGATTAAACTCAACCAAATCAATCAGCATCTCTCTATTGGCTTGTAGTGTATCGACTAACAATAGTTTTACTCCAGTTAAAGCAGCAACTGGGGCAGTTCTGTCAGACGCATGTGGCGCATTTTCTAAATGAACCGTAAACTCAAAAACAGAACCTTGACCATACTCACTGGTACACATAATTTCACCTTCCATCATGTGTACCAAACGTTTACAAATAGCTAACCCCAAACCAGTACCGCCATACCGTCTAGCCACTGAAGAATCAGCCTGAGAAAATTTTTCAAAAATTTTATGCTGCACCTCTTTAGGAATACCAATCCCAGTATCCTGAACTGAAAAATGAAACAGTTGATTGTGTGGGTCAATTGACATATTCTGGGTTACAGTCAATTTAATAAAACCATGCTCAGTAAATTTAACCGAATTACCAATTAAATTA
>DIYC01000015.1:23105-26615 GCA_002428895.1 Burkholderiales bacterium UBA6064 | reverse complement strand
AAATTCAGTAAAACTTGACGAACACGCCCTTTATCTCCCATGACGTGAATGGGTATATGGGGACTATAATGCAGCACAATCTCAATTGACTTATCATTTAGCTTTGTAGACAACAAGCTAATCACTTCTTCACAACATTGCCTTAAATTAAATTCGATAATTTCTAAATCAATTTTTCCAGACTCAATTTTTGAGAAATCAAGCAAATCATTAATAATCGTCATCAATGCATCGGTCGAACTTAAAACATTATTCACAAATCCAATCTGCTTTTTATCTAATTGCGTCTCTGCAAGTAACTCAGTCATGCCTGAAATACCATTTAACGGAGTACGAATTTCATGACTAATCATGGCTAAAAACTCGGATTTCATCGCATTAGAATGCTCTGCCTGTTTTTTTGCTTCAGCCATGTTTTTTTCAGCTTCTTTAATGGTAGAAACATCGGTAAAGTATAAAATCACGCCTCGCTGATCACCCGATAAGAAAGGTGTAAATGTCACTTGATAAAATGTATTGTGATAAATAATTTCTTGTTGCTGGGATCGTTGTGTATTTAATGCATCCTGTAAAAAGGATTCTACTTGATGAAATAAATCACAATTAGGCCAATTTCCAACGCCATCAAACAACTCATAGCCGGCAGGATTAATAAACAATAGTTTGAAATCAGTTTGCACTTGAATCATGGGGTGCGGATTATTCAGCGCCAATTGTGCAATTTGATTAATTTCATTTTTAACCTGTCGCTCCTCAGTCGTATCTCGACCAATCGTGACCAAATAACGTAACTGATTGTGCTGATCAAACACAGGAAATGACAATACGTCCAAAGAACGAATTTGACCTTGCTTCAACAAACTACAACTTTTAAACTGAGGACTATTCTCACGCATATCGTCCGACAAAAAAATTTGAGACCAAAGGTCGGTTAGCTCATGATTCTCAGTTAAATAGTTGATCGTATTGCCCAACACCTGAGACTTAACACAACCGGTCAGCGCAATAAACGCATCATTCACAAAAATGACTTCGAGTTGTTCTTCTTCAGAAGTTGACACCGCACTAGAAACTACAACCAATTCGCTGGTGTTTTTAACCACAGCCTCGAAAACTCGTAACTGCTCTTCTTGTTCCTTTAAGTTTTGAATATCTTGAATTGAACCAACCATGCGATAAGGCTTATTGTCTTTACCCCAAATGGCCTGACCTCGTGTTCTAAACCAATGCCATCCTTTGTCGAGAGTTTTTAAACGCAATTCAATGTCAAACGGTTTATTTTCAGACAAATGCAGAGTCAACGCCTGCTCAAATCGTTTTTGATCCTCCAGATGCACCAGCTTTAAAAGAGAATCATATTCTTTAGACAAATGCTTGACCTGGTAATAACCCAGCATTTCCTTCATTCGGTCAGAAAACAACATTCGATTCGACAATACATCCCAATCCCAAGGACCATCGCCACTGCCCTCAAATGCTAACGATAAACGCTCTTGAATCGCCTGAAGCGCAACCGAAGGCTTAACCAACAGTTTTCTTCCAATAAAAAACAACAACACGAAAGCCAACAACATACTCAACACAATTGCAAAAAAAATACCTTGCAATAAATCATTTCGTTTTTGTGTGAGATAAATCGAATCGTAACCATACGACAAAACAATCTGAGAATAATTCAATGGTCTGGACTTATAAATTACACGATTTTCACTTGCATTTGACAACACGGAATTGGAGTGCGTAAATACAAAATCATTTTGCCGAATAGTCACTGTGCGGCCAGCATGTTGAAATAGAGTAGTGAGCGCATCATCATAAGAAAATGGAATTTTAGCAATCAATACCGCTTCAACCGAAATCCCATACAGCACTGGCATGTAAACAAAAATATAAGCTCCGTCATTATCTCGACCAAACTGAATGTGAAATTCATTGCTTTGATTCACCAAAGCAGTCACTATATTTTTTGAAATAGTTAACTGATCAAAGTCGGCTTGAGCGTCTCTAGAATACTCAGATTCGCGTGCAATTACCCCCCCCATAATATTGACTAAAAAAAACGATGGATCTTGTTCTTGAACTCTTAAGGTTTGCAAATAATCACTTAAATAAGTATTACTCACATCAGTTTGTAATGCACCCGTCACAATCATAGGCATTGCTGCTATATCATGAATATTCCGAACTCGACTCATTAAATACTGATTTAAATAAGCAGAAGCAAGGTTGGCTTCGCTTTCTAGTTCTTGCTCTACGGTTGACTCAAGAATTTGACCCGCACTAGGCACTAAAATGATCGTACTTAATAGCAATGTCACTGAGAAACTAACCACGCAAAAAACAACAAATAAGGTTGTAAAAGAAACGACATTGGTTGTTTTAGAGTTCATTGGATGATCTCATGATCAATTAACACCGCCTGACCCTTTGAATCAAACCGAGCCATACACAAATCATCAACATCTAAAGCCTCATGCGCATTGTCAAATGTTGTTTTAGGCTTAGAAAAAGGCTTGCGGTAAGTTTTTAATAAACCTTTAACTGGCTGTTCAAGATTTTCAAGGGCATGATGTAAATTAAAACGATTGGTGGCCATGTTATCGGTTAATTCAACCTGATTTAATGCTTGAATCAAAATAAGACCTAAGTCAAAAGCATGAATAAAGCCCACCGCAGCAGGCATCTGTTTTAAATTTTCATCTGCAGGAAAAAACTTAGTCGCTTGTCGTAAAACAGAATCTGAAAACGGAGAGGACTTGACAGAAGAAAAAGCAAAACAAGTTTGAATAAATGACAAATCCACTTGTCGTCTCAGCTCGTAAGGAACCCTTTGATGCAAATCACCTGCTAAAACACCCCAGTGGCTAATAATGGGCAACTTCTGCTCTTGCAAACTCATCGCGGTTACAAAATAAGAACCTTCAATCGAACTGCCCACAAACACAACACAGTCAGCACCTTGTTGAACCATCGTATCAACAATTTCTGTTGCTGCTGCCAATTTGATATTTAAATCAAACCAATAAATCCTTAATGGTTTAGAAGATAATTTTTCAAACGTTTTAGACATTACCGTTAAATTGGAACTACCCCATGATGTACGTTCGAGTAATAAAGCAGGCTGAGAACATTGTTTTTGCTGAAAAGCAAACTGCATTAACTTGACACCCACGACACTATCATCCAATGAAAGGCGAAAAATCCAATTCAAGTCATGCTCAGAACGGATAATTGCAGCACCTGCCGCCCAAGGAACCAAGGTTAAAATATGATTGTCATTAATAAAACGCTGATGTCGAATTAAAGGTGGGGAATGAGCGCCAGCCATCACTAAAAGAGCTTGCGGATCACTTAAAAAATCTTTCAAATTCAGATGACTACGAAAAACATTTCCACGATGGTCTTGGGTAACAAACTCAACCGGATAACCTTGCACCGTATTATTCACTGTAGCAAAAGCAGTTTTCAAACCCCTTTCAATCGCCAAAGCGGATACGGCTTGATTTGTTC
>DIYC01000015.1:18985-22888 GCA_002428895.1 Burkholderiales bacterium UBA6064 | reverse complement strand
CATCAAGAAAAATTTTCAACGGCCGAGCCGATTCTGCATGAATCAACACAGAATAAACTAAGCAGCCAATTAAACCCAAAACATGAACAATCCACCGAAGCACACCTAGCTCCCCAATCATCCGTTATCCGTTAATCACTCTTTATGATGACACATATTGAATGACAATAACATCACCTTTTAAGCTCATTCATCAGTTACTCAGTCAAAAACCAATACGATCGATATAGTTTCTGAGATCAACTAATTAGTCTTTGTTGTCACTCACATCGACTTAGGCTAATTTGACTCTGCTAAAATTGATGCTTCTTTAGTCATTACTGTGGGCATTAAAAACTTGAGAAAGTCTCCGCAACTTTTACTCAACAAGTGTTACTAAATGGCAAACTCATTTGCAAAGGTAAAATTCGGGTTGGTTGTGTTTACACCACAAATCACTGTATTCAGTTCGTTACCAAGCAAATATTAAGCCACCTTAAACGGTTATTAATTTCAAACTCTGTCGAAACTTGTCAAACCCTTTAAATTGATTTAAACACATATCACCATGAATGCAACAACTGATCTATCCTTTATCTCCTTGATCTCGCAAGCCAGTTTAGTGGTTCAACTGGTGATGTTTATCTTAGTTCTTCTTTCCCTATTGTCTTGGGCCACAATTTTCAGAAAATGGTTGGTCATCAAACGAGCCAAACAAAAATCAACAGAATTTGAAAAAGAATTTTGGTCGGGTGGTAACCTTCATACTTTACTTGAACGTGCAGCAAATCGTCGTGCCAACGCCAGCCCACTAGAACGTATTTTCGAGGCGGGTATGAACGAATTTATGCGCTCTAAAAATAATTCTTCTTTGGCACAAAACAGCAGTCAAATCATGGACAATACCAAACGAGCCATGAAAGCAGCTTATCAACGTGAAGCAGATATTCTTGAAACCAGTTTACCCTTCTTAGCCTCAGTCGGTTCAGTAAGCCCCTATATTGGGCTTTTAGGAACAGTATGGGGAATTATGCATGCATTTAAAGGGTTGGCAAATGTGCAACAAGCTACTTTAGCTACCGTTGCCCCCGGTATTGCAGAAGCTCTAATTGCCACTGCAATCGGTTTATTCGCAGCCATTCCGGCAGTGATTGCATTTAACCGATATGCCATGAATGTTGATCGCTTAGGCATTCAATACGAAACCTTTATTGACGAATTTTTAAATATTCTTCAGCGTCAAGGTTAAACCAGGAGTAAACCCATGAAAGGCGAATACAGAACAAGGTCTAGACGCTCAATGAGCGACATTAATGTGGTTCCTTACATTGATGTGATGCTAGTACTACTGATCATTTTCATGGTCACCGCACCCATGATCACACCCTCAATCATCGATCTTCCTTCAATCTCACAAACTGAGGCACCAAATATAGCCAATAACTATCCCATTGAAGTCTCAGTTCGACAAGTTGGCTTACTACAAGTCAAAGATCTAAAAACAAATTCAATCGCTGAAGTTTCTCTTGAAAACTTAGCCAGCACTGTGATTGAATTTCAAGGTGAAAATAAAAAACGCCCTGTTGTCATTTCAGCCGAAAAAAAAATTGAATATCAATCCGTTGTTGACACAATGGATGCGTTACAAAAAGCCTCTATTGAAAAAGTTGGACTACTCGTGCAAAGCGAACCAGGCAAAAAATAGGCCTACTGAACATGTCTTCTCAACTACCAACTGGTCCCATTCTCTGGGAATTAAACGACCAAGACGTGAGTTTTCTTCAACAAGTATTACCTGCTGAAGAAAGAACCGTTCCGCTACCGTTGCCTTCTGAAAACGAAGGTACCCAATTAAGCCTTTATTTGTCGCTCACAGCACATGTCAGCATCGCTTTAATAACAGCCGTTGGAATTACATTCAAACCCGAATTCAACGAACCTTTACAAGCTTTTATTTATACTGAACTTCCCAGCGCAACGATAGAATCCAGCTCAGCCAATCGGCAAAACCAAGCACTCACTAAACCAACACCGCCACCACCTGCGCCTAAACCAACACCTGCGCCTAAACCTGCACCTGCGCCTAAACCTGCACCCGCTCCACCGATGCCGCCAGCACCGGCAGAGATTAATGCGACTAAACCTGCACCAGCACCCAAGCCCACACCAGCACCAAAGCCTACACCCAAGCCCACACCTGCGCCTAAACCCGCACCAGCACCCAAGCCCACACCAGCACCAAAGCCCGAACCAGCACCAAAGCCAACACCTGCGCCTAAACCCACACCAGCGCCAGCGCCTGCGATTGATTAGAATCTTGTGGCTCAGCTACAAGCCGAAGAACTTGCGCGAATTACCGGCACAGCTACAGCAGACCAAACCTCGAACATTGAGAATTCACGCCAATCTGATTACGTCAGTCAAATTCGCAACCATGTTCGCAAAGAAATACGATTTTTATCTGAAACACTGAACAACAACCCAGAGGTTGTATTCAAAATCATACAACTACCCAATGGTAGAATAACAAGTTATGAGATGATCTCAAGCAGTGGCAACAAAGACTGGGATTATGCAGTTGAATTAGCCATTTCACGAACAGGGCAACTGCCACAGCCTCCAGCTGGGCAGTTCGAGAAAATGTTAATTCTGAAACTGCGCCCTAAAGAAGCTTTCAATTAACAATTATTTATTTTTTTAATTAAGAAACGAGCATGAACAACACTATTTTTGCTAAATTATTCAAACAACAAAGCATTTTATTGACTGCTTTGATCGTGCTGATCACCCTGATGACAAAGGCTCATGCAAACCTCACTATCGAAATTTCAGGTGTTGGCTCAACCCAGATACCCATTCACATTGCTACATTTGAAGGCAATAATCAACTCACCTCTTCGTTAAATAAAACCATCAAAGATAATTTAATGCGTAGTGGTTTTTTTAAACACATGGATGCGACAGCCAATATTGCATTAAACGAAAACAGCGTGATTGACCCCACTGCCTGGAAAGGAATTGGGATTGATGCATTGGTTGCAGGCTCGATCACCCCACTGGCCGATGGTCAACTTGATGTGCGGTTTAATTTACATGACACCACCCAACAAAAATCACTTGGTCAATTCAGCTACGTGATCAAACCCGACAACCTTCGCCTCACTGCACATAAAATCTCCGACTTCATTTATCAACAATTTATTGGAGAACCAGGTATTTTTTCGACTCGTATCGCTTATGTAGAACGCTTTCAAGGAAATAACAAATTAATTATTGCTGATGCCGATGGAGCCAATTCACAAGTCGCATTAGTCTCAAAAGAACCGATTATTTCACCCTCTTGGTCGCCCGATGGTAATCAACTGGCTTATGTATCCTTTGAAACCAAAAAGCCAGTCATCTTTATTCACACCTTGGCTACCGGCAAACGAGTCCCTATTGCAAACTTTATTGGTAGTAACAGTGCGCCCACTTGGTCACCTAATGGCAAAACACTTGCTCTCGTTCTCACCAAAGATGGTGGATCACAAATTTACACCATGCAACCTGAAGGCCAAAGCTTAAAGCAACTCACGAAAACGGGCGGCATTAATACCGAACCTGTTTTCAACCAAAAAGGTAACAAAATATTTTTTACCTCAGACCGAAGTGGCGGGCCACAAATTTACAGCATGAATGTCGATGGATCTGATGTAACTCGTGTCACTTTCAATGGAAATTACAACATTTCGCCCAGCATTAGTTCAGACGGCACGTTACTAAGCTACATTACACGGCGCCAAGGTCAATTTAAAGTAGCCACATTAAATCTTGATACAGGCGCTGAAGCGCTGATCACCGACACAACCGAAGACGAAAGTCCAAGCTTTTCACCCAACGGGCGATTTATTTTGTTTGCGACCAAACGAAATAATCAGGGAATTT
>DIYC01000015.1:4527-18754 GCA_002428895.1 Burkholderiales bacterium UBA6064 | reverse complement strand
ATGGAGCTGTTAAACAACAACTCATCAGTTCTAAGGGTAATATTCTGGAGCCCACTTGGGGCCCTTATATGGCTGATTAACTTCACTTAACTTTTAAGCAATTTAATAAACAACTAGGAGTTCAAAATGGTATCAATTAAGAAACTATTCGGATTGTCCGTGCTTGCTTCTGTCATGGCAGCCTGTAGCACCACGCCTATTAACACCACAGAAGACGGTACAGGCCCCAAAATAGAAACTATCGGCGCATCAGGGGCAGGTGCAGCCGGCGCTGCTGGCACCGATAACCGTGCAGTGCCTACGATCGAACCCTTAGCCACAAGCAACGATCAAACCCCGTCTTTCGAATCAGAATTACTTACTAAACGCAGCATTTATTTTGACTTAGACGAATATGATGTCAAACCCGAACATCGTGATGTAATTCAAGCACATGCTAAATTTTTAGCTGCTAACCCTGCTCGGCAGGTTGTGATTCAAGGCCACACAGACGAGCGCGGTGGCGCAGAATACAACCTGGCACTAGGCCAACGACGTGCTGATTCTGTTCGTCAAATCATGACTGCACTGGGTGTTGCCTCACGACAAATTGAAACCATTAGTTTTGGCAAAGAAAAACCAAAAGCCTATGGTAGCAACGAACAAGCCTGGGCAGAAAATCGTCGTGCTGATATTGTTTATAAATAACTTTTCAAGGTATTGTTTATGCCATTCTCAAATTTAGCTCAACGATTTATTTTCTCTGCGCTCACACTCTGTTTGCTGCTCCCGGGGCCATCGTGGGCTATTTTTGAGGACAATGGCGCACGCTCAGCAATTAACGGAATTTTAGAACGTCTAAAACGCATTGAAGATCGTCTCTCTCTTTTAGAAAGCACTAGCCAAGGCCAAATTACACTGGCTGAATCGGTCGCTGACAAAGATCGCGAAATTGCTCGCCTTCGAGGTGAAATCGAAGTGGCGCAAAATAAAATCCGCCAACTTGAAAATGATTATGAGACGCTGTATACCAACTTAGATAAACGAATTGCTGCAATTGAACCCAAAAGTGTTGAACTTGACGGTCAAATTGTTTCAGTATCTTCTTCTGAATACCAAGAGTACCAAGTTGCTTTGGCTCATTTTAAAGAAGGAAATTTTGAACAAGCCAAACAAGCCTTTGAATTGTTTCAAAATAATTTCAAAAATTCAACTCTAATTCCACAAGTACAATATTTTGTTGGTAGCTGCCATTTTGCACTGGGTGATTACGCACAATCGCTCCAAATTCAACAAAAATTAGTTGAACAATATCCCAACAGCGCCCGTGCCCCCGATGCTTTACTCAGCGTGGCGAGCAATCAAATCGCACTCAAAGCAATTAACAATGCCAAATCAACACTGAATTTATTAATTAAAACTTATCCAAGTAGTGCTGCTGCGCAAAGCGCACAAAAAAGGTTAGAAGCGCTTCAATAATTTATTCAAACAAACACTGGTTGCACGCATCAAAAAATGTAATCGTGTATAATTTTGTTCTTTGGCGAATTAGCTCAGTCGGTTAGAGCGACGGAATCATAATCCGCAGGTCCGGGGTTCGAATCCCTGATTCGCCACCAAATTTAAAAGCCTAGGTCTAACAAGGACTTAGGCTTTTTGTCTTTTAGGCTATGTATCCGGTTTAGTATCCGATAAAGTGCGAAACCCAATTCGAATGCCACCCAGAGTCACAAAAACACCACGTGGAATTTATGTTTTCCGATATTTGACAAATAAAAACTAAAGGCATAAAATACAAATTCGAAAGTCCTCGAGCAAAACCGGACGTTCTCTGAAAGGAGAATATCCTAAGCACGGTGTAAACGTGCGGACCTCAGGCAAATTTTGAAAGTCCTTGAGACAAACCGGACGCTCACCAAACGGTGAGTATCTTAAGCACGGTGTAAACGTGCGGACCTCAGGCAAAACACTAAGCCCCAATTTTGGGGCTTTTTTATTGGATTCTTGATGAGTAACGCGCTAGTTTTTCTCGATGAAAGTGGTGACCTTGGCTGGAAATTTGATTTAAGTTACAGGCAGGGTGGTTCGAGTCGCCATTTCACGATAGCCGCTGCCATTGGGGAGAATGGCCTTCATACCAAATTCGGAAAAATTTATCGTCAATTACATCGCCAATACAAGTGGTCTAAAAAAGAGAAAAAATGGACTAACCTGACAAAGAATCAGCGAGAGCAATTTGCAAAGCTGACTCGCTCTCTAATAAACGATACTCCTGGCCTAACGATTCTTTCAACAACTATCGAAAAGCAAAAAATCCCACAGAATGTTAGAGACTCAGGATTTCACTTTGTATATGCTTGGATGGTTTCGTCCCTGCTAACCCCAGAACTTCGCAGCTTAGGGGCTGCGAGCATTTGCCCAGACGAAATGAATAATGGCGTTGGCTCAGAAGGTTTGCTGGAGCACTTCTTAAGAAAAGAAATTTACTTTACATTGAGAGCAAGAACCACAATCAACCGAGTCATTCCAAACAAGGCCCTGGAAGACGGTTTAAAGTTTGCCGATTTCCTTGCTGGAGCGGTTCAGTCACACTTCGAAGATGGCGACTCCGTAGCTTTCAACATACTATACCCAGTCATGTATCACCATACGCCATGGGCATAAATATAAATTGTCATCTTCTGGTTTACAAACTCAAGTTTAAATCCACTAACTGCTCATCTAAATCGTTCAAAAATACCAAGATCACCTACTCGACACTGCTCTTGAAAACCATATTTTTCTGCAAAAGGGCATCCCAAAATAGGTAGTCCGTGCGGAATTTGATAATAACGATTCACCGCCGTTTGCAAATGTACCTGCCTAAACTGAGCATAATTAAAATGTTCACCTTGAAAAATCCAAAACGGAACACCATGAATCGTTCTAAAAAAAACTTGATACGTTGAAAAAAACTGAGCATGACTTGAGACATCAATCGGTTTAATTTTGCTCACAATCCATACTGTTTGTTGATCATGTTCACGCCAGTTTACAAATACATCATCATTTCTAGCATGATAACTACCAGGCCCAAACACTGGCACAACCTGACCATAATGGTAACTCATCAACGCCGCTGGAGAGTAAGCCGTGGTCGTTAATAAAGAACCTGGGGGCATTTGAGTCTTTAGGTCATTTAAAATGGCTGGCATGTTTCGATGAAAATGAATGTCTATTTTAAACTCTTCTGCCTGTTGCGCTTGTATTCCAAAACGTTGTAATACAGACTGAATAGACGCTGCTGGCGCATGAATTAACACAGCAAAAATAAACAGATGCGGCAGCGACCAAATGGTATTGAAGTACCACAGCCGTTTTAACTGTTCTGAATGGGTCAAGTTACAAAGAAGCACAAACACAAGTGGGATAAAACCCAACACCCAATGCAGCCCCACCGTTTTAGTGAAAGAAATAAGTAAAAAAACCATCAACGGGACTGCCACCAACAACCACAATGCAACATGATTTTGTTTCAAACGTTGCTTGCAAAAACCACGAACAATGACAACAATCACCCAAGGGGTCAGCACATAAATCAACATGGCTAAATAACCCAACACCGTAAACCCATTCAACCGAGCATCATCATGTCGATTCACTAAGTTAAACATGATGTTATTCCAGCAATTCAGAGCGTTGTAAACCAAGTTGATCGCAATAAACGGCAAAGCACCACACAACAATGCCAAAAGATAGCGCCATCGTCGAGCTTGAGTGAATGCATGCACCCCCAAGGCGCAACCTAAAATGACTGCAAAGTATTTCGATAAAAAAAACAAACCCAACAAGACACCGGCAAGCACCACACCTGCTACTGAATCACGGCGAATTGCCAAGGCATAAACAACAATTGAAAGCGTCATCAACACGATTAAGGGGGTATCGGTAGTCACAAACACAGCAAACCACGACACAGGCAACGACAAATAAATTGCAGCAGCCCACCAAATACGTTGTTCATCTTCACAAATTTTGAGGCGATTGGCTAAATACACCATTAAAAGAGCAATCACCGTGGTGAGCAATACCGAAACACTTCGTATCACAAAAGGTTTGTGACTCATCGATGTGAGTAACCACAACCACCATCCAATCATTGGAGGATGATCATAGTAACCATAATTTAAATGGTTAGCCCACTCATGAAAAAAAGCTTCGTCACTCGTCATTGGAAAGAAAGCAGCAATCCAAATTTTAACAAACAAGGTAATACAGACTGTCAACCAGAAAAACTGCTTGGCTTGATGACCCAAAAAGAACTGACGCAACACACGCACCCGATGAGAAATGAACGAAATAAAATTCTAAACATGAACCTAGGTTGCCAAGTACGCCAACCCTGAAATGAGGAATAAGATACACCAACTGGTACGATCATGAATCGCAAAATGCACAGGGTCGTCTATCATTTGTTTTCTGGAAGTAAGTATCCAAATACGCATAATCCAAAATAAAAACAACGGGCAAATACCCCACAAGTACATTGGCGAGGGATACAACGATAAACCCGCCTGGCTTTCCACATACAACGCGATCACTGTGACTGACATAAATCCACTTGAAATGCCCATCGATACGAGATAATTTAAATCCGAGACTCGGTAACCACGACCGTGCATGTCTTTTTTGTCTTCTAGGCTCATGAATTCAAGCTCAGCACAGCGCTTTACCAAAGCTAAACTTAAAAAAACAAACAGCGATGTAGCGAGCAACCAATTAGAAACTTCCAAATGAATGGCTAAGCCACCAGTCAGAACACGCAGTGTGTACAACAAGGCCAGCACCAACACATCAATAAAAGCCAATTGTTTTAATACAAACGTATACAACAAGGTGGCGCAAGTATATAAAAGCAATAGACTAACCACCTGCCACCCCCCCGCCCACCAAGCTAAAAGCCAACCTAAGATGGAAATTAAAATCATCGCTTGCAAGGCGTGCACAATACTTAAATCGGAACAGGCAATCGCACGATATTTTTTTCTTGGATGCTTCCGATCTGAAGATAAGTCCATGAGATCATTCCAAATGTACGTGCTAGAAGCGATTAAACCAAACGCCCAAAACACCATAAACACCTTAAACCACAAGGAAAGATCTGTTTCATGAGCTGCGATTAAAGGTAAAAACAACAACGCATTTTTAGCCCACTGCTGAAACCTCATGGCTTTAAGAATGGCAACAGGTAGGCTTTTTTTTGTGTACACAGTCTGTAAATTGATGCCTGTACGCCAAGCCTTCATTCTGACTCGAACAGATGGATTAACGGCAATCGCAGTATGTGCATGCTTCCAAATTGACACATCAGGTAAACTATCGCCCAGATAAATAAAAGATTGACCTTGTGCATCACGCTGTATAGCAGCTAACTTGGTTTTGCCTTTTAAGTTACTCGATTGACTGCCCAGAACACGATCAAACAAATGAATAAATTCCGCCACTTGTTGGGCTTGTAAAACAGGCGAGGCCGTAGCCAAAATAATTTGATGTCCTTCTGACTTATATGCGCGCAACAACTTTAATACGGCATCATTCATAGGAATGTCGGCTACGTTCAGTTGAACTTGTGCAAAAACACGTTGCTTCACATACCAGCGACCTTTAAAGCACCAGAAACAAAACAAAAATAAGTAAAAAAAATTGCTTCGAATAAGCAATAACAAACTTTCTAATAATAAATCAGAGGGTGTGAGCGTACCATCTAAATCAACATACACATTCGGTTTATTCACAGGATTAAACGCTCCGTTTAAACGAGAATTTTTTTGCGCGCAATTGCCAACGCGCCCCACCTAAAAATACAACCGTAATTTGGCGAACAAAATGATCGATCATTTCTTTTTCAACCTTGGGATCACCTGGATTAAGGTCTAAAAAATCAGTGACTGAGTGCATCATCAAAGTGACTACAATACCGCAGATATGTTGATAAATGGGAGTTCTCATATCTGGAAAAACACCTAAAGCACGCAAATCTGACACCATTTCATTCGTGAAGTGAGTAATTTCGTTTCGAATTGCCATACGGAGAATTTTTGCGCCACCTGAACGCTCCATTGCAACAAAACGCCACTCAAGATGATTTTCTTTCAGATAGTTAATAAACACATGCACTGAATGACGAATCATAAGGGTGCCTGGTTGACTCGTTTGACGTGCTCGACGCAACAAACGTCTTAAACTTCGCCCGCCTTCTTCAACCAAAGCAAGGCCTAATTCATCGGTGTTTCGAAAATGACGATAAAACGCAGTGGGCACTACTCCTGCTTCACGCGTAATTTCACGAATACCCAAGGCAGTAAAACTTTTACCCTCACCGACTAGATGCAGTGCCGCTAAAATCAATTTTTGACGGGTAAGTGCTTTTTTTTTCGATCTGACTTTACTTGTTTCAGGGTAATTATTCGTTAAAAAAAGATCGGTCATAATAAAAAGTTTAGGCCAATACAAAATAAATAAAAAAACAAAAGTTTATATAAAACTACCAACCTTAATCAATTCGTTCCACCAAATTGGGGTAATAAAACCACTTAAATTAATTTTTAAAAAATAAAAATGTAATTTATTGTTAAGTTAACTTGTACGTTGCGATACATTTAAGATAACCTCCCCCAAAAGAGGGTGGTCAAACTGTTAAAAGAATTTAAATATGGGGTAGGGTTGCCCTTTTTCGGTGACTTCGAATTTGTCAACCTTAGCCGCTTTGGAGGAAGTTATGTCGAACCCAAAAATCCTGGTCATTGAAGATCACCCTTTATTTGCCACAGGAATTAAAGAATTGGTTGAGTTTGTAGCAACAAACACGGAGATTATTTGTGCCGGTAGTGTTAACGAAGCCATTAGTCTTTTTGATCACAGTTCTCCTAACCTGGTCATCACTGATTTAAGGTTACCTGATTTTACAGGTCAAGGGGTGCTTGATAAACTTGCTCAACACTGGCCACAGGTCCCCATTGTAATTATGTCAGGTGATTCACAACTGCTTGCATCGGTCTCGGTAAGTAATCACACTCTATCGTGGCAAATCTCAAAAGCAGAAGGTTTTGAGCAAACGTCTGCAGTGTTACTTGAAGCCTTAACCCGAGCAGGTGTTAATGTACAATGGCGCCCCAATTCGTCAGCAACGCGACAAAATAACGCCCAAGGAGCACAAACGAATACCCTTAGCAATGGCCGATCAGGTCGCAATTCAGGCATACAACTCACACATAAACAACAACAAGTGATGCATTACTTGGCTTCGGGTTTATCCAATAAAGAAATTGCAAGAAAGCTTGATCTTTCGCCCGAAACAATTAAAACGCATTTGAGAGAAATTTTTACCCGCATGAATGTTAAAAATCGAACTCAAGCAGTCAGTTTGTATAGAAAAATTCCTAGATTAAATGGTAATGGCAGTAACCCTGATGCTCGAATGTAACTTAAATTGGAGTTTATTCTGTGACATGAACTCAGCAATATTGATAATCCCCTGGTAATAAAACTAAGGCATCAATGCAAAATTTTATTTTTGGAATTATGATTGGGATTGCGAGCATTTATCTATTTAAAATCCCAATTCGTCAATCTTTACTTATTTATACTTGCTTATATTTTTCATTTTTACATACATTAATTCAAAAAACTTCTGATCATTATTCTTTTATCTCAAACAGCGCATTAATTTACTCGATTCCTTTTATTGCTTTATTTGTTAATAAAATTCCTTATATCGACAACCCAAATGAAAAATTTAAAACTATTTCATTTGCCATTATTTTTTATATTTCATCAATTATCGGACTTAATTTTTTTATACATATATTCCCAGTAAATAATAAAATTAATTTATTAATATCAATTATTCTAACCAGCAGCTTAATTATATTTTTAAATTTTAAGATTCGATTCACTGAAGAATCGGAAAGAAATAAAAAATTAATTTTTAGCCTTTCAATTAGTAGTATTGTTGCTTCAATTTTAATTCATATTTTTATATTTTTAAATCAATATGAATCCACTGAATACTACGAAACCACAGCACTTGCTTTACTGTTATTCGCACAATGCTTGGCAATCCAACTACTGCCAAACCTAAAGCGAACTTCGACATTAAACAAACAAGTTCTCACATTAGACAAGTTGAAAGAATGGTTAGCTACAAACCGTAAAATTAAAGATTTTAGTCATGATCTCCGACAGCCATTAAGTACCATTAGTGTGATCAGCGGAGTAGGCAAAGCCATGGCTGACCGTGACGACATGCGTGATCGTTTTCAACACATTCTGACCGCACATGCTAGTTTTAACAGCATGTTGAATCATTTTTTAGACGATCTACACTCAGATTTAAGACGGTTAGTCATCGATACATCCGTAGAGCACAGCAAAATCGTGCGTTGTGATCTTAATGAACATTTAACCCGTTTATACAACGAATACCAGTATTTTGCGCGCGCCAAAGGTTTGTCTTTAAGGCTTAAAAATACTCGATTGGACGTGTATTCAGACCCCAAAGCTCTTGATAAGATTTTACGTAACGGCCTAGATAATGCGATTAAATATACGACTCAGGGTGGCATCGTGATGGGTGTTCGGCAAGAATGGAAAGCGAAAAAAAAGAACACCATTACAATTCAAATTATTGATACGGGCAGTGGCATCGACAATCAAGTCACGCCAACTCACCACAAAGGTTGGGGTTACGGCAGTACAATTATTCAAAATCTAAGTAAATTGGCAAATGCAAAAGTTAGCGTTTCAAACCGCAAAGGTGCTGCATCAGGCACCTGTTTTAATATGGTTCTGGCCAATCAGAAAAACTACAAACCCCCTCATTTAGAATTCAATCACGCCGATTTAAAACCTCCTCCTATTGTGATATTAAATACTGTACACACTGCTCTTGAATTGATTGAATCGCCTAAAGAATATGTTTTTGAAACCTTGCTTTACGAACGGTTTGAGCAGATAAAAGAAAAAGAAAAGCAACATCCTCATATCTTTTTTTACACCGCCATGGCACGCAACTTAGAAGAAATTGAATTTTTTCATGCTCTAGCAAGACAGTATGAAACGAAATTCAAAAATAAAATGACTTTAATTATTGGTGTACACGACACTTTATTAAGTCAATTTGATCAAGATAATTTTTCGTATTTAGTGTTTTCAAATACATCAGGCAAAGAACACGAATTTAAAATTACCCTACTGAGTCAAATATTAAATGATGAAGAATGCGATACAAAATTTTGTTTAAACAAAAATTATCCGCAAGCCAATAATAAATCAGCAGTAGCCTGACCCAATACAACAGATTTTTTTGCACCAGTGACTTGCTGACAATTACCCGCTTGATTTCCGAGGTAGCAACCGGCTAACCAAGCAAACGCTGCCGCTTCAACTGCTTGTTCAGGCAAACCCAATTGTTCAAAACCAAAAAGCTGCCAATGAGCGCCCAATACCTGGGACAGCCGATGAATCATAAATTGATTTTTAGCACCACCCCCACAATAATATAAGGTACCCTGATGCTCATTTTTTAAAGAACGGACAATCGCCTGGACAGACATTTCGAGTAAAGTACGCATTAAGTCATAAGGATTCATATCAGGAAATTCTTGCAGCTTCCCTGTAAGCCATTCAATACGAAAGTCTTCTCGACCTGTACTGGCAGGCCACGCTTTTAAAAAATAAGGATGCGCCATCAGCTGTTGCAATAGCGCTGAATGAACATGACCCGATTGTGCCAATTTGCCAGCCTGATCAAACTCACAATTAAAATACTGACGGGCACACCAATCCAGAAAAAGATTGGCTGGCCCACAGTCACCACCGGCCACAATTTCACGATGATGATGAATCAACGTGATGTTTGAAAACCCGCCCAAATTTAAAACAACTGTGGTAGGCGTTGGTGCTAGATGAGGTAAAGAACGAAGCCATGCCAAATGAAACGCGCACACTAAAGGCGCACCTTGACCACCCACCGCAACATCGGCTGAACGTAAATCAGAAACAACTCGAAGTTGAGTTTGCTCTGCAACCAAGGCCGCATCGATGATTTGAAAGGTATACCCCTGAGTTGGATTGTGTCGTATCGTTTGCCCATGCACCCCCAAGGCTATACAGTGTTGTGCCGCAAGCGATTGTTGTTTCATCAACATCTGTACAGCTTGGACGTACTGCAACGATAAGTCACGCCGAGCAGTCAGTAGCAAATGAAAGGGGTCTTGTTCATAATGATGATTTGGATTTTGTAGCAACAACAACGTATGCCGTAATGAGTCGGGGAAGTTGAGCGAATACACACCTAAGTAATCAAAGTGAGTCAAGGATTGATTACACTGTAAAGCAACCACATATACACCATCAGTGCTGGTACCCGACATGGCGCCCAATAAATACCTGGGAGTTGAAACCATTTATTGATTCGAAGCTAATTTAATTGTAGAAGCTAAGTTTAACCGATGTTCGAGGGCATTCTGAGCCACCTTGAACCGATGCATATCACGACGATTCAACGGTTTTGGATCTGATTTAAATTTAACTTGAAGTGGATTTTTGGGTTCCGCATGTTGACGAAACTCATAGTGAAGGTGAGGCCCAGTCGCCCAACCTGTGGCACCTACATAACCAATAATTTGCCCTTGGCTGACCTTAGAGCCACGCTGAACGCCTTTAGCAAACTGACTTAAATGGGCATAACGCGTACTATAGCCACTGTGATGATCTAAATAGACCACATTACCATAGCCACCTTTTTTGCCCACAAAAGACACCCGACCATCACCTGTTGCCATGATCGGAGTGCCTGTTGGCGCTGCATAATCAACCCCATGATGCGCTTTCCAACGTTTTTGAATTGGATGATATCGACGTAAACTAAAACCCGATGAAATTCTTGAGAAACGCAACGGAGAACGTAAAAAAGCTGTTTTTAAGCGAACGCCTTGCTCATCATAATAACCGTAGCTGCCATCGCTGGATTCAAAATAAAACGCTTTATGTTGTTTGCCATTATTCAGAAAATCGAGCGCCAACACTTTACCAGAACCCACCACCTCACCATTTAAGGTCATTTGTTCGTAAACCACCCTGAACTCATCACCTTTTTGTAATTCTCGATGAAAATCAATTTGCGATGAAAAAATTTCTGCCATTTTAACGGCCACACTTTCAGACACCTCAGCTCGATCAGCGGCTGCAAACAAAGTAGACTCGATACGACCAGATTTAAACGCAATTTCTTTATCAAAGTTGAGTTTTTCCAGAGTGACCTCAAACTGGTTATTACCGTGTACTTCAACTAAAATGGCTTGCATGTGATCTTCCATTGTGTTGAGCTTATAGCGAAACCACAATAGATTTTTATTCTGATCCAGTTGAACAGATAAATAACGACCCGCCCTAAAATGGTTAAACAATTGCTGCCCCACCTCGTGCTCAATTAAGTAAGGTATTAAACCGTCTACTTGAACGCCAAGTCGGTCTAATACATTGGTCAAATGATCGCCGTGCTCAATACGTTCATTCCTAACCAAAGGCAATAAAGAAAAGGCAGATTGCTCAGAAATATGTAAAGGGACGGACTCAAGTATAGTTTCAGCTGAAACGGCTGAGGCAAACTCGGCGTTGAATTTTTGCCCCGAACCCGCAAATGCAACCACTGCTCCAAGTACAGGCATAGAAAAAAAACCTACAATCACTCTTTTACGACGAAGCCGGTTAGTCGGCAAAATGTTGTTTATAATGCGGACAACATTAAAGAAAATAAATTGAGTTAAATGAATTAAAAAGTTAAACGCGTTTTTAATTTTTAAAAGAAGTATTTGGAGCATTATCTCTGTCTTAATATAATAAAAAATTACAAGATTAATTCTATAACAACAAACTACGATAATAATTATACTTCGAATTAATAAAAAACGTGCAATTGTAAAAAAATGAAAAGGAAGGGTAAAAAACCCTCATTTCATTAGATTATACCAAAGGATTTAAAATGACACAGCCCCTTAACATCAATACTAAAAATACCTCTACCCTTATTCCAGTAACAGAAAATATAAAAAATTCATTAGAGATAATTAAGTATGGCTGCGAAGAACTTTTAATTGAAAACGAACTTTTAAATAAATTAATAAAATCTGAACAAACAAAACAACCACTTAGAATTAAATTAGGACTTGACCCCACCGCACCAGATATTCATTTAGGCCATACCGTAGTACTTAATAAACTACGCCAACTACAAAATATTGGGCACCAAGTTATTTTTTTAATTGGCGATTTTACTGCATTAATTGGCGATCCATCGGGTAGAAATCAAACTCGTCCACCACTCACCCAGCACGAAGTCGCAGAAAATGCCCACACCTACAGTCAACAAGCTTTTAAAATTCTTGACCCCAACAAAACTGAAATTCGCTACAACAGTGAATGGTGTAACCAATTGGGGGCAACAGGAATCATTCAATTAGCGGCTCAACATACGGTTGCCCGTATGCTAGAACGCGACGATTTTACCAAACGCTACCGTGACGGCACTCCAATTGCAATTCATGAATTTTTATACCCCCTATTGCAAGGTTACGACTCAGTGGCGCTCAAAGCTGATCTCGAGATCGGTGGCACCGATCAAAAATTTAATTTACTTATGGGCCGCGAACTGCAAAAACAGCAAGGACAAGCCAGCCAGTGCGTGCTCACTATGCCTTTGTTAGTCGGTATTGATGGAGTTCATAAAATGTCAAAATCGAAAAACAACTACATCGGTGTTAGCGAGAACCCCAACGAGATGTTTGGTAAAGTCATGTCCATTTCTGACGAACTAATGTGGAGTTGGTACACTTTACTCAGCAACAAAACGCCCACCGAGATTACCCAACTTAAACAACAGTGCGCGCACGGTATGAATCCTCGCGAAGCTAAAGTTGGATTAGCACAAGAACTTGTCACGCGATTTCATTCAACCCACTGCGCTCAACTGGCCCTAGAACGTTTTGAAGCACAATTTCAACGAGGCACACTACCCGATGAACTGCCTGAAGTTCATTTAAACTTACCCGAAAATCAAACGCAAGCATCATTAAGTTGGTTAATTCGAGCCGCTGGATTATGCCCTTCTGGTCAAGAAGCCACAAGAAACATTGAACAAGGTGGGGTTAAAATTAATGGTGAAAAAATAACGGATAAAAACACTTTTTTATCACCTGGCCAATACATTGTGCAAGTGGGTAAGCGACGGTTTGCCAAAATTAATTTGAGCACCTCATAGTGGCCCACCCAAATACAGAATGGATTCCCAAACCCAATCACAGTACCCGCATTTTATTAATTCGGCATGGTGAAACCGATTGGAACAAAGCCAGTCGCTATCAAGGTCATGTCGATATCCCGTTAAACGCAACTGGCCTGCAACAGGCTGAATTATTGCGTCGTCGGTTTGAACGAATGGCAGCACAAATTCAACAACCTAGCCTATTTGATCAATGCTACACCAGCCCCCTAGAACGTGCCCGCGCAACCGCACAGGTATTAAATCACAACAATCAACCACTGATTGCAAACGCCAATCTCAAAGAACGCAATTATGGTGTGTTAGCCGGTTTAACTAGTACCGAAATGCAACTTCAGTTTCCCAAAGAATTTCAATCCATTTCAAGCCGAGAATCGCATGCAATCATCACCCACGGTGAAAGCCTTAGCGAATTTAACCAACGTGTTCTCAGTGCCTTTCACCACATCATTCAAGCCAACTTACAACGCACTGTGCTGTTGGTTGCGCATGGCGGAGTTCTTGACTGCATCTATCGCTTTAGCCTAAACATTCCTCTTCAAATTCAACGTTCTTGGCCTATTCCGAATGGAGCCTTCAATCTAATCGACGTACACCCCAACAATCAGTTAGAGATTCGCATCTGGGCAGACACGACTCACTTACATCGGTTGAACGCTGAAAAACTCGATGAATTGGACGGTCGCATTACCTAACTTAATGCTGTAAATAGTTTAAAATACGATTTCTTCTCAATTTGTAACGGAACCCGAGCATGTTTAATCGCCAACAAGGCATCGCCGCAACAGACCCACAACTTGCGCAAATTATTGAACAAGAAAACATCCGCCAAGAGCAGCACATTGAATTAATCGCTTCTGAAAACTATGCAAGCCCAGCAGTGATGCAAGCACAAGGCACTCAACTCACCAACAAATACGCGGAAGGCTA
>DIYC01000015.1:3664-4353 GCA_002428895.1 Burkholderiales bacterium UBA6064 | reverse complement strand
CAAATACGCGGAAGGCTACCCCAGTAAACGCTATTACGGTGGTTGTGAATTTGTCGATGAAGTAGAAACTCTTGCCATCAATCGCCTAAAACAACTGTTTAACGCCGAAGCAGCCAACGTGCAACCCAATTCGGGGTCACAAGCCAATCAAGCCGTCTTTTTTGCACTCCTTGAACCCGGCGATACTATTTTAGGTTTATCACTCGCTGAAGGGGGGCATTTAACTCATGGCATGAAGTTAAACATGTCTGGCAAATGGTTTAACGCCCTAGCCTACGGCCTCAATGAACAACAAGAAATTAACTACGATCAAATGGAAGCTCTGGCTCGTGAACACAAACCCAAGCTCATTATTGCTGGGGCCTCGGCATATTCACTGCGTATTAATTTTGAACGTTTTTCTCGCATTGCAAAAGAAATTGGAGCCTATTTTATGGTCGACATGGCTCATTACGCAGGCCTCATTGCTGCTGGCGTTTACCCTAGCCCAATCCCGTTTGCAGATGTATGCACATCAACCACGCATAAAAGCTTAAGGGGCCCTCGCGGTGGGGTCATTCTGATGAAAGAGGAATTGGCTAAAAAAATTAATAGTGCAGTGTTTCCTGGTATTCAAGGTGGCCCGTTGATGCACGTCATCGCTGCTAAAGCAGTTGCCTTTCATGAAGCATTACAACCTGAATTTAAGT
>DIYC01000015.1:457-3470 GCA_002428895.1 Burkholderiales bacterium UBA6064 | reverse complement strand
TGATGATTTTAGTGCTTATGGCAAACAAGTTATCACCAATGCCCAAGCCATGGCCAACACACTGATTGAACGCGGATTACACATTGTTTCAGGTCGAACTGAAAGTCATCTGATGTTGGTTGATTTACGTTCAAAAGGCATTACAGGTAAAGCAGCTGAGGCTGCACTTGGCGCAGCACACATCACGGTGAATAAAAACGCGATTCCAAATGACCCTGAATCACCGTTTGTCACCAGCGGTATTCGTTTGGGAACCCCCGCCATGACCACACGTGGATTTGGCACCGAACAAGCAAAGCTTGTTGCTCACCTAATTGCTGATGTACTTGAGCAACCCGACAACCCCGCAACCCTTGAAGCAGTTCGTAACAAGGTCAAGGCATTAACCAGCCAGTTCCCAGTGTATCGTTAATTCACTACCACTGAAAGGTATAACGACATGAGATGTCCTTTTTGTCATAATCTAGATACTCAGGTCATCGATTCCCGTGCCAGCAACGAACAGGGCGACATCATCCGAAGGCGTCGCCAATGCCCTGCTTGTGAAAAACGGTTTACCACGTATGAGCGTGCTGAACTTTTTTTCCCCACGCTGATTAAACGAGATGGCTCACGCTGTGAGTTTTCTCGCGACAAACTAAAAGAAAGTTTTTTACTAGCCTTGCGTAAGCGACCTGTTTCAGCCGACTTATTAGATGCAGCTTTATCTCACATCGAAGAACAGTTGCTCACATCAGCCGCCAAGGAAGTGACAACCGAATTATTAGGTGAGCTAGTCATGACCGAGCTAAAACAACTCGACACAGTGGCCTATATTCGATTTGCTTCGGTGTACAAAAGCTTCGATGATTTACAAGCGTTCTCAAAAGAAATTGCAAAACTAACCAAGCCTCAAAAATCTTAATCAACAATTCGTTTGACTGTATGCACTTAGAAACCGACCCACCTTTAATGGCGCAAGATATTTTATTCATGCGCGCTGCGCTAACCCAAGCTGAAAAGGGATTATGGACAACCACGCCCAACCCCAGAGTTGGCTGCGTATTTGTTCGCCACGGGCATATTATCGCTGAAGGTTTTCACGAAAAAACTGGACAGGCTCATGCCGAGATCAAGGCAATTGAATCGGCTAAACAGCAAAATATCAGCCTTCAAGGCAGTACCGCTTATGTCACCCTAGAGCCTTGTTCTCACATTGGGCGAACTGGGCCTTGTACCAAAGCCCTGATTGAAACGGGCGTCACACGCGTGGTGGCTGCTACGCTTGACCCAAACCCAAAAGTGCATGGTCAAGGCATTCAGCAGCTTCAGCAAGCAGGCATTGCAACGACTGTAGGCATTCTTGAAAAAGAAGCACGTTGGCTCAATCGCGGCTATTTTTCTAGTCTTGAACGGAATCGCCCCTGGGTTCGGCTTAAAATTGCAAGCAGTGCCGACGGCATAACCGCATTAAGCAATGGCTCAAGCCATTGGATCACAGGAACTGAAGCACGTATTCATGGGCAAAGTCTTCGTGCACAAGCCTGTGCAGTGGTTACAGGGATGGGCACGGTGAAAGCGGATGATCCACAATTAAACGTCAGAGCTTATGAAACCAGCCGTCAACCGATTAAAATAATCATCGACAGTGCACTGAGCATACCCCCTGGCAGTAAAGTATTACAACACGGTCAAATTATTTTGGTGCATCACATCAACACGTCACAACCAGCATGGTTAAACCAACACCCCAATCGCGAAAACATTCACTTGATTCAAGCCGAGCCCGAGAATAATAACAATAACACACCAAACAATCACCTTGATCTTCAACAACTGTTAAGCACGTTACCCAATTACAATATTCATGAACTTCATTTAGAAGCGGGCTATCACTTAAATGGTTCATTTTTCAAAGCCCAATTGGTCGATGAAATTGCCCAGTATATTGCTCCTAAATTTCTTGGGCATGGTTTAGGTTTAATGAATTTACCTGAACTCTCTGAACTCCCTGACAACCAATGGCAAGTTCGCCAAGTGAACCCCATTGGAGAAGACATTTTTATTAACTGGGTTAAAACCGCTCTAGACGCTTTTAATTAAATCTTCATGTACACTCTTAGCTCTACGCTTTGCACCGCATGACGCAACTTATGTTTACTGGTATTGTTGAAACCACAGGTAAAATTGAATCAGTTACGCTACTAAAGCCTGGAAACCCCAACGCGGGTGTTCAGCTTGCAGTACATGCTCCGTTTTTACAAATGAATGACTTAAAAATTGGTGACAGCATTGCCATACAGGGTGCCTGCATGACGATTATTCGCCTTGAAGGGCAACGTTTTTGGGTCGATGTATCGCAACAAAGCTTATCAAAAACAACCGGCTTAAACACTCAGGGCGAAGTTAATCTTGAAAAAGCGCTGCAACTGTCAAGCCGATTGGGTGGGCATTTGGTCAGTGGTCATGTCGACGGTCTAGGTACCGTTACACGATTTGAAGAAATTGGTGAAAGTTGGCACTTAGAAATTCTGGCTCCGCTTCATTTAGCATGCTATTTAGTTTACAAAGGATCGATCACCGTCAATGGTGTCAGCTTAACCATAAATCAAGTCACAGACACCAACGATGGCTGTTTCATCGCAATCAATTTAATTCCACATACCCTCGAAGTCACCACCTTAAAATATCTAAAAATAAACTGCTTAGTCAATTTAGAAATTGATCAAATTGCACGCTATGTGCAACGACTACTGAGTTTTAACACAAAATAAAATCAACACCTCAAGAATCCCCCCTTACTTTGATCTTATTGATTAAGTTTTCAAAGCGAACAACCCTATTGATCGTGTACAAATGGAACTAATGTATAAAAAACGTTACATAATCGTTTTGCTGTAGAGAATCAAAGCTTTTATGAATCCAATCCAATCACCTGTAAACGCTAAACTTCAACTGACTTCCAGCAACACTGCTGAATCAGCATCAACACAGTTCAATCAAGCAGAAAATAATCCGCTTACCAGTTCAAATG
>DIYC01000015.1:0-226 GCA_002428895.1 Burkholderiales bacterium UBA6064 | reverse complement strand
TATGCTGCGACGCACCTTGCCAATCAAATCTCAACCCATTTAACTGCCGAGCAAACAAATCAATTACTTCGTGCACCCAAGTTATCGCCTCAATCAGTGGGTCATTTTCCTGATAGCCTACTCAGGCTAACCCCCGCAGCAGAAAACCCTGCACCAACAAGCCCCTTGTCATTCGACACGTACAACACCAACCCACCTAAGATTTCTAAAGGTGCTTCTTTTAACT
>DIYC01000129.1:1329-6204 GCA_002428895.1 Burkholderiales bacterium UBA6064 | reverse complement strand
AGTTCAGGTTTTGGTGCAAAAAGTCGCCCCTCTACCTTCGGCAACAAAGCACCCAGCGCCAACACAGCGAAAGCACCACTCAGAAATAGCACGGGTCGTGCACAATTTGAACGCAAACGCGCCGTTTAAGCATGACGTTTGGCGTAGCCTGATTTAATGGGCTACGCCAACACATTCTAAAAATATTTATCTCGAAACATAAAATACACTGCACCGACAAGGCATAAACCTGCCCACAAGTAGTCTAACTTGAGCGGTTCTTTCAAATACCACACTGAAAATGGCACAAACACCGACAAGGTGATCACCTCTTGAATAATTTTAAGCTGCCCCACTGACACCACGGTAAATCCGATTCGATTGGCTGGCACTTGAAACAGATATTCAAACAAAGCAATTCCCCAACTGACCAAGGCTGCAATAATCCAAGGCTTGTTGTTTAATTCTTTTAAATGAGCATACCAAGCAAAAGTCATAAACACATTGCTACAAATTAACAAAAAAATAGTCATTACAATTGGAGGCATAAGGTTCTCACTGAATCATGTAGCTGTAGTAGCTCAAGAATTTCACTATCAATCGATGGAGGCTGTGTTGATTGTACTCTGTGCACTTTGTGCTGAAATGGTTTCCTAGTTTTTTTGGAACCTTTTAAACTCAAAGTTTACTCAGTTGGGTTCATTCAAAGAGGTTGACAAAAAAGGAGCACACACATGGTCACACCCACTCAACCCAATAACCCTAGCCAAACCCACAACTTTGGCAACCCGAGCCAACACCTGCAAATCAACCCAAACAGAATTGCAGCTCCCACACCCAGAGCAGCCCTACTGGCTGCAACCCCAACCACACATCGCAACAACTCCACCGAAACATTTGAAGCCCACTTACAAACTATTGTTCACCATGGCCCAGCAGAGCAACGCAACATCCGCGTTCGCATTGCCAATACAATTCTTACGGCTTATCGCAACAACGCGGATACAATCAATTTAGATGACTCAAAACTAGGCCAATTAGGCCAACAAGCAGCTGATTTTGTGCATGCGCTGCAACAGCTACCTCAGTTGCAGACTTTAAATTTAAAGCACAATTATCTTGGTAACTTGGGTACATATACGGGTGCATTTGCGCAAGCTTTAAGCCAACTTGTCCAGTTGCACACTTTAAATTTAAGCGACAATCTTTTAAGCTGCTTAGGGGAACAAGCTGGGTTATTTGCACAAGGTTTAGGCCAACTTGCCCAGTTACACACCTTAGATTTACGACGCAATGATCTTGGCTGCTTAGGCACACACGCTAAGGCATTTTCTCAAGGCTTAGGTCGGCTTGCCCAGCTGAAAAATTTAAATTTATGGATCAATGATCTTGGCAGCCTAGGCGCACACGCTGGAGCATTTGCGCAAGGCCTAGGCCAGCTTGCCCAATTGCAGACTTTAAATTTAGGAGGGAATAAACTCGGCAGATTGGGGGCATACACCCCAGCCTTTATATCTGCCATTTCGCAGTTACCTCAACTAGAACAATTAAGCCTTTCTGGCTACGACTATATTTTGTTTAAAGAAATATGGCCCAACATCGAGTTTCACGCACGTATTCAAAACAATCTTATACATGCTTCTAGGCAAACATCATGTTGATTTTTGCTGTAATTAGACTGAAGTTTGAATAAGGTTTTCTTTTCCTGCCTAACAAGGCAATAAAACGCCTTATCATAGTTTCTTTTTCTGACTTAAAATAAACATTATGGCTCAGTTTACTCGATTAACCCCAAATCTCTTTGTTTCAGGCATCACCAAGCCTAACTGGGAAAAAGCAAAAACAATTGTTAAACGAAGCCAACCTTTGCAAATCAATCAATTTGACGCACAAACTCAGAAGCAATTAGTTATTCGCTCTCAGGTTCAAGGGTCAATCTCTAAGCCGTACCAACAAACCATTAAACTGAATTTAGTTGCCACCCCCAAAAGCCATTCTGCTTCAAATAGCGCCAATTTTTTTAAGATAGAGGGTGTTTGCAGTTGTCCCGTAAAAAACAACTGTAAACATGTCGCCGCAGTGTTGCTGTCTGAATCTTCAGACATTACAAATCAAGTGTCCGAGTTACTTGATACATCAACGCTTATTAAAGCGCCAGCCTCTGACTCACAGCTACCTGCTAATCAATACTATAACCACTGGATGAGCGAATTATTAGCACTCAGTCATCAAACACAGCGGCAAACGGACTCAACGCATTTACTGCCCAAAAAAAACAAATCTTCCACGTATACCATCTTGTATCTATTTTGCGCGATGAATCAGCAACTCATCCTCATCATTCAACGGATTGGTAAAAGACAATTCGAATCGCTTCAACGAGGCCAAGCCATTAGCGATCAAATCGATCTTCATCCCATTAACCAAACAGCAACTGAATTAATCAGCAACCTGCCGAATTATTTTATTCCCGATATTGATTTACCCATTCTAGCCTTACTCACTTCGGCAAAGCCACAATTCATGGAAGGCCTTAGTTATACCTATCCACTGGACTTAAAATTAATTAGCCAACTTGAACCCTTACTCGAAAAAACGGTTCGGGTTGGGCATTTCACCAATATTGCCTTTGATGAACCACCCAGTTACTGGCAACTAGGCACATTTAAAACACAAAATAAACCGGTTGAAATAAACTGGCAATGGAACATTATAGACAACCCCGAATCCCCCAGCAAAGCACCGATTTGTTACTCAATGTTTACAACACCTACGTTTGAAGCCAACTCACAGCATTTGCTTTGGTTGCCCAATCCGATGATTTATTGTTCACAAACCAACCAATTGGCGCCCGTCAAAGTGACCGTTGAAAGCAAATTATTTAAGCTCTTGGCAGAAATGCCACCGTCACCCCAGTCTGAGTTAAAAACATTATTCAAACACATTGCCAAAAGAATACCCAAACACTGGGCTGAACAACTTGAAAAGCTCGCACTCCTTAAAAAAACGAATCAAGCCCCTAAATTTCGTGTTCGCTTAACCAAGATTAAACACATTCCTGAAACCCAACTTCTAGGTGCAATTTGGAATGCTCCACTGCTTTCTCAACACATTAATTACGCCAATCAACGTGTTGCTGTACTCGAAGTCACTTACGACGGGCACACCTACCTGATGGTTTCTCCCAAGCAAGCAGGCTCTACACTGCTAATTAACCAAAACACCAAAGGGCAGTCTATTCTAGCTCAACGCAAACTTCAGCTAGAGGCACAAACGTTGCGGTCATTTTGCATAGAATTACCACTAAGCTCCTGGTTACATCAGCAAGCAAACACCTTAGTTTTCGACTCAGATACAGACCATGACGAAGTCATGCAATGGCTGCTTTCACTTCATCGTGGGAAACAACCCGTTCACCCTGCCGAACTATTTTATCACCCCTGTCGAACACATGAACCGCCCAACAACCTTGGGATGATCATGAAACAAATTCGGCAATGGTGCGCCGAGAAACAAATTGAGTGGGTCATCGACTCAGACTCTACCATCACCCATCATGCCCATACTGATGTTGTGGTTGAAGTGAATCAAGAGCAAGACAGTGCCTGGCTAGATACATCATTTAAATTACGTGTTGCAGATCAAGACATTGAATTGACGCATATTTTGTCTCAAGTACTCGAAGCCGAACCAAGTTTACTTAAAAAGAATGCGTCATTTGAAAATAAAACAGTCACCGTCAGCATCGACCCTGACGAAACCATTTTTGTCGACATTCAACTGTCACAACTCGAACCCATTATTCATTTATTAAAACGTTTAACCGAGAAAAAACAATCGACGCTACAGTTCAGATCATGGGAATTTGGCGAGTTTCACGCCCTATCGAATCAAGTCAATTTAAAGGTGAGGCCCGAATTATTGTGCCGACCTGAAGACTTTAAGGCCGTATTGCGCGATCATCAAACTGAAATTAGCACTGACTTTCAAGCCGAACTCAGACCGTACCAAACAGAAGGCGTCACTTGGTTACAATTGTTGGCCAAAATCGGTATGAATGGCTTGCTGGCCGACGACATGGGTTTGGGTAAAACCGTTCAAACCCTGGCCTTAATTAGCAAACAAGCAATGAATCGGTCTAGCTTAGTGATTTGCCCCAATTCTTTGGTGCACAACTGGCAAGACGAAACACACAAATTTTTACCTCACTTTAAAACGTTTGCGTTAGTGGCCGGTAACACGTATCAAAAAGATGACTTAACAGGCATTCAACTGGTTATTTGCCCGTACAGTATGGTTGCGCGTCTTGTCGATTTGCTTGAATCAATCGATTGGCATTGGTTGATTGTTGACGAAAGTCAACGCATTAAGAATGCAAACACACTCACCGCTAAACTCATTAAACGGTTTAACTGTGATCATAAGCTGGCCCTATCGGGCACCCCGATTGAAAACCATTTGGGCGAACTGTGGTCTCAAATGGACTTTTTAATGCCTGGCTTGTTAGGCTCGCAACTTGAATTTAATCAACAGTGGCGTAAACCCATTGAACAATCAAATGATTTATCGGTTTCTATTCGTTTAGCGGCACGCGTGCGCCCATTTATGATGCGCCGAACCAAAGAACAAGTAGCCCATGAATTACCAGGAAAAACCGAACAAATTATTCGTGTCGCATTTTCTGACAAACAAGCGCAAGCCTACGAAACCGTGCGCGTTGCAATGGACGCAAAGGTAAGGCAAGCCTTAAGCAAACAAGGCTATGCCAAAAGCCAAATTCTCTTTTTAGAGGCTTTACTTCGATTACGCCAAATTTGTTGCCACCCCGCTTTAGTGGGTGGCAAGGCACCGTCTGCAAAACTCGAATTATTGCTCGATTTATTAACCACCTTAGCG
>DIYC01000129.1:509-1080 GCA_002428895.1 Burkholderiales bacterium UBA6064 | reverse complement strand
CAATTTGCCCAAATGCTTGAACTCATCGAAACCGAGTTGAACGAATTAAAAATTCCCTGCGTCAAACTCACCGGCGAAACTAAAAATCGCAAGCAAATTGTCGCTCAGTTTTCTGACAGCAAAATACCCGTCTTCTTAATTTCGTTAAAAGCTGGTGGTGTTGGTTTAAATTTAACGCAAGCCGACACCGTCATTATTTTTGACCCCTGGTGGAACCCCGCAGCCGAACAACAAGCCATTGATCGTGCATATCGAATTGGGCAAACCAACCACGTGAATGTCATTCGCATCATCGCTGAAAACACGGTCGAAGAAAAAGTTTTAAAGCTACAAGCAAAAAAAGCCGATTTGGCCGATCAAATACTCGAAGGAAAAAACCTAGAAACCGTGGTGACAGAATCAGAAATGTTAAATTTATTGGGCGCGCTGCATAACGAATCAAGAGCGGCTTAGTTCATGGTGAGGCTCATTCAGCAACCGCCCAATAGCCAGTTTTATCAGAACCGACTCGCTTTAACTTACCGGCCTGCTGCAACCCAGTCATCACGCGACCCACCGTGCGCAAGTCTTT
>DIYC01000129.1:0-306 GCA_002428895.1 Burkholderiales bacterium UBA6064 | reverse complement strand
CCACCGTGCGCAAGTCTTTATTGATCGCATCTGCCAGTTGTTGGCGGGTTAGTTGCGGGTTGTATTTGAGTAAAGCCAAAACCGCGTCGGGTGTTTTGAGTGTAGCCACATTTACAGGGGCATTTACAGGGGCGTTTACAGAGGCGTTTACAGAGGCGTTTTGCGCCAGGATTTGTGCGATGACCGAAAGCATGTGATGAATTGTTCAAACTTGATGCCTCGTTCTTGCAAACGGCGCCGACACGGTGCTTACAACTGTGAAAACAGTTACTATAGCTAATCTGCTTAATTTTGATCAAGTCATAT
>DIYC01000149.1 GCA_002428895.1 Burkholderiales bacterium UBA6064 | reverse complement strand
GGCAGCACCGGTTGAATTGCCCAAAGCAACATCGAGGGTTGAGTCATCTAATAAAATAGCCAGTCTCTCGGTGCAAGATGATGCTGTTTTACCTAAAGGCGAAAAGGGTAATTCAAATCACGATGTATCAGTTCGCGTACCGGCACGAAAATTAGATGTATTAATGGATTTAGTCGGTGAACTGGTGATTACTCAAGCCCGAATGAGTCAAATTTCTCAGGACTTTGAAGATGAGCGCATTGCATCAATCGCTGAAGAGTTAGAGCGATTGACAACTCATTTAAGAGACAACACATTTGAAATTCGTATGTTACCAATTGGTACAACATTTAGTCGGTTTAAGCGGCTGGTGCGCGATTTGTCGAAAGAGTTGGGTAAAGACATTCGATTACTCACCGAGGGTGCTGACACGGAGTTAGACAAAATGGTGATTGATAGTTTGGCCGACCCGTTGGTGCATTTAATTCGTAATAGTGTGGATCATGGCATCGAATCGGCGGTGGTTCGGCAACAGGCGGGTAAACCGGCTCAAGGCACGATTCGTTTGTCGGCACGGCATGCGGATTCAAGTGTGCTGATTACGATTGAAGATGACGGTGCAGGATTAAATGCAGAAAAAATTTATCAAAAAGCAGTTGAACGTCAAATTATTTCGCCAGGACAAATTTTGTCCGAAAAAGAGTGCCATCAGTTAATTTTCGAACCTGGTTTTTCTACTGCCGCCACAGTCAGTGATATTTCGGGTCGCGGTGTCGGAATGGATGTGGTCAAGCGTTCAATTCAAGATTTGCGGGGTGAAGTGCAATTAAGTAGTCAGGTTGGTCGCGGCACTTGTATCACCATTCGATTACCCATGACCTTAGCCATTATTGAGGGTTTAATTGTTGCTTTGGGCGATGAGTTGTATGTGTTTCCTTTAAGCCATGTCGAAGAATGTGTGGAATTGAAGCAAGCAGAAATTCAAAAGCAATCGGATAGGGCGGTCGATTTGATCCCGATTCGAGGCGAGTTGGTACCCTATTTACGTTTAAGAGAATGGTTTGAGTGCTCAGGTGAAATTCCTGAAATTGAACAAATCGTCATTGTTCGGCATGAACAATCGATTTATGGATTTAGTGTGGATGAAATTGTTGGTCAGCAACAGGTGGTGATTAAAAATTTGGGTGGGGCCTGCAGAGGGCAAACTAATTTTGCTGGAGCAACGATTACCGGAGACGGTGGCGTTGCCATGATTATTGATGTAGACCAAACCATTAAAGAGTTTGAAAGGCTTACGCAACTTAAACATCCGCAAGCGAATGAGACTGTGATGGCTTAAACCATAAGTATTAATTAGAGATTTATTTTGATTCATTTTAATAATTATTGACTGTGTTGAGGGGTTTAACATGAAGCATCTAACTTTAAAGTCGACGATACTGATTGCATTTACTGTCGTGTTGACCTTATTAATTGCAATTGGAACGGTAGGGATATTCTCACTGGCTACGATGAATACAAGCTTACATCAGGTGGTTGATGGCCCAGCTGAAGCCGTTAAAATTGCCCTTGAAGCTAAAAATAGTTTTTTACAGGTGGCACGTTACGAAAGTAAAATTATTTTATCCAGCTCGGCTGAAGAGATGAATACTTTTGTGAATGAAATGCAAAAATACATGACCACAACCGATGAGAAAATTGCTGCGCTTAAAGCCTTACTAACCAGTGAAGCAGGCGCAAAAAAAGTGTCTGAATTTGAGCAAGCATGGACGCAGTACCTCGAAAATAATCGTGAAGTAGTGCGTTTGGCTCAGCTCAATTCAACTCAAAAAGCAACAGATTTAATTAATACTGAGGGCACACAAGTTTATTCTGCGACTTTGACGCTGATGAATGAGTTAATGGCAGGGGTGTTTCAGCCTACAGCGACTGGTGCGGGGGCGGTCAGCCGAGAAACAGCCGAACAAATTTTCTATGCGGGTATCATTAAAAGTCAGTTAATTGATATTCAACGCGCAACCAAATCCATCATTTTATCTAAAAGCGAGACGGATATTGATCGATTTAAACAACAAATTGAAAACTCAGAAGCTGCCTTTGAAAACAGCATGGCACGCTTAAAGACTTTGGTGGTGGGTGCAAACCAAACTACTCGGTTAGAAGCGATTCACAGCAATTACAACAACTATAAAAACTTAGTAACACAAGTGGTTCAAATTGCTAGTGAAAATGGAAGTCATCGAGCATTTACTTTAATGAATGGTGCGGGTGCTGCGGTGTTGAAAACAGCAGAAAGTAAAGTGAATGAAATGTTGGATTACAATGCAGCCAATAAAAAAGAGTCACAACTTGAGGCAGATACGCTGTATGCCCATGCGCGTAACATTATGTTGGGTTTATTTGCTGTGTCTCTGTTCGGTGGTTTAATGATGATTGCGTTTATGATGACGCGTTTAAAACAGATTGTTGGGCAAATTGCAGATGCGGTTCATCAGGTGTCTTATGGCAGCACAGAAACCAAGAGTGCTGCACAAATGATTGCTGAAGGATCGACCGAACAAGCCGCATCGCTTGAGCAAGTGTCTTCGTCCATGGAAGAAATGTCGTCGAATATCTCGCACAGTGCTCAAAATGCGCAGCAAACTGAACAAATTGCGCGTAAAGCGTCAGAAGATGCGCAAAGCAGTGGTGGTGCAGTCCAAGAATCGGTACATGCCATGCGCGAGATTAGCGAAAAAATTGCCATTATTGAGGAAATATCACGGCAAACGAATTTGTTGGCCTTAAATGCAGCAATTGAAGCAGCAAGAGCAGGTGAGCACGGAAAAGGTTTTACGGTGGTCGCTGCGGAAGTTCGCAAACTCGCCGAGCGAAGCCAAAAAGCTGCAGCTGAAATTGTGGATCGTGCGCGTTCTAGTCTTGATGTCTCTGAGCGAGCAGGCGAAATGCTGAAACAATTGGTGCCTAACATTCAAAAAACAGCCGAACTGGTTCAAGAAATTTCATCCGCCTCGAAAGAGCAAGACGTCGGTGCAGCAGAAATTAATAAAGCAATTCAGCAATTGGATGAAGTGGTGCAGCAATCGGCCGCTTCTTCAGAAGAGCTGGCCAGTACTGCAACGCAAATGGATGAACAAGCTACTAGCTTAAACGTCTCGCTGGGCTTGTTAATGAAACAAGATAAATTGGCTGCCAACAGCAGCTTTAGCCCTGGTTTTACTCAGAAGAGTCCACCTAAAAAATTGGCCACGGGTTTAGGGTTAAAAAAGTCCTCTTCACGAACAACACATGCGCCTGCTCACAGTGCGCCACCGCAAACCAGTACGGGTGTGAACTTAGACCTGAACGATGAAGAGCATTTTGAAAAATATTAATCGTGCAGGAGCATTAAATGGTAACAACAGTTGATCAGCGAAGCGAAACATCCTCGAATTATGCCGAGGATGTGAATGAAAATGGTTTTAATTTAGATGAACAACAAACCTTACAATTACTGACTTTTTCTTTAGACTTCGAAGTATTTGGTGCTGAAATTAGTCAAATTCAAGAGGTGCTGGAATATACAAAAATATCACGCATACCGCGAATGCCCGCTTACATGCTTGGAGTAATTAATTTACGAGGGAATGTGGTACCTGTAATTGACTTACGTAAACGCTTTGACATGGCTGAAGCACAAGTCACGGTAGACACATGTATCGTGATTGTTGAGGTTGAATTAGATGGTGAACGAACCTCATTGGGTTTATTAGCCGATGCGGTTAAAGAAGTGATGGTGTTGCCCAAAAAAGAAATTAGTAATCCGCCCAAAGTGGGTGCGAGTATCGATTCCCGTTTTATTTATGGGATAGGTAAAGCCAGCAACGAGTTTATTATTATTCTTGATTTGCCCAAAGTGTTTTCACAAGAGTTGGTGAAAGAATATGCCACTGCCTCCGAGGGGAAAGTCTAAGAAGTTTGTTGCGTGTTTCATCTTGAATAAGGTATGTAGCGGTGAAGGGCAAACTTGATAGGCAAATGAGTCAAAATTGGGCGGATAGCGAATTAAGCTCGAAAGAGCTGCAATCGCTCATTCGTTTTTGTGCAACCCAGGTGGGTTTGTCTTACACCAATACTAAAAAAACACTGCTGCAAACGCGTATTCGAAAGCGGCAAGTGGAATTGGGTTTTGACACATTGTCACAGTATTTAAATTATGTGTTGCCTTTGCCTGCAAAGCATCCAGAAAAATTAAATCTGATTGATGTGCTCACAACCAACACCACCAGCTTTTTTAGAGAGGCGCATCATTTTGATGTGTTGATTGAGCGAGTGGTTTCTGCGTTTCTAAAAAATCCAAATACGAAACGACATGATAAATTCCGAGTGTGGAGTGCAGGTTGTTCGATTGGTGCTGAACCTTATAGCTTGGCTATGGTGTTGAAAGACTTTAAAGAAACACATCACCAGTTTAATTTTGAAATTGTGGCGAATGATATTTGTTTACGCGCACTTGAAGTGGCTAAAAATGGCGTGTATCCACATTCTGAAGTTGAAAAAATCGACATACACCTTAGAAAAAAATATTTATTGCGCAATAAAAAAAGCGATAAAGTAAAAGTCTGTGCCGATTTAATGAATACCGTGACCTTTCATCATTACAACATGCTGCGGGAGCCGCCTCCTTTTAAAGGGGATTTTGATGCGATTTTTTGTCGTAACGTCATGATTTATTTTAGTGAGCAAGACAATCATGAATTATTTAAATTATTTTATTCAGCACTAAAACCCGATTCCTATTTGTTGATTGGGCATTCTGAAACCATGCAGAGCGAATTTATACAAGGGCATAAAGGTTTTAAAGCACTGGGTGGTTCAGTGTATCAAAAAGTGAAATAATTAAATTGCATTCGGTAGGTAGTTCAGGTGGATCGTTAAAACAGGGAACTGAGAGCATATGGAACAGAAAAAAGTCAAAGTCATGATTATTGACGACTCATCGGTGGTGCGACAAACTTTAACTGAATTGTTTCAGTCAGACCCACAGCTTGAAGTGGTGGCTACTGCACAAGACCCTTATATTGCTGCTGAAAAATTAAAACATGTATTGCCCGATGTGCTCATTTTAGATGTTGAAATGCCACGCATGGATGGTATTAGTTTTTTACGCAAATTGATGCGACAACACCCTATTCCTACTGTGATTTGTAGCACCTTAGTGGCAGAAGGTAGCGATACCTTTAATCAAGCCTTAGAAGCTGGGGCTGTCGACATTATTACCAAACCCACCTTAGGGACTAAAAAATTTTTAGAAGAATCAAAAATACAGTTAATCGATATTGTGTTAGCCGCAGCAAGAGTGCAACCCAGCGGACTTAAAAAGTTGTTGTCCTCCAGCATTGATGGGCCAAGAAAAGTAGCCGCAAAACAAACAGCCGATGTGATGATTAAGCCTAAACCTGCGCCAACCGCGATGGCAGAAACGACCGATAAAGTCATTGTGATCGGGTCGTCTACTGGGGGGACTCAAGCCATTTCAGAGGTATTGCAGCGAATGCC
>DIYC01000058.1:10097-11402 GCA_002428895.1 Burkholderiales bacterium UBA6064 | reverse complement strand
AGTTAGGGGGGAAGTAGAGTAAACTGGCTGCTGAAAAACTACCTAAGCTTAAAGGTTAAAAGGGAGAAAGAGTGATTCGTCGATCTTTTGAGAGGAGAAGCGCTTTTTATTTGGCTCAAGGCTAGGTGGGTTGTTGGTTTTGTATTGGGTAGGGGGAGTAGACTCGTTTGGGGTGTGTAGCGTCTGAATTGTTGTTGGTGTGTTTGTCGGCCTTGGTGTAAGCGGATGATTTTGTGTTGTTATTTCTAGATTTTTGTTGATTTTTGTATAAGGTTGAAATGCCGAGTTCGTTGAACGATTAAGAACTTGTCCTTCTAAAGAATGTACTGGAGTATTTCCAGCTTGGTGTGGTTTATTTGCAATCAGTTCGTGTACAGCCGTATGGGCTTGAATATTTGAGACAAATATAGGTAGCGATACTTCAGGGCTTTGGGTTGAGTGGTTTCTTGGTTGTAAGGTGAATTGAATACCAGTTGATTGTGAAGGTAACTGTCGAGAGAGTTGTCTCAAAATATGGGCAGCTTCTTGAACAGTGGGGCTTGTGGGTGCTGTCATCATCGGCTGATTATTTGAGTTTGGCGTGTTCATTTCTAAGTCGTGAAAAGATAGAGCTGGGGAGATGGAATTGTTTAAATTATTCATGGTGATTTTTACTCTAGAAAACTCTAAGTGTTTAATTTAATTAAAAAGTTCATTTAAAAATTGTGAATTGAATAGGACTAGTGATTTTTTACGTTGACCGTTTGGATCGATTTGTATCTGTTGAACCAAGCTATTTTGAATCGGCCTTCCGTTTGAATTGATTCTTACTCTGTTGAATTCACGTGTTGTGCCGTTTGGGTCGGTGATTTTGATACAACACTGTGAATTGTTTTGAAAACCTTGCGCGTCCATATAAACGTCCAACCATTGAATGGTTGCAGTGTTTGGTTTTATTATTTTGAAGTTACAGTGAGCACTTGGCAAAAGATTCGCTCGGTTGTCTATGCGAATGTTTTCCCATTGTTTGGAGATGCCCTGTTTAAAAAGAAGTGTTTTTGTTGCCAATGAATTGTGCTTTGGTCGGCCTCCTCGAGTTAATTCAACATTGTCCAGCCGAGTGATATTTCCATTGGCTTTTGTATTCACCACAGCAGCATGCCTGCTGGGCAAAATTTCTCCGTCTCTGCTAATTACAACGTTGCTCCATTGTACCGATTGACCATTTGGGGACATGATTTTTTTCTTGGAGATTGAACCGTGCAGGAATTGGCCTCCATGAGTTAGGCTGGCCTCAACCCATTCAGTGCGTGTTGAATCGGGTTA
>DIYC01000058.1:762-9928 GCA_002428895.1 Burkholderiales bacterium UBA6064 | reverse complement strand
GGTTGAATCGGGTTTGACTCGAATGTAATGACCGTTTACATGTTCCAGAATAATGCCATTTTGATCAATCGGGGCTTTAAGCCATTGTTCCGTGTGACCGTTTGGCTTTTTGATTAACTTGGTGCATGCAGCGCCTGGGATTGGGTCGCCTTGGCTGTTAATTGTGACTTCATGAAATTCGATTTGTGTTTGATCGGGGTATGTTTGAATCATAGAACATACCGACTGGTTAATCATTGTGCCATTAAATCCAAATTGAATTCCATGCCATTCTGTTTGTATGCGTTGATTTCGAGTGTCGATGGTTTGGTGAATGAGTGTGCCACGGGCTTGATGAAGTAAATAGCTCCAGTTAGCGAGTTTCCAGAAATTTTGATTTAAATGATGAACAGGTACAAAATAACGTTTGGAGCTTTGTGTTTGTATGCAGGCTAGGCCTTGAAAAGGAGTTTGATCGTGTGGTGAGCCTGCTCCGAGTAAAAAAATTCGTAGGTTGTTGGCTTGGCTGTGGCTCAGACTGATCCAGCAGACGGTGTTAGACTGTTGAGCAGGCGAGTTTTCATTCTTCGTAACGGTATAGCATTGACCTGCAAACTGACCCAATACAATGGGGGTTTTTTGAACTACTGGCTGAGGGTATGGGTTAGAGGATTGGAATTGTTCGGAAGAAAAAATTTGAATGATTGTTTTATTTGGAATAACACGAAATAGGTCTTTGAGAATAGCTTGCTCTTCAGAGTTGAGTTGGGTAAGAATTGTTTTAAGGGCAATTCCAGGCCCGTTAAAAAAATGACCCAGGGGTAACTTTGAGTTCGGTTCAGTGTTGATCACGCTAATTAATGGCGTATTGCCAGCAGCTTGGCAGATTAAATCGCGATGTGTTGAATCAGAAACAGCCAAAAAAATGTTTAAAAGATGGGTTTGTAACTGAGAGCTCAAATGCGGCAGTAAGCGACCTAACGTGGGCACTAGAGCATGAACAACTTCTGAATTAAACTGGGGTGTTGGTTTTGTGTTGGCTACATCTGAGTTATTTAAAGTGGGTGATGCTAAGTATACTGAGGTACTGCGAATGGGATTCATCTGAGTGCTGCAACATGTTACGTTAAACCATCTGTGGTTGTTGTTTGTTTTTTAGTTCCATTTAAAATTGTTTTGAATGGTTCGTCGGCTTTGGAGTGATAAAGCCAACGAAGCGTTGTTGACTGATTAAAATGCCTTATCGTTTGTTTGCAATTCGTAACCGCAGCGCATTTAATTTAATAAATCCAGTCGCGTCTGCCTGGTTGTATGCGCCTTGATCGTCGTCAAAAGTGGCAATTTTTTGATCAAAAAGCGAGTTATTTGAGTCACGAGACACAACGGTTACACTTCCTTTATAGAGTTTGAGCCTGACCCAGCCATTGACTTTGTGTTGAGTGTGGTCAATTAAGGTTTGCAGCGCTACGCGCTCAGGGGCCCACCAGTAGCCGTTGTAAATTAACTTGGCGTATCTGGGCATTAAATCGTCTTTTAAATGGGCAACTTCACGGTCTAATGTAATTGATTCAATGGCGCGATGTGCTTTTAGTAGAATTGTTCCACCTGGTGTCTCATAGCAACCACGAGATTTCATGCCGACATAGCGGTTTTCGACAAGATCGAGACGACCAATCCCGTGTTTGCCTCCTAGTGTGTTCAGGTGTGTGAGTACTTGAGCGGGGGTCATGGCTACGTTGTTAATGGCCACGATGTCACCGGCTTTGAACTCCACATCAATCCACTCAGGGGAATCGGGTGCTTGCTCTGGGCTTTTTGTCCAGCGCCACATGCTTTCTTCGGCTTCGGCATTGGGGTTTTCTAAGTGGCGGCCTTCAAAACTAATATGTAGTAGGTTGGCATCCATGGAATAGGGCGCACCACCTTGTTTGTGTTTCATGTCCACGTCAATACCCGCATTTTCGGCGTACTCAAGTAATTTTTCGCGAGACAGCAAATCCCACTCACGCCACGGTGCAATCACTTTAATGTCGGGTTTCAGTGCGTAGTATCCAAGTTCAAAGCGAACTTGGTCATTTCCCTTTCCAGTTGCACCGTGAGACACCGCATCGGCTTGCGTTTGGTTTGCAATTTCAATTTGCCGTTTGGCGATGAGTGGTCGAGCAATTGAGGTACCTAATAAATATTCACCTTCATAAACAGTATTGGCGCGAAACATTGGGAATACAAAATCGCGTACAAATTCTTCACGAAGATCGTCAATATAGATATTTTCAGGCTTTATGCCAAATTTTAAGGCTTTTTTTCTTGCAGGTTCAAGTTCTTCGCCTTGTCCTAGGTCGGCTGTAAAGGTGATGACTTCACAGTGGTAGGTGTCTTGCAACCATTTAAGAATAACCGAGGTATCAAGACCGCCTGAATAGGCTAATACAACTTTTTTTACATCGCTCATGATTTAAAAATGTTTAAAAGGTTAAAGAGATTTGCATCAGGTTTTTTTGCCAAAAATTAGAAATTCCATCAGCGCTTTTTGTGTGTGTAATCGATTTTCTGCTTCATCCCAAACAACACTGTTGGGGCCATCAATCACTTCAGCATCAACTTCTTCGCCACGGTGAGCCGGTAAGCAGTGCATAAATAGAGCATTTGGTCGTGCTTGACTAATTAATTTTTTGCTGACTCTGAACTCAGAAAAAGCTTGGCGACGTTCTTGATTTTCAGTTTCAAAACCCATGCTAGTCCAAACATCGGTTGTGACAATGTCTGCGTTTTTACACGCTTGATGGGGGTCAGCAAACCATTCGTGGTGCGTGCCTTGAATATTCACAGTTGAAGTGTCGATATTGTACTGATCTGGGGTTGAGATATTGACTTTAAAGTTCAGTAATTCTGCGGCTTGTAGCCAGGTGGCGCAGACATTGTTGCCATCTCCAACCCATGCTACGACTTTGCCTTCAATGCTTCCGCGGTGCTCTATAAAGGTATAAATGTCCGCTAAAATTTGGCAAGGGTGGTATTCATTCGTGAGGCCGTTAATCACTGGGACTCTTGAAAATTGAGCAAAACGTTCCACAATCGATTGCTCAAACGTGCGTATCATGACCATATCGCACATTCTCGAAATAACTTGAGCTGCGTCTTCAACGGGTTCACCTCGACCTAGCTGAGAGTCGCGGGTATTGAGATAAATTGCTGATCCACCCAGTTGGTGCATCCCAGCTTCAAAGCTAAGACGAGTTCGAGTGGATGCCTTTTCAAAGATCATGACTAAGGTTCGATCTTGTAAGGGGTAATAGGGCTCGTAGCGTTTAAAGCGTGCTTTAATGTCGCGCGTACGTTCCATTAAGTAGTTGAATTCATCGCGGGTTAGGTCGTTAAACTGAAGAAAATGTTTAATCGTCATGATGTGGAGGAACGCTTCTGCATAAATTCGAGTATTAAGGCTGCTACTGTTTCTGCCAGGTCTGAAGCTTCGTTGGTGTTGATAATCAGAGGAGGCAGCAAACGCACTACTTTTTCGCGCGTCACGTTGATTAAATATCCCCTTTCTCGCGCTAGGGTGACTAGTTCTGCGCACGCAACTGGTAATTGTATGCCAAGCATGAGGCCAATGCCTCGAATTGTGATTTGATTTTGAATCGGTTGTAAACGAGTGGTTAATATTTTTTTGATGAGATCACCCATTTCAAGGGCATGAACCAGTAGATTTTCTTGTTCAATTGCATCTAATGTGGCAAGCGCAGCAGTACATACCAACGGGCCACCACCAAACGTAGTGCCATGTGAGCCTGGGGTTAATACTTGATAGGCTTTGCCGCCTGCCAAGCATGCTGCGATAGGAACCCCCGAACCCAAACCCTTTGCTAAGGTAATGACATCGGGTATGATTTTGGCGTGTTGAAATCCGAACCATTGCCCCGTACGGGCAATGCCACTTTGAACTTCGTCAATCATCATGAGCCAGTTTTTGGTGTTGGAGAGTGCTCTGATTTGATGAAGGTATTCGGTTTCAGCAACATGAATTCCCCCCTCGCCTTGAAGAACCTCTAGAAGTATCGCTTTAATTTCAGGGTGTTCAGATTGGGCGGCCTGAATGGCATCCCAGTCGTTGTAAGGTACCCGAACAAAACCACTGGGCAAAGAGCCAAACCCTTCTTTCGCTTTGGGGCTATCTGTTGCAGCCAGTGTTGCGATGGTGCGGCCATGCCACGCCCTTTCCATGACTAAAATTTTTGCATTGGGTTCACCATTTAGGTGTCCAAAACGGCGTGCTAATTTAATTGCGGCTTCATTGGCTTCAGCGCCAGAATTGCAAAAAAAAGCTTCTTGAAGGCCAGACAACTTACACAATCGTTGAGCCAGCTTTTGTTGAAGTGGCACTTCATATAAATTAGAGGTGTGAATGAGTTGACCTGCTTGTTCGCAAATGGCTTTAACCAATCTGGGGTGGTTATGTCCTAATGTATTGACGGCAATTCCAGCAAGGCCGTCAAGATACTTTTTACCCTCCGTTGACCACAACCAAACCCCGTTGCCATGTGTAAAACCGATAGGTTGGCGCGAATAGGTGTTCATTAGATGATTGCTCAAAGAAGGCCTCTTAATCTGATTGGGGTTGACGTACAACACAAGAAAAACTATACAAGGGCTTACACATTGGTTAAGTCCCCTTGAATTGTACGATATTTCGTTGCTTTGCCTAGGTGCTAATGAGCAGTTTCGCGAAAGTGGTCGAGAATGGTTTTGTCGTGCCTTGCTTTTAGGTACTCAAGAGCCATGGTGCTGAAGCTGGAGTAACTGGGTAAGGGGAATAGAGATTCAGTGCTGTTGCTGATGTTGTCGATTGATAAAGAGTCTATATTGTCTCGGCTTATAAGGGGCTGACCTGGCAGGCATTCCATTACAAAGGCTTGGAGCTTTGCCAGTGCGGTTGGTAAACCAATAACGGGTCTTTGAATGCCAATGGCTTGCCCTGCAAGTTGAACAATTTCTTTTAGCGTGAAGGTTTCTGGGCCTGCTAAATCGTAAGTTTTATGGATGGATTCGTTAGCAAGGTCAGTTAGGCAATGCAACACGGCTTGGGCGACATCGTGAACCGATATAGGTTGAAATTGAGTGTCAGCCCCCGCTAAAGGAATAACGGGTAAGGCCTTGTTGAGGGTTGCGAATAAATTAAGAAATTGGTCATTACGTCCAAACACAACGGAGGGCCGAAAAATAGTCCAGGACAAACCCGTTTCTTTGACTGCAGCCTCCCCATCGGTTTTGCTTCTTAAATATTGTGAAGGGGCTGGGTTTTGAACCCCTACACCCAGTGCACTTACATGGATAAGTCGTTTAATTCGTTTGCTTTTCATGACTGCACACAATGCTTTGGGAAATTCAACATGATTGTGTCTAAAGTCTTGGCCATAGGGCTTTCCTGTTTTGCTGTGCAGCACACCAAGAAGGTTAATGACTACATCTTGACCATGAACCAAACGACTTAAAATAACACGATCATGAATATTGGCTTGAATAATTTGACACGTTGGCAAGGTTAACAAGTGTCGAGCACGGCTGTAGCGCCGAGTTGCTACGGTAATGGCATAGCCAGCCTGAACAAGCTGATTACAAATTGCGGTGCCCAAAAAACCTGAACCCCCGATTACTAAAGCGTTTTTCTGAATTAATGTCATATTAAAGGATGTTGGTTAAATAGTAGAAATTAATTCGTACCTTGAATCGTACCTAGCTTTTGCTTTAAAGAAATAGGCCTACCCGTTAATACCATGGAGTAGACTGCGGTGTTTGACATCACGTGCTTGACATAGGTACGAGTTTCATCAAAGGGAATTAATTCGGCAAATAAAGCACCTTCGATGGTTTTGTTTGCCCCTAAGCGGCTTCGCCAGCTTTTGGGTCGAGATGGCCCAGCGTTATAACCTGCTGAAGCCAGGACTGGCGAATCATCTAGGCCCTTACTAATAATATTTAGGTAACTGGTTCCTAGGGTTAAGTTAACGTCGATGTTATTGACTTCATGAGGTGAAAAATCATCAAGTCCAATTTTTTTAGCAACATATTTAGCGGTCGCAGGCATGACTTGCATTAGACCGCTGGCGCCGACATTAGATCTGGCTACTGAAATAAAGCGAGATTCTTGACGAATAATGCCATATGCCCACGCAGGGTCAATGTTGGTTTTTTGTGTGGTTTGCAGCATGTTTTCTTTAAACGGGGTTAAGTATCTTAATTCTAGGCTATGTTCGTTTTTAGTACGATCAGCAGCAGCAATGGCTCGGTCATAAAGGCGATTGTTTTTGGCCCAGGTGGCCGCTGCAATCAGTTCTCGATCGTTCATTTGTTCTGCTTGTAAATTAAATTCCCTAAAGCCTTCATAAGTTAAACCCGCATCATATAGAGCCAGCGCACGAAGCAGTCCCTTGTTTTCTTTGGCTTGCCGAAGTTCTTCTGCAGTAACTGGCCTGGATAAAAGAAGGGGAGTGGGACTACTGCCTAACTCTTCGAGTGCCAGTTTGCCATAAAAAGAAAATGGGTTGGCAAATTGGACAAATAGACTTTTGGCATTAATTAGGTCATTTTGAGACACAAGGGCATAAGCTTTCCAATATTGCCAGGTTTCTTCTTGTTGTAAATGCTGCGGTAGTTGTTCGGCTAGGCGAACAACTTGAGCCATGTTGTTGTTGAGTAAAGCAATACGCAGTTGCCATTCAAAAAAATCATCACTAAACACATCATTGCTGGCTTTAGCAAAATAGTGTTCAGCAGAGGTATCCCAGAACAAAGCTGCGCGGTAGCCAATATAGGCCCATAGCCATTCCTTAGAATGTTTGCTGAGGATTTTATTGGCCCAAGAATCATTGAGAAGATCAATCGCTTTGTTATGGTCTTTGGTCGCAATCATGGTGATCGCCGCTGTTAAGCTTGTGTCGTCTACGGTTTTATTTTGCCGAACCTGTTTAATAAATTTTGAGGGGTTATCGGTTGCTTGCTTAAGCGCAGTTTGAGAAATTCCCTTTCCCCAAGAGGTGTCGTTGAACGAGTTGATGAAGCGTTGTGCGGTATTAATTTGATTGTTGGCAATTAGATGGTATAACCTGGTACTGAGTTGGTGATTCTTAATTTCTTTTTTTTCATGTAATTCTTGAATTAAAAAGCGACAGGTGGACGGTAAACTTTCTTCGTAAGTAAGAATTGTTCTTAGTTTGTCTCGGACGAGTTGGCCTTGATTGGCTGAATACAGGGTATCGGCACATTCAACTCCGAAATCGGGTCGGTACCTTAGCTGAGCGCGTTCTTGGGCGTATAAGTCCCACTTGCCATTTCGAGCCAATTGCTGCAGCCAGGTTCGGCGTAATTCTTCTGCAGCCCAAGTGTTCTCATGCTTTGTTAAAACGGCTTTAATTTCTTGTTCAGGCCATAGTTTTTCTGAAGAGTTTTCGTTTTTAATAGGTTGCTGAATTAATCGAAATAACCAAGTGTCAACATACGAACTAAAAAGACTATCATTAGGAATACTTGAACTGTGCGCAACAAACTCTTTAAAATCGCCTTGACTAAAAGCAGACTTAATCGCCACAATAGCTCGCATTTCTTCTTGGCTGGGCATCTCTGTTGCATGAGCCTTAGGCCCACTTACTAAAGCGACAGTTAAAAAGAGTTGGTAGGGAAACAACTTAGTGAGTATTTGTTTCATAGGTCTTTAAAAATGAAAAAGAGTTTAAGAATCGCGTTGAAAAAAGTTAGAGCTATAAAGTCTAAACAAGAAGCCTTAACGCATTCTAATTTAATTGTATCTCGTATTGTAACTTTACTTCAAACTGTACAGCCTTGCATAGTGGCTATCTACTACCCACATTCCGGCGAGCCCAATTTATTATCCCTCACTCAGCGCCCCGAGTTGCAAAAATTTGAATGGGCTTTTCCTGTTTGTTCTTTTGATCAGAACCTAAAAGTGTTGCGATTTGCGCGTTTCAGTGGGTTTGATGCATTTGAAATAGGGGAGTATGGTATCCCTGTCCCAAGTGGTGCGAATTGGGTTCAACCAGATTGGGTGATCATCCCCAGTTTGGCGTTAAACTCTCAAGGGTTTAGGTTGGGTTACGGTGCAGGGTGGTATGACCGTACTTTAAACGAATTAACACAACTTGATTTAAAACCGGTCACTGTGGGCATCACTTGGCAAGAAGCCTTAATTAGCGATTTGTTTCAAGAGCCACATGACCAAGCTGTTGATTATGTGGTAACCCCGATGTCATTCATTCATGTTAAGAAAGAACGAACCTAATTAAAAGTTGACATCATCTTCCTGCTCATTTTCAACCGTAGGAGTATTACTCGGGACGAATAAATTGAAGTTTTGTGTTGGTTTGTAACTCACCAAGGCATCACTGAACGGAGTTAACGCCTTTAAATCTACCTTGCGTAACTCAAGTTTCAACCCAGCAGGAGTTGAAGGTAAATCAAAGGCATAATTGTCATCCTGTCCACCTTGTAATAAAGCGTAAATGCCTGAATCTGAAGAAGTACGAACCACTGAAGGAAGTTGATTCAAATTGTTTATCCCATCCGCTAACTTAAAACCTGTATAAATAAAATACTGCTTTAAATCGCTTGTCATTAAATCAGAACTGGATAACGTCAGGCTAGGAAGTCTTACCGACAAAGGTGCTTTCTGAATACTTAAAGTGCCGGTGTTGTATTGAAAGTCATAATTGTTTGCACTGGCTCCACTGGCGGAAATAGTGTAGTTGCCTGTATTACTGTCCAAAGTAGCTGTGGTGCTATAGCTGGGAAGCGTATTCAGCTCGGCAACAGTCTCTGAGTTCACAAAGCCTGTGATTGTGCCAACCAAACTTGGATTGGCTTCGCCATAAATTCGACTTTGGTCAAGTGCAGTAACCTGCAAAGTTGCTTTGTTGATGTCTGCCGTGTCCGTGGCTGTGTTGGCTGCCAAGGTGTAATTGCCTGCATCAATGCCAGTGAGGTTTAAGCCTGTTGCGGTGACTGTTTTACCAGTGCCCACGTTTTTGTTATCGAAGGTGATGCTGCTGGTGTTCACTGTCAAGACATCACCACTAATCCGGTCATCGCTGAATATACCGCCTGTTGTACTTGTTGTGGCATCGTAGGTTTTGTCATTCACACCGCTTAAAGTTGCAGTCAAGGTTCGTGCAGTAATGTC
>DIYC01000058.1:0-551 GCA_002428895.1 Burkholderiales bacterium UBA6064 | reverse complement strand
GTCAAGGTTCGTGCAGTAATGTCTGCGGTATCGGTGGCTGTGGTGGTAGCCAAGATGTAGTTGCCCGCATCAGCACCACTCAGGCTTAAGCCTGCTGCGGTGGCTATTTTACCCATGCCTGCATTTTTGTTGTTGAAGGCAATACCTGTTGTGCTCATAGTGAGCATGTCGCCTGCGACTCGATCATCGCTCAACGTGCCGCCGGTGACATTTGTTGTGGCATCGTAAGTTTTGTCATTTACACCGCTTAATGTGGCGGTTAGTGTGCGGGCGCTGATGTCGGCGGTATCTGTGTAAAAAGAAGAAAATAATCCCAAACTACCCAAGGTATAATTGCTTGCTTGATTACCCGTTAAGCTAAAAGAGGAAACGAATACTGATTTCCCTGTACCGACGTTTTTATTAAGGAATGCAGCATTTGCAACAATCTGTGCATCATCACTTCCTAAAGAATCATCTACAATGTTGCTTGTTGCAGTGGTTAGACCATCATATGTCTTGTTATTGATCGAAAAAGAGATTGCTGACAACAGTCTAGGTGCAATGGTGAA
>DIYC01000072.1:15059-17412 GCA_002428895.1 Burkholderiales bacterium UBA6064 | reverse complement strand
AAACTGTTGGCTTAATTGCTTGGTTCTGCGGATTGGTTCCCCACTTTGGCCCAAGCATTAAAGCGAAAATTTTATCAAACTTTGGGGGTTATTACCACATGGGCGACATGCGCTATTTAACCAACTGCGAACCAGGCGCCTATGACACAGTGAAACTAATGTTTTCTGTAAGTTGGTGGTACCGAGTTAAAGCATATTTTTTTAAAAAATTAAGTTTTTTAGCACTGCCTGCCGATCATTCTATTGCCGTGTACCGCAGAAAATTAAAGGTGATCGCACAACAGAGAAACAATTTAAACAACGAGTAACAACTGCGATGCTCACTGACTAAAACCATTTTAACTTTCTAAAAATAAATGCCTGGATACACACCACCAGCAGTAAAACGCTTACAAAAATCCAAAAAGCAAAATGATTGTCTGCCCCGGGAATTCCTCCGACATTAATACCTAAAAGTCCTGTTAAAAAACTAAGTGGTAAAAAAACCGCCGCAATCACCGACAACATGTAGGTGTTTCGATGCATTTTATTGGCAAAACTATTGGACAACTCATCATGAACAATTTGAACTCGCTCATAAATAGCATCTAAATCTTCAACATGACGAGTAATATGATTCAACGATTCTTGAAAATAACGTAAATGCGCTTCACCCAACCAACTACATTTCACCCAATGCAATTGAAGAATTGCTTCTTTTTGGGGCCTCATGTAACGCCTAAGAATATGGGCTTTTTTTCGAATTTCTGACACATCCTGACTCAGTGGCATTTTGCCAGACTCTAAGACTTGTGCCTCTAACTCTTCGGTTTCATCATCGAGTGACACAATGAATGCATCGATACGCTCTGAAACTTTCTTCACCAACTCAGTCACAAACTCTGCTGAAGTTTTAGGGCCAGTGCCCTTTTGCAATGTTTCTTCAATGTCTTTCACAGATTTTAAATGACGACGATGCACCGTAATAATTCGATTCGACTCGACCCACAAACGAACCGAAACCATGTCTTCAGGCGCTGCATTTGGATTTAAATTAATGCCGCGTAAAATAAGCAAAACACCATCACCAATTTGCACCAAACGCGGTCGAATTTCTTGCGCAGTCAAAGCTTTCACGACTATTGGATCAAGATGGCCTATTGTTTGTATCAACTTTTTTCGAGTATCTGCATGATTACCATCAAACAGATGCCACACAGTTTGCTCTGGATTCAATTGAGCTAAGGTTTTTGCTGAATCAAGATGACTGGCACCCCCCTGACCATCCAACAAGTATGTGAGCACATGAGAATGACTCATAGTGTAGGAGTTTCTTCTGTAGAAGATTGGCTATTTAACAAAGGGGTGGCAATCACTTTGTCAATTCGTTTTTCATCCATGTCAACCACTTCGAATCGCCAACCTTCCCAATCCACATAATCACACGTTGCGGGTACTTTACCCAACAACAACATCAACATACCACTGAGCGTGTGATAACGGCCTTTGTATTCTTCAGGTACACCTTTAAGTTCAAGACGGTCTTTCATTTCTGGAATAGGGATAGCACCATCTAATAACCAAGAACCATCTTCGCGTTGTACAGCCCAAGCATCATCGGCATTTTTAGGCGTAAATTCGCCGGTAACCGCTTCAAGCACATCTTGCAAAGTCACGATACCCTCAATTTCGCCATATTCATCAATCACAAATGCCATTTGCATGTTGTTGGCACGAAACTGTTCAAGCAATTCCATACCTGTCAAAGTTTCGGGTACGTAAATACTGGGATGTAAATTCACTGTATAGTCAGGCGTTTGGCCTTTAGCGACACAGGCCAGCGCTTGTTTAGCGTGTAAAACACCTAATACTTTATCAAGACTACCCTCACAGACCGGAAACCGTGAATGCTCCGATTCGATTAAGCGCCGTAAGTTTTCTTCAGGGGCTAGCCGAATATCAATATACACCACGTCAGATCGGGGAATCATAAGCGAACCCAATTGCCTATCGTCTAAACGAAATACATTACGCACCATTTCATGTTGCTGCTGTTCAATCACACCGGTTTCAGAACCCTCTTCCAACATGGCATGAATTTCTTCTTCAGTAACACCCGATGGTGAATTTTGGTTAACGCCAATTAAACGCAAAATGGTGTGCGTTGAAAAAGTAAGTAAAACGACAAACGGCCGCGTAATCACCGCTAAAATTTGCATAGGCCGAGCAACCAGACGGGCAATCAGTTCAGGGGTAATTTGCCCCAAGCGCTTCGGCACTAATTCACCGACAACAATAGAGACATAAGTAACAACCACCACCACAACTGCAGTTGCGCCAATACTGGCCAAGTCTTCATCCGTTCCAAATAAGT
>DIYC01000072.1:13196-14866 GCA_002428895.1 Burkholderiales bacterium UBA6064 | reverse complement strand
CTCTTCATCCGTTCCAAACGATTGCAACCACAACGAAAAGGGACCGGCTAAAACGGCCTCGCCCACAATTCCATTTAATAAACCAATCGATGTAATACCAATTTGAACGGTTGATAAAAATTTGGTAGGGTCTTCCCCTAATTCAAGTGCAACGGATGCAGAGCTGTCGCCTTCGGATGCAAGTTTCATCAGTCGTGCCTTGCGAGCCGTAACCAGCGCAATTTCGGACATCGCAAATAAACCATTCAGAATAATTAAACCAATTAAAATTAAAAATTCCATGTTTTTACCCCAAATTCAAATGAATTGACTAAGCAAATGGAATTAACCTTGACTATAGCGAGAAACGTTAGGATTGGGACAACTGCACCAAAAAAACAGATTGTGGGTTGAGCTAGAAAAAAAGAAGTATTTAAATTTCGACAACTGGGACTATCCATAAAGAGCCGGGCGTAATCCGGGTACTCCTCTAATGACTAAAGCTCATCATCGTACTGGCAGTTAGCAAAAGTGTCAATTTAAACCACTGGATCAACCCAACAAACCCAATTACAACTTCACGCAATCAACGGCATAACACGTTTTACCACTTTCATCGACATACTCAACCAAACCATGAATATCGGTATCAAAGCCAGGAAAAGTGTGATTAAACAGCCTCGCAAATTGCAAATATTTCACAATGGTAGCGTTAAATTTTTCACCTGGGATAAGCAATGGAATCCCTGGAGGATAAGGAGTAAGCAAAGCTGATGTAATTCGACCTTCAAGGTCATCGATCGAAACACGCTCAATTTCACGATGTGCTACTTTGGCGTAAGCTTGGGCTGGCACCATGGCTGGTTGCATTTCAGACACATACATCTCGGTGGTTAAACGAGCTACATCTTCACTTTTATACATGGCATGAATTTTGTCGCATAAGTCACGCAAACCAACCCGTTCGTACATAGGTTGCTTTTGGCAAAATTCAGGAATAATGCGCCACAATGGCTGGTTTTTATCGTAATCATCTTTAAATTGCTGTAATGCGGTTAACAAGGTATTCCAACGACCCTTGGTAATACCAATCGTGAACATAATAAAAAATGAATATAAGCCAGTTTTTTCAACAATCACACCGTGCTCTGCCAAGTATTTGGTGACGATAGAGGCAGGAATGCCTGAATCAGCAAATTGCCCAGTAATATCGAGACCCGGGTTCACAATGGTGGTTTTAATGGGGTCAAGCATGTTAAAACCTGGTTCTATGTGGCCAAAACCATGCCAATTTTCTTCACCTCGAATTAACCAATCTTCTTGATGTTTGTAGGCGTCTTCATTCAGTACATCAGGTCCCCACACCTTAAACCACCAGTCTTGACCAAATTCTTCATCTACTTTGCGCATAGCTAGTCTAAAATCGAGTGCCTCACAGATACTCTCCTCCACCAACGCCGTGCCGCCTGGGGGCTCCATCATGGCAGCAGCCACGTCGCAACTGGCAATAATGGCGTACTGAGGGCTGGTTGAAGAATGCATTAAATATGCTTCGTTAAACACATGCCGATCAAGCTTTCGGGTTTGCGAATCTTGAACCAAAATTTGTGATGCTTGCGACAAGCCAGCCAATAATTTATGTGTGGATTGCGTTGAAAACACTAAAGCTTCAGGGTGTCTAGGGCGGTTTT
>DIYC01000072.1:12001-13005 GCA_002428895.1 Burkholderiales bacterium UBA6064 | reverse complement strand
GGGTGTCTAGGGCGGTTTTTACCAATTGCATGCATGTTACTATAAAGACCATGAAAGCTCGCATGTGGCAACCAGGCTTCATCAAAATGCAATGTATCAATACTGCTGCCCAAAGTTTGTTTCATCATTTCAACGTTATACAAAATGCCATCATAGGTACTTTGTGTGATCGTTAAAATTCTTGGTTTTTTATTTTTAGCTTTGCTGGCAAACGGATGATTCTCGATTTTTTTCTGAATGCTTTCCGGCGAAAACTCTGATTTAGGAATAGGGCCAATTAAACCCAAATTATTACGTGTTGGCGTTAAAAAAACAGGTATAGCACCAGTCATCGTGATTGAATGAAGAATCGATTTGTGGCAATTGCGATCAACAATCACAATATCACCAGGCGCCACATTCGCATGCCACACCATTTTGTTAGAAGTAGATGTTCCGTTAGTGACAAAAAAGCAATGATCCGCATTAAAAATACGTGCCGCATTGTGCTCAGAAGCAGCGACTGGCCCAGTATTATCAAGCAACTGGCCCAACTCATCGACCGAATTACACACATCGGCACGCAATAAATTTTCACCAAAAAACTGATGGAACATTTGACCCACTGGGCTTTTTAAAAACGCAACGCCACCTGAATGCCCAGGGCAATGCCATGAATAAGAACCGTCTTGCGCGTAATCAATTAATGCGCGAAAAAAAGGAGGTGATAAAGAATCAAGATAGCTTTTAGATTCACGAATAATATGCCGCGCAACAAACTCGGGCGTATCTTCGAACATGTGAATAAACCCGTGCAGTTCTTTGAGTAACTTGTTGGGAATGTGCCGTGAAGTCCGCGTTTCACCATACAAATAAATCGGAATATCTGAGCTTTTAAAGCGAATTTCATCAACAAAATTCGATAAATTTCTAAGTGCCTCTTGAGACTCTTTTTCACTGCCTGAGCCAAACTCTTCATCGTCAATCGACAGAATAAAGGCACTTGCTCTGCTTTGCTGCTGAGC
>DIYC01000072.1:9990-11783 GCA_002428895.1 Burkholderiales bacterium UBA6064 | reverse complement strand
AATCGCCGTAACTGGTCACCCCCAGTACTTGAACGCCTTCGGCTTCAATCGCATCGGCCAAAGCGCGAATACCAAGACCTGAGGCATTCTCCGAACGAAAATCTTCATCAATAATAACAATCGGAAAACGAAACTTCATAAAAAACCTTTTTTAAATGACAAATTGTAGTTGAATCAGGGCAACAGGACATCGTTGCAGTCATTTTGATATTGTAATCAGTTTGTAATGAATAAAGGGTTTAATAAAGACTGTTCAACGCTCTGATTCAAATACAATGATCAACACGCTCAGCAGTTTCAATTACGCAGATCGCTTTATGTCATTGGCCAACAATTATAAAGACAGCGCTCAACGCCACGAAAGAGCTTATCAACAAACCTTAGCACTAAATGCGTATAGCCCTGTTTACAAATGGACTAAAAAACAACGTATTGACGCACTTTTATCTTACCCTGATTCAACAAATAACAAGTTTTTACAATTGATAATCTGTATGACTCGTCGCTTAGAAGACCTAGCCGAAGTAAGTTCTGATCTTTCTACATTTATGGCTAAGCGCCTTAAAATTACCATGACCCCAAAAAATAATCACTCAGAAAGCAAAGAATTTTTTATTGATGTTTTCACGGCTGCTTTTGGCAGGGCGATCATGGTTGCGCTAAGTTCATGGGTAGGAGTCATTCTAAAAGCCTCAGGTAGTGCACTTTACTTTCTTTCATTCGTTCTTGCCGGTCTTGCCGTTGCCCTTAACGGTGGGGGAATCACCCAAAAACAAGCCAATCGTATTACCCACATCAAGCCTAATGATCACCACCTGAAATCAACTTCAAAAATTATTGGTTTACACACCAAACAATTCACGAAAAAACTTTCATTCAAAGAAACTCAATCTTGGCAACAAACAAAACTCATTCAACCCAGCACCCAACGCTATATTTCCCCTTACGAATTGATCAAAGAATCAAAGTATGACAAACATCTGGGTGCAAATATTGTTAGACTTTTTTATTCTGGTTTGGTTCTCATTAATAAATTCAGTGTTTCATGGGACAAACACATTGGTTATCAGCTTAGAAAAGGAATAGAACCTATCACTGGAACTATTTTAAGCACGCGCCTACTTTTAGGAATTTGCACGCTGTGTACTGCATTTAAAAACATTCTGTTAATGCCTATCAATCTATCTATGTCAATGATTGGTTTTTCGGTGTGCATGCTCACGCTGATTGCATGTGGGAGCGTCTGGATGATCATTAACAAAAAGCTTGTTGTAGAAGATATTCAAAAATTCCAGGTTAAACAAACTGAGAAAATTAGACACGCTTTAGGCAACCTGAAGACTTGTGCTCAAACACTCGCAATGACTTCAAAAGAAGCAATCGCTTAAGAAAAAGGATTACGTTTTAGGTAAAGTAACGCCCAGTTGACCTTGATATTTGCCACCACGATCTTTGTAAGAGACTTGACACACTTCATCACTTTGAAAAAACAAAACTTGTGCGCACCCCTCCCCTGCATAAATTTTTGCGGGCAAAGGCGTAGTATTAGAAAATTCTAAGGTAACAAACCCTTCCCATTCAGGTTCAAATGGCGTCACATTAACAATAATACCGCAGCGGGCGTAAGTACTTTTACCCAAACAAATTGTTAAAATATTTCTTGGGATTTTAAAATATTCAACTGTTCGAGCTAAGGCAAATGAATTAGGCGGAATAATACACACATCGCCTTTAAAATCAACAAAACTTTTTTCATCAAAGTTTTTGGGGTCAACGGTGGCAGAAAACACGTT
>DIYC01000072.1:9318-9837 GCA_002428895.1 Burkholderiales bacterium UBA6064 | reverse complement strand
TCAACAAAACTTTTTTCATCAAAATTTTTAGGATCAACAATAGTACTATTAATGTTGGTAAAAATTTTAAATTCATTGGCACACCGAATATCATAACCATAGCTCGATGTACCATAAGAAACCACACGTTTTTGGTTGACGAACCGAACTTGCTCCGCCTCAAACGGGGTAATTAGACCATGCTCAGTGGCCATACGTCTTATCCATTGATCAGACTTAATGCTCATACATACATCAGGGTAAATTGTAAATACCTGCGATATTACCGTACTCAGCTAGTTCGTGCTGCCCTGGGATGACACTTGATATAAAATTCGTTTAAGCTCTTCTTTAACTCCATCGGACAGAGCAACAACGAACTGTTCTATCATTTGTCCTAAGCTGGTGTGATCAATCCCTTCAAGTGGTAACTGCATTAAAAATTCTAATTTTTCTGTTTGAATATTAATTGCGGGCTGAAACTGAAGCTCAATAGAATGCGCCATATTATATGATTCTGTTAAAAAATGTAGTGCTGCT
>DIYC01000072.1:0-9125 GCA_002428895.1 Burkholderiales bacterium UBA6064 | reverse complement strand
TAGTGCTGCTTCAACTGCACCTTCTTCGTTCATATCGATCACCGGAAAAGCAAGCACCAACCAACGCGTCATCTCAGATTGCCCAGCACGAAGGCGTAATTCAATGGGGTCTCGCTTAACCAAAATTGAACCTTCACCTTCAAACCACTGCAAACCAGCAGCCCTTACAGATTTGTGAAGAAAATCAGATTCTTCTCGAGTAAAGCCCGATAATAGTAATTCAGACTCTGCGGGCAATTTTTTTAACTGAGGAAAATCGGAGGGTGAAGCAGCATCCGCAGTAATCGGTACAGCTTCAGTAGAAGGGACACTTGGTGGAACTTCTTTAGTAAACGATGGACGAGCAGGCCGAATAGATGATGCCCCATTAAAACCAGGAAAAGGCGAACGATTTGTTGCGCCAGTTGCACCAAATTGAGAAGCACTCACACGCTGACCACTAGTTTCTGTTGAGGCAGCAGATTTATTCATTTTGGCTTGCAGCATCCTGGCTTCGAGTTCTTTACTTCGCATAAACAGCTCCTTATTTCAACTGTGTAAATTTTTTTTTAATAAAGTTCATTTTTTTATGCCTTTATTTACTTTTTAATTACATTGATCTAACAGACTCGCTTAACTTGATTTAGGCTTACTGAATCGGGCAGAGGTTAAAACAAGCAAAGCGACAACTAAACTCAGTAGTCCGGTGACGCCACCAAGAAAGGTTGGGCCAAACAATCCACCGACATAAATAGGCAAAGCAACAGACGGTGTAATAAACGCTGCCCAAACTAAAGAAGAAGCGGCATAAGAGAGCGAATTTCTGAGCGTAGGCCCCATATTCCCAATAATTCTTTGAGCTACAAATTTATCAATAAAACGACCAAGATTTCCACGCCCAGGCTGAACATATTTCTCAGCCACCTCTTGTAAAAATAGATGCCAACCCAATAGTTTATTGGTTAATTGGCTGTACTGTTTAGGATGCTTTAAAATATAACCCAGAGAATTAACTTGACCACCCTCTGAATGCTTCGCCGACACTCTTTCTTGCTTAACTTTATAAGTTACTAGGTTCTCTGGTTTTTTCGTAAAATGGCGCATAAAAGGCACAATGTCACGAAAAGCGACAAAATCCGAGTCATTTGCTTTGACTGAGATGCAACGCGCTACCTTGTGAATAAGCGCTTGAATACCCTGATAACGAGATACGCAGTTGGCTTGATTATCATAAACTTGATCTTTCACGGAATGATGAATTTGCGTACCCGCTAACCGACATAAACCCAGTGCAGCCTTCAACCTAATCTTGTCATATGACCAATGAAACAAATACTCTAGGTGAGTACGTAATTGCCGATCTTGAAAAGGGTAGTCCCCATCTATCCATACTTTATTATTGTTCTCATCTAATTCAATCCGATCTGCATCTTCTGGTCTTGCATATTCATTCACTAAACGACCAGTTCGCACATTAGAGAACAAACAACTCACACCAAACATGGCACGCATCTGATGCTTCAACAGCTTTTTTTGAATTGCCAACTTTTCTTGTGGATTGACCAATTGTGAAAATCCATGTTGATTTAACTGACTTAATTGATTGCGATGCGTTTCAATGACTTGCCATACGACGCATTGCGCATTAAACAGTTGCCCAGCTTGAAGTGGAATATGTCCTGAAATTAAGTTTTCACAAAAAGCGTTTGCCCCTTGTCGAATTTGTTGCGTAAGTTGAGCATGAAGCGTTTTCTTAGAATGCGCATTTCTAGCTAAATAACTGCACAAGTTATTACTTTTTCGTGCCACAATTTCTTGTGCATATTGACTTACTGCAGCCTGTTGTGCCCTCACTGCTTCGTTAGGTTGTCCATCTTTCTCATGGTTTAAATGATAATAATTTTGCGTCTTAGTCATCAATCCCAGCATTTCAACCAAACGATTATTGGTCATTTGAATTACGCGATTCTGAGTCTGTAGATCCCGATGAATGGATTGATCTCCTCGCTGCCAAATGAAAGAATCTAGTTTTTTTGCAATTAAGGCAAAAATGGCACCCGCAACATAAGTGGGTGCTGTGACCGCAAAAGCAAGTGGCTGAACCAATAACTCCGTTACTCGAAGCAAAGCCAGGATAATTAGGGTAGTGGCTGCGCCCATCAAATACGTAACCGAATACATTAAACCGGTTTGATTGTTGAGCTGATTAACCATGTGGCGGTATTTTTTGGTAAAGGTTCCCGTTGGCGACAAGCTGATATGACCAATATCATCACAAAATCGAGATAATTTTAAAAAAAATCCAGTCACAGATGAGTGTGCATACGCAGTGTGCGTAAACAAAAAAGCAGATGAATTAAGCGCCTTACGTGCATGGTCTGAACTCATAAAACGTGTCCAAAACACATCGACTTGATGCGAGTTTAGTTGATCAACACAGGGCAACTGCCCAGCAACTGGCTGGCTAGGTGATAAATTTAAAAACTGAGCAAATTGATGGGTCAACTCATGAATACTTTGATTGCTGTTGGTGCAATATGCTTCTAAATAAAATGAAAATGCAGCCAAAGCAACCTTTTGTTCACTATTGATGCGAACTTTTTTGAAGAAATGCTGGTTGTTACAAGGGGTTAGTACTGCTTGATCCACGCAACGATTGATCCGCTGAAATCGTTTAGAAAAAGACTTCCCCGCATCGGAGCCATTCAACTCAACTGGCTGTTGACGTGCAATCATTTTACGCTGAACTGTTGATGAAAAAGCTTGTTCTTCTGAAGCACTGAATGTAATACCACTGTAATACGAATTGACTGAGATTGTAGTCATATTGCCCCCCCCGAACACTAAGTTTTTTACCCCTTTTGCTACGTTTCAATTTAGTGTAAAAAAAACAAAACAAGATTAGGGATAACGATTCACTATTTCGAGGGATAACCAAAAACATCTCTTGACAAAAAACTTAAACTAATAAAAAAATCTGCTCACTTTTAAGAATTAAGTGTTTTGTACTACAATTTTAGGAAACTTAAGTGTGTGATTTTTCGCTTGCTTGGCAATTCCTGCTGCAGCTTTAATCGCAATGCTACGATATAGCTGCGCTACAGCCGACTCTGGGCTACTCACCACAGTCGGAACACCTGCATCGGTTTGTTCACGAATTTTTATATCTAGTGGCAAGCCACCTAAATAAGGCACTTGAAAAGTAGAAGCCATGTGCTCTCCACCCCCTGAACCAAATACATGTTCTTGATGGCCACATTGACTACATTGGTAAATAGCCATATTTTCAACAATTCCCAGTATCGGAACCCCTACTTTTTCAAACATTTTGAGGCCTTTTTTTGCATCTAATAAAGCGATGTCTTGTGGTGTAGTCACAATAATTGCACCTGTCACTGGTACTTTTTGCGCCAAACTAAGCTGGATATCTCCTGTACCTGGTGGCATATCAACCACCAAATAATCTAAATCTTTCCAGCGAGTTTGGTTTAACAATTGGTCTAACGCCCTAGTCACCATTGGACCGCGCCATACCATCGGAGTGTCTTGTTCAATCAGAAACCCAATTGACATCACTTGAAGACCATGCCCAATTAAAGGGTCAATTAATTCACCATTAATAATATCAGGTTGCCCACTTAAACCCAACATCATGGGTTGCGAAGGCCCATAAATATCAGCATCAAGAAGACCCACAGATGCACCTTCTGAAACCAAAGCCAATGCTAAATTAACAGCCGTAGTTGATTTCCCAACCCCCCCTTTACCTGAAGCCACAACAAGAATATTTTTAACCCCTGGCAAAGGTTTTAAGCCCATTTGCACGGCATGACTTTCAACCACCACGGAAGCATTTATTTGAAGAGCCAAGCGAGGATCTAAATTTTGAATAGTTTGAGTTATATTGTTTTTAATTTGATTTAAGTGTGTTTGACTGGGGTAAGGTAAATGCAAATCAAGAGACACGCAGCCAGCATTGACTACAATATTTTTAATCAATTTTGCATCAATCAAATTTTTCTCTAGGAAAGAATCATAAATTGATTTCAAAACAGTTTCTATCTGCGTAACGGTAACAGTCATTGAATCTCCAGTTTAAACAAGCATAATGCTGAGCCTTATTCTAATGGAAATAAAAAAGAAGGATTACAACAACCCAAAAAAGTTGTGAATTGATCTGTTTTAACCACTTTATAGGAGCAACACTGATGGCACGCCCATATTCAAACGATCGTCCAATTCTTCCTTCTCAATATGTTGTTGATACCTATTCGTTACCTACCTTAACAGTAGACTCAGAACCCCTTCCGGCAAATATTATTCAGATGCATGTTATCGATCACACCGCGCCTAATTTTCAAGAAATGATCAATCACCGAAGCAGAACACATGAAACAATTAGACCTGGATGTGAATGCACTGTTAAAAATGCTTGTTTTGTCATTTTTGCTGGTTTTTTAAGTAGTCTTACCGCATTTGTTTGGACAGGTTTAGCGTGTAAACTAGATCACAGAGACAATGAATTCACTTTAAAAGCAATAACCTATATGTCAATTATTGGTGCTTCCGGAGGCATGGTAGCCGGATTTCTGAATAGTTGCCTAGTTGCTAGAATTGTCAGATCAACCGACAACGACACGTCCAGCGCTTTAACGGATGCCCCAGACGATCTAACTATGAGCCCAAACGACTCAGCCATTACGCCAAACAACCCCACAACGTCGATCATCGAATTAACAGTTAGCCAGAATAACCCAACCATTTCACCCAACGAGTTAACCATTAGGCCAGACAACACATCACCATAGAACGAGAAGAATAAGTAAAATTACTAAAAAATAGAACCAGTTAACGCTACTACTCTATATTTCACGCTATGATGTGCTCGGTTGTGACTTTAGATTTTAAAAATGGCAAATTTAATTGAAGAACGTGTAATTGATGTTCACCACTGGAATGATACTTTATTTAGCTTTAAAACCACTCGCAGTGCTGGCTTAAGGTTTGAAAATGGGCATTTTGTCATGATTGGCCTTGAAGTCGAAGGTAAACCTATATTAAGAGCTTACAGCATTGCAAGTGCAAACTATGAGGAACATTTAGAGTTTTTTAGCATTAAAGTATCCGATGGCAAACTGACATCTAAGCTTCAACATTTAAAAGTAGGCGACTCGCTACTCGTGGGTAAAAAGCCTACGGGCACGTTAGTGATTAATGATGTTAAACCAGGTAAAAATTTGTTTTTATTTGGCACTGGCACAGGTCTTGCACCCTTTATGAGTATTATTAAAGACCCTGAAACATACGATAAATTTGAAAAAATTATTTTAGTTCATGGCGTACGCTATGTCAGCGAATTAGCCTACCAAGACTTCATCTCTCAAGAATTACCGAATAACGAGTTTTTCGGTGAACAAGCACGTAACCAATTACTCTACTACCCCACCGTAACACGTGAACCGTTTAAAAACCAAGGGCGTATTACTACGCTGATTGAGTCAGGTCGTTTATGCCAAAACCTAAACTTACCCGCCTTAAATGCAAAAACAGACCGAGCCATGATTTGTGGAAGCCCCAGCATGCTGGCCGACATTCGGTCTTTACTCGATAAACTTGGATTTATCGTATCGCCTGGTGTAGGACAACCTGGAGACTATGTGTTTGAGCGCGCTTTTGTTGAAAAATAAACACTCCATCATATCACTTTAATCAAAGCCACTGTAACTCGGTTGCTTATTAGTAAACATGAGACAAATCATAAAAGTCAACAAAAAAAACAATAAGGAGGCAAATCCAAATATTAATGGCAACACATAAATTTGAAAACCTTCACCCAGTGGTTTCCAATAAAGCAGAGAATCAATATTTAGCCAAGTGATGATTGGCGCATAAATCAGCACCATTGCGAGCGAGATAAAACGAATAAAACTTCTAAGTTTATTTCGATTAGCAGGAAATATTTGATAAATTAACCACCCTGAAAGCAATGGCAAACAAATTAAAAAACCAAGCCCTAAAGCTTCTAATTCGTTTGAAACTTGTGAGCGAGATAAATCAAGTTCTCGACGGCCCACTAAATAGGAAATGATGACATTTAAGGGAATTAAACACATCAATACTTTAGACAAAAATGAGTTCATAGCGCACCTTTCGAAATTAACTGAAACTGACTACTAAAGAACTACAGATCTTAAAGAACTCACTGTAACAAACATTTAGACACATTTAGTTTAGTTTAAGTAAAAAATCATTAATAAATGTAATTTTTAATGAAGAATATTAAGATTAACGCTTTTGCACCCAAATGTGATTCCATGCATTTTCAACACCACGAGCAACACCACGCAAGCTAACATAGCGTGGCGATTGTGATAGATTGTCATCATAATGAACATCTTTGCGACAAATCATTCGGGTCGAAGGAATGCCATCAACATGACACCGACTAATCGCTTCTGGCCTACACTGACAACTCAGCGCGAGTCGATACATTGCACCTGGTGGCCATGGGCGAACATGCGTTGGATCGTCCCAGAAATTTTGAAAACTGTGGTCTTCTGGGTCGCTAGAGCCCATCATCATAGTCGCTAATTCACTTGGTGCTTCTATCCAAATTAAACCACCAGGGCGCGTAATTCGTACGAGCTCACGCATGAAAGTAATCGGCTCATGAATATGCTCCAAAATATGGCTAGCAACCACTACATCTGCAATTCCGCTCTCAAGCTCTATGGAAAGATTTCGAATCATCACAAATTCAACATTAGGAGGAATTTGTGATGGTTTATCTTGATCCACACCAATTAGTTTAGCGCCAACAAGGCGACAATGATCAACAAGACTCCAACCGTAACAACCGCAATCGACCACAGTATTTTTTGCTTCAATGAGATGATCAACGGAAGGCACTTCTTTATTAATCACTGTGTAAACTCGTAAAGAATGAATTTAGAAGCATGACCATGTAACACCAAACCATGTATTGCGGGGTGTTTATTAAACCAAGCTTATGAATTTTTATCATTTAATCCTAGCTTGCTTCAACAAAATCTGCAACTCATTTTGATGAATTCAAACCAACCCCTACACAACAAATACCCATTCAAATTTCAGCATCTATCATTTTAGAACGCTGAATTTTGACAATTAGTGCATCAAGCTTGTCCGTATTAAGGGGTTTTGCTAAATAAGAATTCATCCCCACTTCCTTGGAGCGTTCTACCGTGGCAACATCAACATACCCAGTCAATGCGCAAATATGAGCCTGAGACGAGGCAACTTCCAGACTTCGAATTTTTTTAGTAGCAATAAATCCATCCATCACAGGCATATCAATATCCATTAGAATCAAATCGAATGCTGTAGTTTGACACAATTGAATTGCTTCAATACCCGAATTCGCAAGTTGAACATGATGACCCGATTTAGTCAGTATTCGTTGCAACAATTTCAAATTAATTGGATGATCATCTACCGTGAGAATATGCAATTTCCTATCAAGCTGCTGAGGATTAATTAATGCAGTCGGCACACTGACTAATTCAGCAGGGGTCGTGTTAAAACGTAAATGTACCGTAAATTTTGAGCCCACTCCTTTAACAGAGCTGACTGCAACAGTGCCACCCATTTTAGAGACCAACTCAGAACAAATAGCCAAACCTAACCCTGTGCCACCAAATCGACGTCTAACCTCTTGATTGGCTTGTGAAAATGGTTTAAAAATTTTTGCCACTTCTTCGCTATTTAATCCGATACCCGTATCGACAATATCAAATTGAACATCAACTGTGCTGGGTGCTGTTTGAATACTTTGAATGTAAAGTTCGACCTCACCTTTTTCAGTAAATTTAATGGCATTTGAAACTAAATTTTGCATCACTTGCCGAAGTCGATTCACATCACCAATCAATAAATCGCTTGGCGGATCGTTAACTCGCAATCGTAAAGCGAGTCCTTTTTCACTGGCTTGCTTTTGATTTAACCGGATCAGACTGTGTGCAAAATCTTGTAGGCAAAAGGGTTCATTATGCAAGGGAAGGCCACTAGCACGAATTGTACTAAAGTCTAAAATATCGTTTAATACCACGTTTAAAGATCGACTAGCCAGGACAATATTATCCATATCTTTTTGCAACTCAGGTTGACCCTCTAAACACTCACGTAAATAATTTGAAAAGCCTATGATTGCATTTAAGGGGGTTCGTAACTCATGACTGACTATCGCTAAAAATTCTGACTTGGCGCGGTCATTTGATTCCGCTTGTTTTTGGGCAGAAACTAGATCAGTGACTTCAGAAATCGCTGCAAATACCCGAGTTTGATTGTTAACACGTTTCTTTTTAACCACCAGATTTAAATATTTTTCTTGCAATCCAACGTGATTGTTTAAAGGAAAAATTAACGATTGTTTTTCTGGAAATGGATTCGGATTAGTCAACATTTCTTCAATAGCACAATGCGCAGCAGGCTTAATATCTGCCAACATGCCCTTCCAGTCAGCCATAAAAGACATTTTGTTTAATTTAAATAACTTTTCTAAAAATTGCCCTACTCGCTCAACACGTAAACCTCTGTCTGGATTGATGGTGCCTATAAAATAAACCCCATCTAAACAATTTTGTACTTCCTCAAGCTGATCAATTAATTCAGCGTGCTCAGTCTGTAAACATTGCATATTTGTATAAGTGGTATGAAACTCATCATTCAACTTTGCAAGATAGTGATAAAGGCCAAGGGTTTGATCCTCTGCATCGACCTTAAAAACAGATTCAATCATCATTGCCGCACATAATTGAGCAACCTGAAAGCCTAAATAGAACGCTAAAAATAAAGTTACTAAAAAAAGTACGATTTGACCATACCAGGCCAAGTCATTAAAAGCACCCCAGGCCATACTTACCAAAATAACCATCGCCGTGTACACTACAAGCAAAATCGGCTTAGCTACTGTGGTAAACAATAACTTTCGCAAAAAGCGAACAAAACAAAAATTAAAGGACAACTGACTAATACTACTCACCTGAATACACCTAAGGTTTTTAGTCATTGTTACAAATTTAATAAAGGTTTCATATCCATGAAATGGGTTTAACCCCTTTGAAGGGCTTAGAAAAATTAAAATCGCTCCTGATTAGCACCTTACCTCA
>DIYC01000021.1 GCA_002428895.1 Burkholderiales bacterium UBA6064 | reverse complement strand
GCTGCAGCCGGCATTATTGGCGGTGCAGTCACTTGGGGAGTAATGCAACACCGAATTGACGAACAATTTAAAGAAATCGCCAAAGATCAGCAACAAATCGCTGCCGACAAACGACAAATTATTGCCTTACAAGGGCTCTCATCCGCGTCAGATGGTGCCGTTGCAAATCTCGCTTTAGCTTCATCCAGTTTGTCGAAATTTAGAACCCAGTGGGCTGTATTCCAAGGCGAATTAAGTGATGTCTTGCAAAAACTCGAAAAAGCGGAAGGCGAATTGTCTGTCATTATGCAAGGGGTGTTCACCGAAGCAGCACAAAATGAATGGCAAAAAGCAACCGATACTGCCAATGCTTTGGCCAATCGAAAAATTCAGATTGAAGTCAAAACACTACCGATGCAGTCGGTAGCCGTTGCAGCAGCCTAACTACTTCAAATGAGTTCACGCAGACTGTGTATTGAATTTAATACACAGTCTTATTAACAGGGCAAAACCAATGAGTTTTACAACCGATCAAACGCAAACACAAATTAACACAGCCGTTGGTGCGTTTTTATTATTACATTCATCCAACCAAGCAATTATCGAAGCCGATGTCGCAGAAAATGATTCGGCTTGGTACCCAATCATCATGAACGAATTGGGCGCTGCTGAAAACCTGGTTGTTCAGTGGCGACAAAATGGTTTTTTATATTTTAAACAACAAGTGTTACAAGCCATCATGTCCGCAGGCCAAGCTTTTCTGAATGCGCAACAACCCATCGACACTTTATTTCAACAACTGCAAAATAATTTTTCAAGCACCACACGACAGCAAATTGTTGATCAACTGAATCAATTAAGTTCGCCCATTCAGAGTCTCAATGATTCAATCAACAGCTATTTAACTCAATTGAAGAACTTTCAAGTCAACATGGAAACCCCTTTGAACAATATGGAGAAAACCGCTGCACAAGTTCAATCTCAAGCGGCCGATATTCAAAGTGAAATTGAGCAAATTAATGCACACATTGCCGATTTGAAACAACAAATCATCACTGACAGAAAAGCCATTGCAGAAGCCAAAAAAAAACGTGACGAGGGCATTGGCGAAACTATTTTTGGCATTATTTTTGCCCCGTTTACCGGTGGCTTGTCACTCATACTTGCGGGTATTGGTGTTGCCTCGATTGCAGAAGGCGAAGAAAAAATTAATCAGCTGGAATCAACCATTTCAAATTATCAATCTGAAATCAGCAATGACCAATCACATTTACAGCAAGACCAACGGCAAATTGCAACTCTAAAAAGTTTAAACATGAGCCTGGAAATCGCAATCCAAGACATGAACTACACACAAACTGCGCTTGACAGTCTTCGAACCACCTGGTCATTTCTAAATGGAGAACTATCAACTGCCGCGCAAAAAGTTGCCAATTCAAACACCGCGCAAGAAGCAATTATGCAGAAAGTTTGGTTTGATGCTGCCATTAACGTTTGGTCAGAGATTGTTCCGTTTTGTCAACAACTTACAAATAACAATGCACCACAACCTAAACGGGTAACCATCGGGTAAGCACCAGGAATACGCTAAAAACACTCTATCGAATTTACATGTACCAGCCGATTCAAACTCTAGATCACCGTACCAATTAATTTATAGGGCACCAAAAGATTTAGTCAGATCTAAAGCATCAAAAGCCCGAATTTCATTCGGAGTTAAATCTTGCTCTTGCACAGGATCTGGACTTTCACGTTTTTCACTCATTTGATGAGTCATAAGCTGTACAGCTACGGCCTTACGTTGCGAAGAACTCGCATAAACATCAGAAATTTTTTGTGAAACTAGTCTCAGAATATAATTCTGTTTATAACCACTGCTCCTTCTGTGATACTGGTCATTAGAAATTAACTCTTTGTTATTTAATGTAAAAGAAAAACCTTTATTCACCATAAAATCACGTAAACATTTTAAAAATACTGTTTTATTCATTTTATTCATTGCGGTGTAGTCAATAGACTTTGCTGCACTCACCAAAGTGTGACTAAAAATATGGTTACCTGCATGCAATGTAAAAGTTGATCCTGTACTACCCACTTTAACAAGTCGATTTTGATCAACACCTAAACCTGAGAAATTTTCTAAATAACTGAGTTTTAAATTAGGAACGTTTTGAATCACTTTATTTAATTGGTTACTAGTCACATTCACAAATTCAACTTGAGAAAAAAATTCTGAGCACAACTCATGAACAGCAATTCTTAAATTCACTGTTTTAATTGAACCAAGCAAATTTTGATCCGTATCAGCAGCATGAGCAATCAAATCAGGGTTAACTGCAGAATCAGCACTCGTTTTCATAATCAACTCTCAAAATTAAATATTCAACTAAGTAACAAATTCTACCAAATAGTTCATTCAAAACTCGTTTGGAACAACTACTTAAGAGAAGCATCTCCTGATTTAATTTGTCACATCAATAAAGTTAATCATCGTGAATGGGTTCAATCACACCCTTTAGCAGGTTTAACCAAAGCAAAAATAGGTGGTCGCTAAAAAGAACGTGAACGTGTGTTAATTGAAACGGAAATTATTGAGCTTCAACAAAAGCTTCCGGCAGCAGGGCTACTGTACACTACGGAGACATCACTCTGGATTATGCTTTCAACCTCCTGCCGTGTGGGTGAACTGTCACAAGCCAAATGGGAATAAATCGACTTTGATCATCAAGAATGGCTTATTCCTGCTGGCAACAGTAAAAATGCCAAGCCACACACTTCATGGTTTTATCAAAAAGACCAAAGCAACCCCTGAACCAGAAAAGCGATTAGCTCGGCAACGTTTAAAAAAGTAAAAGGAGGCCAACCATGGCACATAAAGGTTCAAGTTTTGACGATTTTTTAGAAAGCGAAGGTATTGCAGAAGAAGTTGAAGTCGCTGCAATCAAAAAAGTTGTGGCTGGCCTAATTCAGGAAGCAATGGAACAACAACACATTCGCAAAACAGCCATGGCTAAAATGATCGGCACTAGCGAGGGCGTTCAAAATTCTGTGTCACGAAGCTAGCGCGC
>DIYC01000032.1 GCA_002428895.1 Burkholderiales bacterium UBA6064 | reverse complement strand
AAAACAAACTTTGGTGCGGGTGTAAATATGGCAAATCATGTGCTTGAAGTGTCAAATTTAACAACTTGGCTGGCTTCAGAGCAAGGTTGGTTGCAGGCAATTGATGCGTTATCGCTCACTTTGTCAAAAGGTGAAACTTTTGCATTAGTAGGCGAATCGGGTTGCGGAAAATCGATGGCTGCGCTCAGTATTTTGCGCTTGTTACCCGAATGTGGTGCAATTTTGCAAGGGCAGGTGAAGTTATTGTGCGATAAAGCACACGCTGAAACCGATTTGTTGCAAATCACTGAGGCTCAAATGAGGGCTTTTCGTGGTCGGCGTGTGTCGATGATTTTTCAGGAACCAGGAACTAGCCTAAACCCAGTGTTAACAGTTGGTGAACAGTTGGCTGAAGTGATTCGCTTACATACCCCACGCACGGCGTTTGAATCGAAAAAAATTGCGATGGACTGGTTAGGTCAAGTTGGATTAGATCAACCCGATCAGCAGTATTTTCGTTATCCATTTGAGCTCAGTGGGGGGCAAAAACAGCGCGTCATGATTGCAATGGCTTTATGCACGGAACCCGATGTGTTAATTGCCGATGAGCCAACCACTGCCTTAGACGTTTCAATTCAAAAACAAGTTCTTGATTTATTGGTTTCGTTACAACAAAAAAAGGGCATGGCTATGTTGATGATTACACACGACTTAGCGGTTGTGCGCAACATGGCTCAGCATGTTGCCTTAATGTATGCGGGTCAATTGGTTGAATCTGCACCGGCCGAGCAGTTTTTTAAAACACCGAAGCACCCCTATGCCCGTGCTTTAATGGCCTCATTGCCTGCGATCAACCATCGTGGTAGTCCATTACGGGCCATTGAGGGGCAGGTGCCTAGTTTGATTAATCCCAAGCCTGGGTGCCGGTTTGCCCCACGTTGTGCCGAGGCAAAACCTTTTTGTAGCGACACCCTATCAATTGCCTTCGATGCGTGCAATCACGAAAAAACACATTGGGTGCGTTGCCTTCGTCATCATGAATTCATTCAGCAACCGGCACAAGCCATTCATCAAGTTGCAACGGGTCAGGACACGTTAAAAACAAGTACCAACTTGCACACGCACCAACAGCCTGTCTTAAAAGTTTCAAAACTGAATGTGTCTTATGCAGAAAAACAGGGATTTTTGAAGCGGCATTTAAAACCTGTTGTTGACAATCTTGAGTTTCAAATTGTTTCAGGGCAAACCTTGGCTTTGGTGGGTGAATCGGGTTCAGGTAAAACCACCGCAGCCAAAGCCATTTTAAAATTGTTGCCAGGTTCCGCACACGTGAGCGGGGACATTCTTTTTAAAAATCAACCATTAAATACATTGCCTGAGCGGGGTTTGTCGGGTTGGCGTGCTCGCATGCAGTTTGTTTTTCAGGACCCTTTTGCTTCGTTGAATCCTAGACATCGGGTGATCGAAATTTTGCAAGAATCGTTATCCCATTTATGCCCAGCGTTGTCACCTCACGATAGGCAGGCAAGAATCATTGAAGTGCTTAACCAGGTGCAGTTACCGCAAACTGCTTTAATGCGTTATCCACACGAGTTTTCAGGTGGCCAACGTCAACGTGTTGCGATTGCTCGCGCCTTGGTGTCTAAGCCGGATGTGTTAATTTGTGATGAGCCCACCTCGGCGCTTGATGTATCGGTGCAAGCGCAAATTTTAAATTTATTACGACAGCTTCAACAGGAAACCCAAGTAGGGATGCTGTTTATTACGCACAATTTAGCGGTGGTGCAATACATTGCAGATACGGTGATTGTGTTGCAGCGTGGGCGTTTGGTTGAAGTTGCCAATACGTTAGAGTTGTTTTCTTCGCCCCAGCATGCCTACACGCAACAGTTGTTGGCTGCGGCGCCTCAGATTGGCTGATTCATTCTGTAAGTCAGAATAATCTATTGTAGTTAACCCAATTGGTTGGGAACTTGTTCTTTGTGTGCGCCACTAAGCCGCTACATCAAAGCGAGGAGTCTCATCATGCCATTTCCTGTTAATACTGATCAACAATCGGTGGTGAAGCAACTTATTCCCGATGTGATTAGTCAGTTTGTAAGTACAAATGATTCGAATCAATCTGAACGTCCCATTCAATCAGGTACCCGAAAACTAGGTCAGCAACTGATCAGAGAAACTCAATTCTGTGCGGTTTATAGAAAACATGTAAACCAGTCGGTTCGTGGAGAATCTACCCCTACTCATTTAAAAACTCAGTACTCAAAAGCTGGCAATGATTTGGTTGATTTGATGGGTATTGTTAGAAAACGAGGAGAAATTGCTAACCGTGAAATCGCTCAGAGTACTTCAGAGAACCGAATAGGCGGAGCAGAAGTTTTAGCATCCACCTCTTTAACACGTTTTAGTCAGATTAACGATCAAAGTGCTTTTAGAGTAGGTGCTTTTGCAGTGAAAGATAGCCAACATATTGAAAGACTTAGGCCTGTTGATTATTCTCTTTTAAATAAGAATTTGGCTCTCTTCGAAGAAAATGTGGCAGATCGTGTTCAAACTGATTTAGGCGTAGTAACACCAAAGAGTAGCAACTCACCCCCAAACCATGAAACTTATGAAGTTGATCCGCAGGCTCAACACTCTACGCATACGGCTTATCTGGCTGAGGCGCAACACACGCCAAACTGGGGTGGTTTGAATCATGTGAATGCGCAAACAGGTGCTTTAACACCGATGGCATACCCCGTTGTTGACCAAGAGGAGTACCCGTTGGCACATGCTGTGAAACAGGAGTTTGTGAAAAAACAGTAGGCCTTTTAGGTAATTTTGTTTTGTTTGATTCGCTAAGTAGATGCGCTACATTCAGAGTAAAAATAAAGCTTCTTGTGTAAAGATTTATTAGAATTTAACCAGAAGCGTTGTTTTAAGAGTAGATTGGCGAAAGTACTAAACAATTTAATATTGCCTTCCTTTTTTTATTTTCAAGTAGTTGTTTAAATTCCAATTGTTTAGTTTGAACGAGTTATCCACTTTGAATGATATTTAGGAATTTTATGATTAAAAACATCCAACTATTTTCTAAAAAAAATTTATTGCTACCTGTTTTCGTGATTTTATCCAGTTTTGGGGGTGGATTTGGAGATGCAAAAGCCAGTTCCAATAACCCCTTGGAAGGCAAAATACCATCGGTTTCGACTAAGCTTGCCAGTTGCCTGGGAAATTTTGTAGGTTGGGGTACTTCACTGGTATTAAACAGTGATAACAGTTGTGTGATGACAACCAATTCCAATTCTGCTCAACAGAAAATGAATTGTACTTTTAAAGTGACAGGTGACAATTCAATTCAAATTAGAACTCCTGAATTAATTCAAGATATCGTTGCGAAATTTAAAGACCAGTGTGCCACACTTGTTTTTTCAAATCCGAGTCAATTGCCAGTCAATGTGGATGCGAGTATTACGAAAACAACTACCGAGACTGCTCCTAATCCTAGTGTTCCTAGTGTTCCTA
>DIYC01000017.1:2467-9861 GCA_002428895.1 Burkholderiales bacterium UBA6064 | reverse complement strand
GACCCTAAAATTGGGCGGTTTATTAGTGCCGATCCGATTGGCTTTACACCCAGCAACGTGCAAAGTTTTAACCGCTATGCGTATGCGAATAACAATCCGTATAAGTATTGGGACCCTGATGGGCGGTTTGCACATGCACTGGTAGGGTTAGGTGCAGTTATGCTGGGTTATACCGCAATTACTGGGGGGATAACGGGCGCCAACACCATGGAAACCCCCATGCATAGCCCTTCGCAGATTAACGGTTTAGGAACTTCTTTACCCGCAAGTAGTTTTGATCGGAGTAAAGCCACTTTGGGTGGTTATCAACAAGAAGTCAGTCTAGGTAGTGGCGGGTTCTTGGGTGGGTTTCAGGCTTGGACATCGAGTGTTTGGGATTCGATTTTTCTAAGTTCAGGCAATAATGGTATGCTTGGAACCAATGGCGTTAAAATTGAGAGCATTACAATTTGGAAAGATAAATCTGGTCGCGGGCGCCTTGATGTTGAGAACCCAGCCCCTGGAGTAAGGCCAGGTCAAATTCATTACCATGATGATAAAGGTACAAAACATATTTATGACCCACAATCTGACTCGTTTCCGTCTATGGCAAATAAACAAAGCGCAAAATTATTTAACGATAAAGATTTTTATAACTCGTTACATTCTAAAGGAATGTCTAAGTATCTAGGGGAATAATCTATGCCTTTTATTAATTCTGAAATGCAACTTTTGCTTGAAACGTTATCATTTAAAAATTTGAATTTAGAAAAAAAATTGGAAAAAATTGCCTTGTCTGGTTTTTGTTTTAAAGCTGGCTGTTATCTATTAAAAGAATTAACTTCTTTAAGGTTAAACGTGCCTTTTAACCCTATAACTGATCCTATTGGTTATGAATGCTGGGTTAATGATCTAAACACTTGCGACTATTGTGTGAATTGTCACATGGAACAAGCTTTTTTATTCATTTACATGATTTTTAAAAATTGGAAAAAAGAGCAATCCGTCAATAAGTTAGTAGCGATCTTTTCATCAAGTGAAATCGGAGTGAATATTAGATTTCATGTTTCTAGAGATTGTGGTGAATGGATAAGTAATGATCTTGAAGATTTCATTCAACCGATAATGAAAATTGATTCTAATGAAATTTTTTTTATTGATAGCTTATTAAATTCATCTTTTTTAAATGTCGAAGAAATTAAATCAAAATTTAACTAATTCATATTTAAAAGTCGCTGCTTAGAAAAGCGGACAACTTCATTGACAACTACCGGCTATGGAAAAACTGCGAACGAATGCTCAACACCAGCCTGCAGTTTGTACACCTCGTTTTTTTAGCTTTGTTACTCAGAAGATCATAAACACGCTCTTAGATCGGCTCGGCATTCACAGCAACAACCGCGCACTCAAAGCATTACAGAACCAAAGTCTGTTAAAATCAGGCTTTACGCCAACCTATTTTAGAACCTTAGGTAATTTTTTGAATTTTCAAGCAAAACTAAGACACAGTTGGTCATATTCCCAATCGATGCTATGCGTTGGGCTAGATCCTGATTTAAATCGTTTGCCAGTTGGAATTGCCCGTACATCTCTAGGAATTGAATCTTTCTGTATCGAAATTGTTAAAGCAACTGCTGAATTTGCATGCGCATTTAAGCCTCAAATTGCTTATTTTTCTGCCAACCGAGCAGAGGCAGCCCTTGAAAATGTGATCGGCGCAATTCGTGAGTACGCGCCGCATGCAACGATTATTCTCGATGCCAAACGGGGCGACATTGGCAGCACTGCCGCACAATACGCCCTAGAGGCTTTTGTTCGCTATCAAGCCGATGCCGTTACTTTAAACCCATACATGGGTAGCGACTCAATCAGCCCTTATCAAGACTATCCTGATCGCGGCCTTTTCTTGCTATGCCGAACGTCTAATCCAGGGGGCAACGATCTACAGTTTATGCAAACTCAACAAGGGCAGCCACTTTACCAGTTAGTTGCGCAGCTAGCTTGTACCGACTGGAACAAAAATCAGCAAAATGGCTTGGTCGTGGGCGCCACCTACCCAAGTGAAATTAAAATCATTCGCCAATTAACTGGCGATTTACCCCTGTTGGTGCCAGGTATTGGTGCGCAAGGCGGCAACCTGCAAAAAACTGTAGCCAATGGGCTTTGCTCACAAAGATGGGGGTTATTGATTAATTCATCTCGTGATATTATTTTTAAGAGCGGTGAGAGTAACTTTGCAAGTGTGGCATCCCATGAAGCCAAACAACTCAGAGATGCAATTAATCAAGCAAAGCACAACACGATCTAATACTTTCTCACAGCGGACCTTCCACCCACCCAAGGTACCCTTGTACGATGAAAATATTACTGGTCGACGATGATATTTTACTTGCCAACTCGCTGGCTCTTGCTTTAAACCACATGAATTATCAAACCACGTGCAAATACAGTGGGAACGATGCTGAACACGCACTGGCACACAACACGTTTAATTTACTCATTTTAGATATTGGTTTACCCGATAAATCTGGGTTTGAAGTTCTTTCTCATTTACGAAGTCAAGGCAACCAAACCCCTGTTTTAATTTTAACAGGCGAAAACGACCCAGAGCATCAACAACGGGGTTTAGACTTAGGCGCAGATGATTTTATGGTGAAACCCTTCCAACTTCATGAACTACAAAGTCGAATTCGACTGTTGGCACAACCGCACCATTTAAACAAATCAGCACTTTGGGAATTGGGGTTGTTGTCATTTGACCACATGGGGCGCGTGGCGTACCTAAACCAAGAAGTACTCCCCCTTAGCCCGACTGAACTTAGTGTGTTAGAAATATTACTGCGTCGTGCCGAGCGCTTAGTCAGCACCGACGAAGTGTTAAATCATTTAAAAGAATGGGGCAATGAATCAAGTGGGCACATTATTCATGAATGCGTACTGAATATTCGTAATAAAATTAACGGTTGCGGAATTGTAATCTCAGAATTGCCCAACTTAGGGTACTGTCTTCAACAAAATAAAGAGAAATTGGCCTAATCAATCTATGACGATGCATCAAAACAAATGGTCTGTTCCTGAACAAAATAACTCTCGGCTTGCTTTATTATGTGGGCCATTAGACTCGCATTTACGGCAAATTGAACAATTACTCGCAGTCAACATACAACGACAAGGTTACTTACTGAATATTTCAGGCAACCCCAACAAGGTATCACAAACCACTCAACTATTAGAAAATTTGTTTTTTTCCCACAAAGAGCTATCTCCCGAAGACATTGAATTGGCCGCAATCGAACTAAATCAGCGCCAAACGATACAATTAACCGATGTGAAAAGCGTAGATGAAGCCTGTTTATTCAACTTAAAAACCCAAAAATCGTATTTACAGGCACGCACCCCGAATCAAAGTCTTTATCTTCAACACATTTTAAATCATGACATTACGCTTGGAATTGGCCCTGCAGGCACGGGTAAAACTTTTTTAGCTGTTGCATCTGCGGTGCATGCTCTAGAAACGCATCAAGTCGATAAAATCATTTTAACCAGACCTGCCGTTGAAGCAGGTGAACGCTTAGGTTTTTTGCCTGGTGATTTAAATCAAAAAATCGACCCTTACCTAAGACCGCTTTATGATGGATTGTATGAAATCGCTGGTTTTGATAAAGTACAAAAATGGTTTGAACGCAACGTGATTGAAATCGCACCTCTTGCTTATATGCGAGGAAGATCATTAAACCGAGCATTTATTATTTTAGACGAAGCACAAAACACGACGCCTGAACAAATGAAAATGTTTTTAACTCGAATTGGATTCAGAAGTAAAAGTGTCATTACAGGTGATTTAACTCAAATAGACCTGCCACGTGGCCAAGAAAGTGGGCTTAAGCATGCCCAAACAATTTTACAAGGCATTCCCGAAATTGGAATCACTTATTTTGAAAGCAACGATGTGATTCGTCACCCGCTCATCAAAAAAATTATCAATGCCTATGATCAATATGATGCGAAACATCGCAAACAATCACGATAAAATTAAATTTTTATGAGTATTTATTTATGAACAGCAACAACATCAATTCTGCCAAGCCCCGAGTTAATGTTGCAGTACAATGGGCTGTTCAGGCCGATCATCCTCCGTTTTCAGAAATTTCAAACGTTCAAATTCGGCGTTGGGTTAGGGCTTGTTTTAACGACACAGCCAGTATTACGTTACGATTTGTCGGCAGCATGGAAAGCCGAATTCTGAATCGTGATTTTCGAGGCAAAGATAAACCCACTAACGTGCTTACTTTTCCGGGCGATGTCAGTGGCATGGGCTTGCCCAGCGAGCAAGCACGCAAATTACCAAAATTTATGGCGGATATTGTGGTGTGCCCAGAAGTTTTAGAAATTGAAGCCAAAGAACAACATAAACAAATTCTTCATCACCTAGCACACATGATTGTACATGGGTGTTTGCACGCACAAGGCTTCTTGCACGATGACGACGAACAGCAGCAGACCATGGAAACAAAAGAAATAGAAATCCTACATCAGTTCAATATTCCCAACCCCTACAACCTTTAGTCTGCGTTTAAATCTCACAATTTTGTGCCGTCTCATCACTTCGGACTTGACTAAATTTGAGTTTTTGTTCATAATCGCGGTCTTTGATTAATTTGAATTAGTCAAGGGTCGTTAGCTCAGACGGTAGAGCAGAAGACTTTTAATCTTTTGGTCGCAGGTTCGAATCCTGCACGACCCACCAAACAGTTATGCAGCAACTCGCAGGTTGATTGCTCAACAAAGCTCTGGCACAATGCTTGTTTTGTTTCTTGCAATCATGTTTAAAACTTATGAGTCTACCCGATAGCCAAGTAATGCCTTTATTACCAAACGGGGAATATTTTCAGTGCACGCAGCATGTCATCCGTGTGCCTTATTTACTTTAATTTAAGCCATTACAATGACCACCCTCTTTTTTTGTGAAAGCTCACTTAATTTAGGTGGCCAAGAATTACAAGCTTTGCAACAAGCGTGTATTCTAAAAAAGCAACATTTTATCCCACTGATTTTGTGCCGCAAACACAGCAAATTGCACCAAGCAGCCCTAGAGCTTGGCTTAGACGTTCAAACCATTCCATTTAGAAATGCACTCGACCTAATCAGCTTGTGGCGGTTATCTCGGTTAGTTCTTCGGCACAAACCTGCAGCTGTGATTTGTCATAGCGGGCACGACTCTAATTTATGCAGCCTTGCCATTCATTTTCTGGGCATTACGGGTATTCACCACCCAAGGCCACGCCTTATCCGCAGCAAAACTTATCTTGCTGGTACACCCAATGCCTGGTTGTACAATCGCATTTTCGATCATACACTGACTCCCAGCCAATCACTCAAAAATGAATTATGTACCAGCAACCCAAAAATAAACCCAGAACGAATTTCTGTGTTATACCCAGGCATCGATAGCCAGTTGCTTGCGCAACAAGCTCGCGACCCGCTACCTAGCACCTTGTCTGTTGCGCTGTCAAAAACTTTAGGGCCTATTGTGCTTCATGCTGCGATGCTCAGAAGTGAAAAAGGTCACTTATTTATGCTGAATGTGATTAAACAATTAAAAGCCAAGTTTCCTGATATTCTTTACGTGGCCGCCGGAGAAGGCAATATTAAACCCTTTTTAGAATCAAAAATTAAAGAATACGGCCTAGAAAATAATACGTTACTTGCTGGGCGAATTTCACCCATCGCTGCACTCATGAAACGTTCTCATGTTGTTGTTATGCCCTCAATTTACGAGCCTTTAGGCATGAGTCAACTCGAAGCCCTTGCACTAGGCGTTCCGGTTGTTGTCAGTGAAGAAGGTGGATTAGTTGAAACTGTTAAACACGGTGTTAGTGGCTGGATATGCCCAAAACCAGGGCAAAGTGCTGCCAATTCATCGTGGGTTCGTGCACTGACTGAAGTCTTTGAAAACCACACTAAAGCCAAAAGCATGGCTTTGGTAGGTCAACAGGACGTACTAAAACGATTCGACATTCGAACCAATCAAATCAGTTTACTTAAATACATCTTAAGTTGAATAATCACAACCAACTCAATTAAGCTACGGCATTCAGATTGGTGCCAACAGAACCACTTTTAGCCAACTCTGGCTGCGTGGGCACACTGTTGAGCAATTGAGTGATATTACTGGCTTGAATGTCTAAATTTTTCTTAAATAAATTGACTTGCCCTTCAAGGCGCGTGTTCACTTGCTGAAACATGCTGGCTCTTTCAGTGGCTGCTGCGGGTGAAACGTCCATACTATTCTCCTAAAAGTACGCCCTTACTTTTCTTTAACGGCAAACCTGAAGTAGGATAAAGTCCCCTGGATGGGGGAAATGGCCTGTTAACCGCCTAGCTCATGATAAAACCGGCTCGATTTATACCAAACCACTTGCCGATGTATCAGCACTCGTAAACATGCAGCAATTGGCAAAGCAAACACCACACCGATTAAGCCAAATAAAGCACCAAAAAAAGCCAAGGCAAAAATGACTGCCAATGCAGGTAAGCCAATGCGTTCGCCAATGACCATAGGCGTTAAAATAAAACCTTCGATTAATTGCCCTACTAGAAAAATACCAATCACCAACAACACCCCACTGACTTCTTGAAAATCGAGTATTGCAATTAAAACGGCCAACACTAAAGAAAACAACAAGCCCAAGTAGGGAATTAAACTTAAAACACCCGCTAAAATACCAATGGCCCAACCTGAGTTTAAGCCAATTAAACTTAAGCCAACCGCATAAAAGACACTTTGAAACGACACCACAATCGCAATACCTTTTAAATAATCCGCTAAAGTTTGATTGAGTTCTTTGCGAACAGGAGACCATTTCATACGCACTTTAGGCGGAACTAAATCGATCAGTCCTTTGGTGAGTTGTGGCCACACGGGTGCCATAAAAAATGAAGCTGTTAACACCAACGTTATAAAACCGGTGATACCCAGTACCGACCCCGAACCTGCACTAAATATCTCACCCATTTTTTTTGCCACATCCGTGGAATTGGTTAACAACATGTTTTGCAGATCTTGTCGTAACAGTTCGGGCTGAAGTGACAATTTTAAACTAAATGTTTCATTTAAAAAAGGAACCACTTTACCAATCGATGTTGACAAAATAACGGGTAAGTTTTCTTGCACCAATTCAATCTGGCTAAACACCACAGGGACCAGTAAAAGAAAAATGCCGGCAATTAAAACAATGAGCAGGAGCACCGACACAAATGCGCATAAGGCATAAGGTAGCTTCCCTTGACTGACTCTTACTAACCAACGTGTGGGGCTAGAGACCAAATAAGAAATTAACGCAGCGGCAAAAAAAGGCGACAACACCGACCACAAACTAATACAGATCAATAAAAAAATACCCACCGAAAGTAAC
>DIYC01000017.1:0-2299 GCA_002428895.1 Burkholderiales bacterium UBA6064 | reverse complement strand
ATACCCACCGAAAGTAACGCAGCCCAATGCTGTCGATGGACAGTTTTTAAAAAAGAGGAAAATTGTAAGGTGGTGGTATTGCTATTGTTATTGCTATTGGCTTGGGTCATAAGGAACCTATTTTCAAGGCAGAGTGCAGGTGATTTTAAATAACCACTTTACATAAAAAATATCATTTATGAGACACATTAAACACAACCCTCGAAAAAAATGGCAAGCTGAATCATTTCGGTCACGTTTAAATCCCGACTCGATTCGATTGGCTTGGTTCTTTGTCGGTTGTCTTGTTAAAATTAATTATTTAAAGGAAATCCATTCATGACTGCTGCCGCACCTAAAAACAAAGTGACAAGCAAAAAAAAGCCAGCGCCCAAGCCTACCGAAAAAATCAACTCAGCTCCAGAAATGTTTAAATTTGTTGCTGGTACTGGCGTATTGCCAAAAATCACTGTTGGGCAAGCCTCATTTGCCTCTGAAGATATTGCCGTACTGGCCATTTACGCAGAAGGCAAACTGTCAACATTGGCGCAAAAAGCCGATACTGCCAGCAAAGGTTTGTTGTCTCACGCATTAAGTAAAACTACAAAGCCTGGTGCCTTAGAGCAAGTAGTCAGTGTCATCAACCCCAACAAAACAGGCCCCTCGGTGTTTGTGTTGGTTGGGCTTGGCGAGCAAGAACAAGTTAACCTAAGTCGCTTACAAAAAGCCACACTGGCTGGTTTGGCTGCGGTTAAAAAAATTCAAGCGCAAACAGTGTTTTTTGCCTTGCACTTAGAAATACCTAAAACTGATTTGTTGCAAACTGCTACCGTTCTGTGTGTGCGTACTCTTGTTCAAAGTCATTATGAGTTTAATGCATGCAAACAGGTCAGCGACCCTAAAAACCCGCCACCCAGTTATGCTTTGGCAACGCATCAAACCCATGCAACTGAAGTTAAAACGGGCATTGTGCAAGGTCTTGCAACAGGCTATGGCATGCACTTAGCCCGTGACTTAGGGAATTTGCCTGGTAATATTTGTACTCCTATCTATTTAGCTGAAACCGCAAAACAATTAGCCAAGCAATACAAACTTAAAGTCGATATTCTTGACGAAAAAAAAATGGCCACTCTAGGCATGAACAGTCTGCTGTCGGTGGGCAAAGGTAGCAGTAACCCACCTCGTTTAATTGCCTTGTCGTATCAAGGTAAAAAAAGCAGCAAACAAGCTCCGATTGCATTAATTGGCAAAGGGATCACCTTCGACACAGGCGGCATTTCATTAAAACCCGGCGAAGCCATGGACGAAATGAAATTCGACATGTGTGGTGCGGCCAGTGTGTTGGGCACACTGAAAGCAGTGTGTGAATTAAAACTGCCCATTAACTTGGTGGTTGTGGTTGCCGCTGCAGAAAACATGCCTGCGGGCAATGCCAGTAAACCAGGCGATATTGTTGAAAGTTTATCGGGCAAAACCATCGAAATTTTAAATACCGATGCCGAAGGCCGATTAATACTGTGTGACGCAATAACCTACACTCAGCAAACGTATCAACCGGAATCGATTATTGACGTAGCCACGCTCACCGGTGCTTGTGTTATTGCCTTGGGTAAAATTAGAAGTGGCTTATTTAGTAACAACGACACCATGGCAGCGGCGTTAAGTCAATCGGGCGACTACACCTTAGACAAAGTGTGGCGACTACCGCTTGATGAAGAGTATCACGAACAATTAAAAAGTAATTTTGCGGATTTTGCCAATATCGGGGGTCGCAACGCAGGTTCAGTCACTGCAGCTTGCTTTTTGCAAAAATTTGCAGACAAAACGCCTTGGGCACACTTAGACATTGCCGGTACGGCTTGGTATTCTGGCGATGCCAAGGGGGCAAGTGGTCGCCCAGTACCGCTATTGTCTGACTACCTTATTCGCATTGCAACAGCATGACGCGAATTGATTTTCATTTTAATGTGCAACACCCCATGGTGTACACCTGTCGACTTATTCGCAAGGCTTACAACCAGGGGTTAAAGCCGGTGGTTTACAGCACAAACCCAATGCTGCTTGCCGACTTAGACGAGCAGCTTTGGACATTTTCCGCCAGCGATTTTATTCCGCACGCCCTCACTGGTCATGCCAAACTGGCAGAACACCCCGTGGTTTTAACTCACCAAGCAAGCGACATTCACTGTTACGATGTCTTAATTAATTTAGACACACAATGCCCTAGTTTTTTTGCGCGCTTTGATAGACTCGTTGAAATTGTCAGCCTAGAAGCGCACGATAAGCAACATGCGCGGGCACGTTTTCAGTATTACAAAGA
>DIYC01000019.1:25702-26269 GCA_002428895.1 Burkholderiales bacterium UBA6064 | reverse complement strand
AAAAATGATTGTTCGTTGGAGTGCAAAATCTCCCCCATTCTGATTGGAACGATCTGCGTTTTTAGTGCACTAAGATCATAGGAAAACAATTTGATATTAGGCACAATTATGAGTAATGGAGTCACTTTAACACCGTCAGCTAATTCGGCAGATGGTACTGAGGGCGTAAATTCTGAATCAACCATTCCAATCGATCGGCAGCCAGAGGTAGATGGATTTTGTAATCAGCTCTCTAATGCTTCTACAGAAGAAGAACAAGAGCTCATGATGGCAGAACTTAAAGCGTCTGATCCAGAGCTTGCTGCGCTTGTCTCAGAGGACTTAATAACAGGAGGTAAATAAAGATGTTTAATGATGATCCAGAAAAAGTTGCTTTCGGTATTCGGCATTATTTTGATATTGACCCTGGTAAAGCTTTTGAATATTTTGTGGCATTTTATGAGCGTGGTTACGTGCAGTCATTACCAATTATCACCAAAATGTTTAATTTGGGTCAAGCTGATTTTTCTAAAATGCTGTTTAATGCAGTGTTTGAAATGAAGCCAGCAGATGCTGCGTTGGTTTTAC
>DIYC01000019.1:17530-25491 GCA_002428895.1 Burkholderiales bacterium UBA6064 | reverse complement strand
TGCTGCGTTGGTTTTAATTCAATTAGACCCAAATGCCAGCAACGTGATTGCTCAAGATTTAAGCCCAGCAGAATTAGAGCGATTAGAGCTTGAAGTCGATAATTTATAAGTTTATTTGATTCTAAAACCATTGGGTTGTTCTTCACCAATTAAGGCTTCTACGTTCAGTTTAAGCTGTGTGTGTCGATGTTTTAAAATGACTAAAATCATCGAACACACAATGAATAATCCAAACAAAATAATCACTGTATTAATCGAAACTTCTAAGCTAATGAGTAGCGCATAAATGGCAAGCATGCCTAATATTGAAAAATTCTCGTTAAAGTTTTGAATTGCGATCGATCGGCCTGCCGATAACAGCACATGACCACGATGTTGTAACAACGCATTCATGGGTACAACAAAAAAGCCGCTAATTGCACCCACACAAATAATTAACACATTGGCCGTTTTTACTTCGTGAATCAAAACCAAAAACAGCATTCCGACTCCCAGTAAAATTCCCATGGGTAACACAGACATCGCTTTTTTTAAAGGGATGAGTTTTGCTGCAGTAATTGCCCCAGCGGCAACCCCCAAAGCGCACACCCCTTGTAAAATGGCGGCTTGATCTAAACTCATGCCTAAGGCCGAAGCAGACCAATGAATAATAATAAATTGTAAGGTGGCCCCAGCCCCCCAAAATAAAGTGGTGACGCCCAGTGTAATTTGCCCGAGTTTGTCTTGCCACAGCAAAACGACATGGGTTAAAAAACGTTGAGTAGTTTTTAATGGATGAATGGGTTGGAATGCGTACCGTGCGCCTGTGTCGGGAATTTTAAGATTAAATATGGCCGCAATTACATAGCTAAACGTGATTACAAAAATGGCAGCATGAGCAGCAGTTTGAAAATTAAACTGAGTTATATTTTTTAGGGCCTCGGCTGTGCCAGGCATAATCAGTATGCCCCCGAGTACAGCACCTAAAATAATGGATAGCACGGTTAAGCCTTCTATCCAGCCGTTGGCCGCTACCAAGCGATCATGTGGCAATAATTCAGTGAGTATGCCATATTTTGCTGGTGAATATGCGGCTGCCCCTAAGCCAACAATTGCATACGCGATTAAAGGGTGCGTGCCTAAAAACATGAGTATGCAACCAAGTATTTTAATGCTGTTGGTGATCAGCATGACTTTGCCTTTGGGGATTGCATCGGCAAAAGTTCCAACAAAGGGTGCTAAGAGCACGTAAGCAAATGCAAAAATAAGTTTTAATAGAGGGGGCATCCATTCTGGCGCATTGGCTTGCATGAGCAAGGCAACTGCAGCAATTAACAGTGCATTGTCGGCCAGCGACGAAAAAAATTGCGCTGACATGATGGTATAAAAGCCCGGTTTCATTGTTTTGATTCTTTTGAAATTACGCCATGAATTTGATTGTTAACGTGTAAGATTAATTAGTGTGTTCGGTTTATAACACAAATGACCAGGTACAATTTAAATTCATTGTTTAAATATGTGTTTGTTGTGCTAAGGCACCCACTCGATCGAAATCAGCATGCCACGTCCTATTTATTGTCAAGTATACCCGAACTCGGTGCAACATAATTTACATGTTTTAAGGCGCTTTCATCCAACGGCAAAACAGTATGCGGTCGTTAAAGCCAATGCTTATGGGCATGGTGTTGCACGCTTGTTTTCTAGTTTGCAGCAGGCCGATGGTTTGGCTTTACTTGAAATTGAACAAGCAGCCATTTTAAGAGATTTAGGTTGGCGAAAACCCATCGTGTTGCTTGAGGGTTGTTTTGACAGTCGTGATTTAGAGCAGGCACTTCGATTGCAATGCGACCTTGTCATCCACGAAGCAGAGCAACTTCACTTGTTGAGCGCGTTCAGCGCATCCATCAAAAAATCAAAATTTAAGCCACAGGTTTTTCTTAAGGTGAATACGGGCATGAATCGCTTAGGTTTTGATTATTCGCAAGCGCAGCAGCGTATCGATGAATTGGCTGCACTTGTTGAGCTTCTTAAATTACCCAAGCCTGTTTTGATGACGCATTATGCCAATGCCGATGTGTTAGATCATCACCCTCTACTCAGCGTGCAAGCACAACATGCACACATGCAACAGCTTCATTATTTTGATTGGCTAACCAGTTTTGGTAATTCAGCAACCTGTTTAAATTGGCCACAGTTTGCGGGCGATATTGTTCGCCCCGGTATTTCAATTTATGGTGCGTCACCTGGGCCAAAGGCTGCATTTCAGTATGGTTTAAAACCAGCCATGGGTTTGTTGAGTGCTATTTTATCGTTGCAACCTATCAGTCGAGGGCAGTCTGTTGGCTATGGTTCTCGATATGTTGCAGCCGAAAACAAGTTAATAGCCGTGGTTGCCTGTGGGTATGCCGATGGTTATCCAAGACATGCGCCCGATGGCACTCCTGTTTGGGTTTCGGGCACCATGTGCCAATTGGTGGGTCGCGTTTCTATGGACTTACTCGCAATCGATGTGACTGGTCTACCCAAAGTGGCGATTGGTGATCTCGTTGAACTTTGGGGTGAGAATCTTCCGGTCGATATGGTGGCCAATGCGTGCGGCACCGTAGGTTATGAGTTGCTGTGTGCAGTCACTGCCCGTGTTCCTTTTCAAGTGGTGTTGTAATTTAAGTATGGTTAAAATGAAGCACCAATTTCAATGCACTGAATGTGCGGCCGTTTTTTCTAAATGGCAAGGGCAATGTTCAAATTGCGACAGTTGGAATACGATTGTTGAATCGATTGTCTCAACGTCAGCACCCAGTCGTTTTCAAGGCTTAGCAAACGACCAAGCCAAAGTGGTGAAGTTGTCAGCCGTTCCCGCTCAAGAATATCCCCGTTTTAGCAGTGGGGTGGGCGAATTTGACCGAGTATTGGGGGGCGGCTTAGTCCCTGGGATGGTGTGTCTTTTAGGGGGCGACCCAGGTATCGGAAAATCAACCCTATTGTTGCAATCGATGGGCGAGTTGTCTGTAACGCAAACCCCGTTGTATATCAGCGGCGAGGAGTCTTCGGGTCAAATTGCTTTGCGCTCGCAGCGTTTGGGTTTGTCCACAGTGCAACTGAATTTGCTGACTGAAATCGAACTTGAAAAAATTCTGTGTACTTTGCACGAACTTAAACCCTCTGTGGTGGTGGTAGACTCCATTCAAACCCTGTATACCTCCGCGTTAAGTTCGGCGCCAGGTAGTGTAAGCCAAGTCAGAGAATGTGCCAGTCAATTAACTCGAACAGCAAAAAACTTGGGCATTGCCATGATTCTTGTGGGTCATGTCACGAAAGAAGGGGCTTTGGCAGGCCCTAGGGTGCTTGAACACATTGTGGACACAGTGCTTTACTTTGAAGGCGATAGCCAAAGCAGTTTTCGTTTAATTCGGGCGTTTAAAAATCGCTTTGGGGCAGTGAATGAATTGGGTGTTTTTGCCATGACAGATCGTGGTTTAAAAGGGGTTAATAATCCTTCCGCCTTATTTTTAAGTCAAAGTTCAGAATGGGTTGCCGGTAGTTGTGTGTTGGTGACGCAAGAAGGTGCGCGTCCTTTACTGGTTGAAATTCAAGCATTGGTTGACAACAGCCACAGCCCAGCGCCTAGGCGACTGAGTGTTGGGCTTGAACAAAACCGTTTGGCGATGTTGTTGGCTGTGCTGAATCGTCATGCCCACTTGCCCTTTTATGATCAAGATATTTTTATGAATGCGGTCGGGGGCGTGCGCGTTTCAGAACCCGCAGCCGATTTAGCAATTGTGATGGCCATGGTTTCTAGTTTAAGAAATAAACCTTTGCCGCGCACTCTGGTGGTGTTTGGTGAAATTGGTTTGTCGGGCGAAATTAGACCTGCACCCCGCGGCCAAGAACGTTTGCGTGAGGCTGCTAAACTGGGGTTTAAACAAGCGATTGTTCCCTCTGCCAATTTACCCAAGCAGCCTCTTGAAGGGATCACTGTTCACGGCGTTGACCGGATTGAACAAGCTTTTGAAGCGTTACGACAATTAAGCGAATAGTTTGGCTGAGTGGGTTACAATGCAACATCAAGCTCAGAATTTAATATCAACTTGACGATACGTTGTATCCTGTAACAAGAACTACGACTTTAAAGGTGTTTTGTGAGTAATCAATTTATGCAAGATGAGGTGGAGTTTGCGGGCCAGCTTACTATCGATGACATTAAACAGTTGGCAGCTCAAGGGGTTAAAACCTTCATTTGTAATCGCCCTGATGGGGAAGAGCCAGGGCAACCGTTTGCCAAAGATCTTCAAACTACAGCAGAGTTGTTGGGCGCATCGTTTTATATGATCCCGTTGGCGACCGGGGTTGCACCAAGTCAAACTTTGTTGCAGCAGTATGCGGATGCGTATGCCCAGTCCGCAAAACCAGTGGTTGCGTTTTGTCGTTCAGGGCGTCGTTCAAGCGTGATTCATTATTCAGCAAAGCCGCTGATTGAACAACTCTTGTCTTCATCGAAACAGCCAGGCAATTAGGCCTCCGATGCTTGCAACTGATCTAAAAGCCAATCCGATTGGAGTCACCGATTCAGGTTTAGGTGGACTTTCTGTGTTGCGTGAACTGCAACGGCAGTTGCCTCGCAAGCGGTTTATTTACTTGGCTGATCAATCGTATATGCCCTATGGTGACAAGCCTTTTCATGAAATATCAGATCGCGTCTTTCGTTTAGCAACTTGGTATCAACAGCAGCAGTGTAAAGCCTTGGTGCTGGCATGCAATACCGCGACTGCGATTGCAGTAACGCGCATTCGGCAGTCTTTTCCAAATTGGCCTGTTGTTGCCATAGAGCCAGCTGTTAAACCTGCTAGTTTAATGACCAAAAATGGGTGTATTGGTATTTTGGCGACTGCCAATACCTTGGCCAGTGAACGTTTAAAAAATTTAGTGGCACAGTATCAAGGTGTGGTTAAGGTTGTGGCAGAGCCTTGCCCTGGTTTAGTCGAATTGATTGAACAAAATCCCAATCAAATAGAGCGGTTGCGTGCTTATTTGCAACCTCGACTTGCTGCGTTGTTGGCACAGCAAGTCGATGTGATTGTGTTAGGTTGCACACATTATCCGTTTGTGCGCCAGCTCATCGAAGACTTGGCAGGGCCGTATGTTCAAGTGATTGACACTGGGTTTGCAGTAGCTCGGCAATTAAAAACAGTATTAGCCCAGCACGATTTACTGTGGCAGCCTGTGGCGAGTTGTTCTGAGTTTGAGTCGCAACCTTTTTATTCTTCACCTGGAAACGTACAATGGTATACAACAAGCGATGCGGCAGCATTTCAACGTAGTTTGATTCAGTTGTTAGGCGATCAGTGGTCAAATAGCGTGGTGAATCATTTACCCATTTAACCGTTGGAGTTGCTGCGCCACTTGAATATATTGGTCGGGCGCAATCGCTTCTGCGCGGCAAGTTAAATCGATTCCAGCCTGTTGTGCAATAGAGTTGGCCACGACATTTTCCCAATTATTACGCAGCATTTTTCGGCGTTGACCAAATGCAGCTGCTACAATGTGTTGCAAGGTATCAAACGGTATTTGTTTGCGCACCGTTGTCTCTTTTGGTTGCATTCGCACAACGGCAGACATGACTTTAGGGGGGGGATCAAATGCAGTGGGCGGTACATCGAATAAGTGTTCGGTGTGGTAAAACGCTTGTAGCATCACGCTTAAGCGACCATACTCTTTCAGATTGGGGGCTGCACAAATTCGATCAACTACTTCTTTTTGCAGCATAAAATGTTGATCAAGAACACCATCAATCTGATCGAGTAATTTAAATAAAATAGGGGACGAAATGTTGTAAGGCAGGTTGCCGACAACACGCATGGGCCAGTCAATCTGCTTGAAGTCAAATTTCAAAACATCGGCCTCGTGAATCATTAATTGCTGATTCGAAGGGTTGTTGCGAAGTTTTTTTGCTAGGTCGCGGTCTAGTTCAATCACATGCAGTTGTTCTAAGTAAGGCATTAGTCGCTTGGTAAGGGCCCCTAAGCCTGGGCCAATTTCAACCATGGTGTCGGTTTTTTGGGGGTGTATGCATTCCAGTAAGTTGCTTAATACACCTTGATCGATTAAAAAGTGTTGACCAAAACGTTTACGTGCGTGATGCTGCATGTTGAATTCGACTTAATTGAATGGCAAGCACCAGTGCTTGTTCAAAACTACCGGTATTGATTTCTTGGGTGCCGACCAAATTCAGTGCTGTGCCGTGGTCTACGCTGGTTCGAATAATGGGGAGGCCCAGTGTTACATTCACTCCTTGACCAAAACAGGCATATTTTAATGCCGTTAAGCCTTGGTCATGGTACATGGCTAAAATGGCATCAGCTTGTTTTAAGTATTTGGGTTGAAACAGTGTGTCGGCGGGGTAAGGGCCAGAAATGTTGAGCCCTTGTTGTTGTAATTTACGAAGAGCAGGGCTAATAATTTCTTTTTCTTCGCTGCCAAGTAAGCCACCCTCGCCAGCATGAGGGTTTAGCCCAGTCACTAAGATGTGTGGTGTTTGAATACCAAATCGATGAATTAAATCATGGTTTAAAATTTGAACTGTTTTAATAATGCTGTCGAAGGTAATGGCTTTTGGTACATCGCGAAGTGGTAAGTGTGTGGTGACTAAGGCCACGCGTATTTGTGCACCTTGCAGCATCATTACTACTTGATCGCAAGCACAGCGTTGCGCCAAGTATTCTGTATGCCCCTTAAAACCGGGCCAAACCGGATTGATGATAGATTTTTGAATGGGTAAGGTCACCATGGCACTGGCTTTTTTTAATAAGCATAAGTCAACGGCCAAGTCGAGCATATTGAGAACGTAGTGCGCATTTTCGTCAGTGGGTTCGCCCGGAATACAGGTGACGTGTAAAGGTTCGTTGAGTAAAAAATAACCAGACTCATCAACATGGTCAATGTGGTTAATGGATTGCCAGTTGGGTTCTAAGCCCATTTTTTTTGCCCTGCTTTCAAATAGGTCGACATTACCCAGTGCAACAACCGGAACAGGAGGTAACTTATCTGGATCGCTGGCCATTAAGGCAATTAGTTCTGGGCCTATGCCAGCTGGTTCGCCGGATGTAACGACAATAGGTTTCATGGGCTCTTAGTTAAGTCGAATGTCGATAAAGGCGCTATCACGAAGTTGTCTGAGCCATTCGTTGTAGGCTTCTTCGGATTTTTCTTCTAGGATTGTCATTCGTGCAGACATACGTTGACGTTCTTCAGAGACACTTTGCTCTCTGCGTTCTTGAACTTGAATCAGATGAAACCCAAATCGTGACTCAACGATGTCGCTCACTTCACCGAGTTGAAGTGTATTCATAACCCGTTCAAATTCGGGGACAGTGTCACCGGGGTAAAGCCACCCTAAGTCGCCGCCTTTAGCGGCTGAACCATCGACTGAATACTGTTTGGCTAATGTGGCAAAGTCTTCGTTGCCAGTGCGCAGTTTTTGTAAGACAGTTTGAAGACGATGCGTTACTTCTTCTCGGGTTAGGGTGTCATTGGGAGTTAGCAAAATGTGACGAGCACGGGTTTGCATGACTGGTTTTGTTTCAAGTCCAGTTATGCCATTTTGTTTTCTGCTTAAGAGTTGAATGACATGAAAGCCATTTGGGCTTTCTAAGGTTGTCACTGAACCTGACTCTGAATCATTTAGAAATTTAGAAAATAAGGTTGGAATTTCATCGAAAGATTGCCAGCCCATTTGCCCTGTGCCTTCGAGTTTAAGCTCAGGGTTGGCTTCAAGAATTTGCTCCACAGTTTGACCTTTTTTGAGCGCGGATTCTATGGCTTTTGCTTTTTGCTTGGCGGAGCCATCACGTTGGTCTTGAGACGCTCGAATTAAAAACTGAACCCAATTAACTTGGGGTTTTACAGTGAGTGCTCCGCCTGATTGGTTGGCTAACCAAGCTTCAATCTCAGAGTCGCTGACTTGCAAACTTCTTTCTACTTCTTGT
>DIYC01000019.1:10019-17318 GCA_002428895.1 Burkholderiales bacterium UBA6064 | reverse complement strand
TGTTCTTTGAGTTGCGCCAGAATAATTTCTTTTTCAATTTCCTCGCGAAAGGTAGTGGCGTTAATTCCGTCGGTTTTTAGTTGCTTTAAAAAGGCGTCTAAAGATTGTTTGTTTTGTTGAGCAACACGTTCCATGGTGTTGTCGATTTGTCGTGCAGACACTGTAATTCCTAATTGCTTAGCACGTTGCAATTGGACTCGTTGCAAAACCATTCGCTCAAGAACTTGAAGGCGTAATTCTTCGTCTTTGGGTGCGGATGTATTGTTTTTTTGAATGCGTTGTTTGACTAGCTGGATTTGATGGTCAAGTTCTTTGCGCGTAATGACTTCTTTATTGACTACAGCAACAATTCCGTCAACTAGCAGTGGCGTATTTGAACTGGCTAAACTGGGTTGCAAAGTCAGTGCGAAGCAAAATGTTGCAATTAAATAAAAGAAAATTGTTTTCATTACCTATGGGCTTTTAGTGTTAGACAGGGTGGGCCTGTAACCAGGAACTTTTCTAGAGAGTAGTTCAATGGGGTTGGCACCTAACTGACCGAGTCCAATGAGTTCAAGTTGAAAGAACAAGGAGGTTGTGCTTTGTGAGGGGGCAACCGCGAAGCGTTGACCAACAAAACGAGCAACCCAACAATCCTCATTGTACTCAACGCCGAAGATTGTTTCTATGCTGCGACTTTCTAAAACAGAATAATTTAATCGGCCTACGCTTGACCAACCTTTTCCGAGAGGCCATTGACCTGAAACGTCCCATTGATCAATTAAATTACGGGTGTAACGATAGCCTGCATTGAGTTGTTTGCCTTTTTCAGGTGAAAAACTGAATGTGATGTTGCTTTTTTCATTTCGGCCACTGCTGGCATCATATTGTCCAAAAAAATCAACAGACAAGTTGTTGGTTACTTGGCCTTTGGTGGAGATAAAAAAATCTGAGTCATCGTCAAGCTCGGGTTCGTTGGGAATTAAAATAGTAGGATTGGTTAGATAAAACCGTTGCCCTACGTCAATTCTTAATTGCTCGGCACCGGTTTTTTCATCGACAAAACGAGAGGTAGCACCTGCCGTGATCTGATTGGCATCACCAACGCGGTCTTGGCCAACATAACGGTTTTCAGAGAAAATACGTGAAAAACCTTGACCAGAAAGAGTTGTATCAAATAAGGGTTGGTCGTCTTGATCTTTTTCTGGGGTGTAGAGGTAAAACAAGCGCGGTTCTAGGCTTTGCATCACAGGTTGACCAAACAAAGTGGTTTGGCGATCAAAATACACTGCGCCATCCATTGAAAAAGTAGGCACAATACTGCTGGGGTTTGCATTTTGATTCGGATTTGTGTTTGTTAAATTGTAGTTATTTGATTGAACCGATAAGGCAGTTTTAACTGAATAGGAAGGGCGTAAAAACGGAAATTCAACCCGACCTTTAGCCACAGTGCGCGCCCCTTCGGGGCGTGTGTTGCTGGTAAATTGTGTGTGTTGCACATGACCACTTAGATACACGGGGCCAACCGCCTTTGGATACGATTCGAGTGTGACTTCGGGCATGCGGTCGTAAGGTTCAACCAACATATCGCCTTCGATTTGTAAGGTTTGGTGGCGAACTGCGCGAACGCTGCTGTCCCAGCCGTTGCCGCGATAGCCTGCATAGGCTTCTTGGAGTAAAACCCGTTGAGAAGCGATGGTTTGTGTGCGTGAAAAATCAACGAAATATTCGTCATCTGAAACTTGGTTTAGATTAAGGCCGGCACGAAGATTGTTTTGCGCAAACTGGTGCTTAAACGAAACCGCGTAGCGATCTTCGTCGGTTTTTCGGTCTTTAGGTAAATAGTCAAGATTCAGTGCCCCTTCATTTTGTTGACCTAAGTAACGTGTTTCTGAACCAAGTTGGACGCCACGTCGCGTGATGACTTTGGGGTAAAGGGTTACATCACGGTTAGGAGCAATATTCCAGTAGTAGGGGGCAATGACTTCGGTGCCGCTTCGGCTGGTACTACCGAATGACGGGGCTAGAAAACCGCTTTTACGCCGATTTGATGTTGGAAAAGATAAATAAGGTATTGCCAAAATGGGTACATCTTGAAATACAACACGGGCTTTTTTTGCGCGACCTACTTGTGCACTTTGATCAAGTTCAAGTTCTTCGGCTTCGACATACCAGTCTGCATTTTCTACTTCATTGGGTTTGCAAATGGGGCAAACGGTGTATTTGGGTTCTTTTAATGTGAAGGTGTCTACGCCATCGAAGATTAGCTCTTCGGCTTTGCCTTTGCCTTTGAGTTGATCAATTTGAAACAGTGGTTGTTTAATTTGTGTTTCACGACTGCCGAGTTTCACTGAACCTGCTGGGCCGGTGACTTGTAAACCTGGTTGTTGAAGTGAGACGTTACCTGTAGCTGAAGCCCTGTCTGTTAAGGGTGAATACCTCAGCCTGTCGGCACGCAGTGTAAGCGAGTCTCTTTTTAGTTCAACATTTCCTTCAAGCACCGTTTCGTAGGTGCTGTCGCCAAACATTTTATCGGCTTCGACATAAGTAGAGTTGTCTGTATCGACTGGCTTTTTTTTGCTTGGCGGGGTGTTGTCAATTCTCAGTTCTAAATCATTTCGCGTTTTAAATTGAGGTTGGGCATATAATTGAGACGAAGTAACACAATTAAACAGGCAAGCAACTACCCAAGCAGTGCGTTGCGTGTGCTTTTTAAACGGCGGCTTTAATGGCCTAAATGCAGCATGAGTCATTAAAATTAAAGGCAAAGGCAATTTCAAGTTTTTAGCAAGAGTAAATGAGTATGATGTTAAAGTTGTTTTCTAGGTTCTATTATAGGCAATAGTGAGGTATTCCTAAAATTTTTCAGTCAAATAGGTGGTTGGTTTGCGAAAAAATGTATGTTTAGAGTGGTTAAGTTCGTTGGTAGATCCAAAAGTTGCAGTTAATTCAATGCGATCGGTTGCGGGTGATGCCAGCTTCCGTTCTTACCATCGGGTGATGAAACAAGAGGGATGTGGGTCGTTTATCGTGATGGATGCCCCGCCTGGTCAAGAGGATATTTCGCCTTTTATTCTTACCACCGAGAAATTAATTGCTGCAGGTGTTCGTGCGCCTGCTATTTTGGCGCAGAACAAAACTCAAGGATTTTTACTGTTAGAAGATTTTGGCGATCAAACCTTTTTAAGTGCTGTGCGCGAACATCATGTTGCAGACACTTTACTCTATGAAAAAGCGCTTAAAATTTTAGTGAAAATTCAGGCCAATGCCGATGTGTCCGGTTTAAAACCGTATTGTGCCGATAAGTTATTGCAAGAAATGTCTTTGTTTGAACAATGGTTTGTAAATCGTCATTGTGCTGCAAATTTAACGGCACAAGAGCAAGCTTGGTTACAGTCTATTCAGTCTTATTTGGTCGACAGTGCCCTTGCAGAGGGTTCTGTGTTTGTGCATCGTGATTATCACAGTCGTAATTTAATGGTTTTGCCGCAACAGCAAACGCAGGGTACTGAATTGGATCTTGGGGTGTTAGATCATCAAGATGCCGTGGTGGGCCCTGTTTCGTACGATGTGGTGAGTTTGTTGCGCGATGCCTATGTGACTTGGCCCGAAGAGCGAACACTCGATTGGGCTATTCGGTATTGGGAGCAAGCCCGCCAAGCCGGTATTCAAATTCCCAGTGACCCTTCAGAGTTTTATCGTCAATTCGACTACATGGGCTTACAGCGACATTTAAAAGTATTGGGTATTTTTGCGCGTTTAAATTATCGTGACAATAAACCCAATTATTTAAATGATTTGCCCACTGTGTTGGCTTATGTGCGTCAAGTCGCAGCGCGTTACAGTCAGCTCAAGCCCTTGAATCGGATTTTAGATCGATTACACAATAATTCTGCACAGGTGGGGTACACGTTTTGACCTTTCATGCCATGTTACTTGCTGCGGGGCGGGGTGAACGCATGCGCCCACTGACTCAAATTACACCTAAGCCCATGTTGCAGTTGGCGGGTAAGCCAATTATTCAGTGGTTGATTGAAGGCCTTGCACACGTAGGCTGCCGCCACATCGTGATCAACCATGCTTGGCTTGGGGGGGTTGTCGAAGCAGGTTTGGGGCTAGGCACGCAGTGGCAAATCTCGATGAGTTATAGTGCTGAACAACAGGCCCTAGAAACGGCTGGCGGTATTGCTTTTGCTTTGCCAAAATTGGGTGATGCGCCATTTTTTGTGGCCAATGGTGATGTGGCAACAGATTGGCCGATGGCTAAAATTGCTGCAATTTTAACGAATTGGCAACCCAGGCAATTGGCTCATTTGGTGTTGGTACCTAACCCTGCACATCATCAGCAAGGTGATTTTTCTTTAAATACAGCCGGTTTAGTTCTTAATCAGGGCGAAGTGATGCGCACTTTTTCAGGATTGGGAATTTATCACCCCAGTTTGTTTAAATCGATACAAGCTGGACAACTTGCCCGGTTGGCGCCTTTGTTGCGTCAAGCCATTCAAGAGCAGCGTGTGACCGGTGAGTTGTATCGTGGGTTTTGGCAGGATGTGGGCACTCCAGAGCGTTTAGCAGAATTAAATCTTGAGTTTTTAGTAAGGCCTAGTCATTATTCAAACCTATCGGCTAGTCATCGTCCGCTTCAACCTCTCAACTGGAGTTCTAAGTTTCATGAATAGATATCCAACCCAACCTATTGCTGTGTATGCGCAACGTCGAGAACAATTGGCTAAACAAGTTGCTAAGCGTGGGGGCGGGGTGGTTTTGCTGACGGCTGGGCTTGAAGTGATGCGTAACCGAGACAGCGATTACCCCTTTCGATCAGACAGTTATTTTTATTATCTTACTGGTTTTCCTGAACCTGAAGCAACTCTGGTGATGCAGGTTTCAGCACAAGGAGACAGTGAGTCTGTTTTATTTTGTCGAGAAAAAAATGAAGAACGTGAAATTTGGGATGGGTTTCGCTATGGCCCAGAACAAGCCAAACTTCAATTTGGTTTTGCGCAAACGTTTTCATCGAGTGAATTGACTCATCAATTGGAACAATTGTTGTCAAACCAAGTGGCTGTATTTTTCAGAGTCGGTGCCGATGCCACTTTGCAAAGTCAGATTGAGACTGCGCTGCAAGGGGTTAAAGCGAAAGCACGAAGGGGCGTACTCGCGCCACGGGCGATGATGGACGTTACTGTTGAGTTGGATGAATTGCGGTTATTTAAACAACCCGAAGAACTTGATACAATGCGGAAAGCCGGACACATTTCAGCGTTGGCGCATCGGCGTGCGATGCTTACCGCGCAGCCTGGTTGTTATGAATATGAGATAGAAGCAGAGTTATTGCACACGTTTCGACATCATGGTTCTGAATTTCCGGCCTATGGTTCGATTGTGGCAGGTGGTGCCAATGCCTGTGTGTTGCATTATCGTGCCAACACGGCACGGCTTCAACCAGGCGATTTGTTGTTAATCGATGCAGGTTGTGAACTCGATTGTTATGCTTCTGATATTACGCGCACTTTTCCAGTCGATGGCGTGTTTACAAAACCGCAACAAGCCGTGTATGAGGTTGTTTTAGCTGCGCAAAATGCTGCGATTGAAGTGACCAAACCGGGTGCGCGCTTTAATGCGCCTCATCAAGCCGCATTGCGTGTTTTGGTGCAAGGTTTATTGGACTTAAAATTATTGGCAGGTACAGTCGATGACGCAATTGAAACCAAAACCTATCAGCAGTTTTATATGCACCGAACAGGGCATTGGTTGGGTATGGATGTGCACGATTGCGGCAGTTATCGTGAGTTAGATGCACCGCTCGGTGCGCCCGAGCATGAAGATCATTCTAGGTTGCTGCAACCTGGCATGGTCATGACCATTGAGCCAGGTTTGTACATACGGCCTGCACCGAACGTGCCCGAGCAGTATCATCACATCGGTATTCGGATTGAAGACGATGCAATTGTAACGACCCAAGGATGTGAAATTTATACGCATGAAGTGCCCAAAACAGTTGCTGAAATACAGGCATTGATGAAGCAAGGAAAAGGAGCATCTCGTTAATGGTTGATTATGAAGTAGCGGTGGTTGGTGCAGGCCCAGTTGGGCTTGCATTTGCGGGTTGGTTGGCGCAACAAGAGTCTATTAAACCCGAGCAAATTGCGGTGTTTGATTCCAAACCCCTTGCCGTTGCACAAAATGACCCGCGTGTGCTGGCTATTAGTGAATCAACTCGTCAAAGTTTGTTGCCTTTAGGGTTTCCTGCGCACGCGCAAGCAATTACGCAAATTCATGTTTCTGAGAAAGGTCGATTGGGTCAAGTACGTATGTCTTCCCAAGAATTGGGTTTAGAAGCCTTGGGTTGGACGCTGCGATATGGTGATTTAATGACGTGTTTGGCGCATTCAGTTCAATCTTTGGGGGTGCAGATATTTCGTCCTAAAGTGGTTCTGCCGCCTCAATCACAACCTCTGCGCGCTTACGAACAGCTACAACTAGAAGATGGCTCAACTTTGAAGGCTTATTTGCGCGTCGATGCAGAAGGTGGGGTTTATGGTCAACAAGAACAGCGTGATGTGGTGGTGGACTACAGTCAGTATGCCTTGGTTTCTGAAGTAAAACTTCGTTTTGATGGTTTATCTCAAGGTTTTATGTCAGGGGGTTTGGCGTTTGAGCGTTTTTGCCCTTCAGGCCCATTGGCTTTGTTGCCACTGATGGAGACTCACTCGAATTGCGCCTCGACTGCGAGTTATTCCCTAGTTTGGTGCGCTTCTCACGAAATTATTCAGCGTTTGAGTCAAGTTTCCGAGGACGAATTTTTTGCTGAGTTAGAAGCTTTATTTTCAAGGCGTTTTCGTGTTATTCAAATGAAGTCACGCCAAACTTTTCGTTTGGGTTTAAATTATCGTCAAAATCTAATCAAAGGACGTTGTGTTTATAGTGGAAATGCAGCACAAATTTTGCATCCAGTCGCTGGGCAAGGTTTAAATTTAGGTTTACGTGATGCGTATGTGTTGGCTTCGTTGTTGTCAAATACGTCGAATAGTTTGGTGAATCTGCAAGATACTTTAGCGCAATTTAATTTAACTAGAAAGTTTGATCGTCAAGCCGTGGCGCGTGCATCTGATTTATTGGTTCGATTGTTTTCAAATGAAAATAAGTTCTTGGGTTGTGGTCGTCAGGCAGCATTATGCGTCATGGAGAGCCTACCTTGGTTAAGGCGACAATTTGCTCAAGCCATGTTGTTTGGATTTAAGACTTAGGTTGAAAGGCGGAGTGTCATGGTTCTACTTTACCTTCTGAGTGCTTTGTTAATCGAGTTGTTATTCCCTC
>DIYC01000019.1:1316-9830 GCA_002428895.1 Burkholderiales bacterium UBA6064 | reverse complement strand
ATCGAGTTGTTATTCCCCGATCGTCTAAGTCGTTTAGCGGATCGTTTTTATCACCTGATTTCGCCACAATTGCAGATTGATTTTGTTCAATTGGGCTTACCAAAATGGGTCGGCGTGCAGTGGTGGATTCCGGTGTTTATTTGGGTATTTGCCGCTTGGTTACTGACAGGTGTGTTTGCCAATTATGCACCTTTGGTTGGGGCAGCGTTTACCTTGTTTGTGTTGTCTGCTTTAATTCGAGTCAGTCAGTTTTCACAAGTGATGACCAGCGTTTATTTATACTTAAATCAAGGTGATTTGTCTAAAGCCAAAAGTACATTAGCGAATTGGGCTGGTTTGCCAGGATTGCTTGCCCAAGAAGAAGTTTGCTCAGAGCAAATGCTTTTTAATTTAGCAGTTCAAAAAGGCTGCGAGCGTATTTTGAATCAATTTTTTGCTCTGTTTTTTTGGTTCACTGTTGCAGGCCTTGAAATGGTGATTTTTCATTATGTCGTTTATCAGTCGGTGTTAAAAGAACGCGAACAATGTATGAGTACCTCTCTTCAATACGCGCCTCAAACTTTTGATGCAAACTCGCAAGAACCTGTCAGCGAAAGCTTGTTGTCGCCACGTTTTGTTTTAATGCTTTTAAATTGGATTCCTGCTAGGTTATTTGCCTTAACTTTAATTTCAAAAATTAACCCAGCCGATCTTAGTCTGTTTTGGCAAAAAGACTTAACGCAAAAACGGTCGAATGTGGTATATCTTGAACGACTTGTTTATAGTGCGTTTAAGTATCAAACGCAACACGAACAATCTGTAGATGCGATTTATTTATGGGTTAATTGGGTGTTTACCAGTATTGTATTGTGGTTGTTTGTGACATTAGTTTTTACCTTATTCGGTTTTTTGTGAACTTTTTTCTTGATTGTGTTACATAGCTTTGTTTGTCCTCTTTGAAAAGGTTTGTATGTTTAGTGCTGTTGGTTCAAGTTCTCGTAGTCGTCAAGTTGCCTCTCCATCGACTCAACGTGAGTTATTAAGTTTAATGTCAGCGATGCAAAATGCGGTTCATGTATTAGGTAGTCATTTAGCGTGTGGTGCAACACTAAAAGGTGTTGTTTCAATTCCTGATGTATTTAAATCATCTAAGGATTCAGAAGATACCTGGGTAGATGACACGTCCGATTTCTCGGGATTACAAGATTTGATGACAAAGATTAATAATCAGCAAATACCTAATCCAAAAAATCAGTTGGCGATTATTAAAGCGCTGCATCAATTGATTGATACCTGTCAAAACTTCGACATGGCTGGCCCTTCTTATATGATTGTGATGTCAGAGTTAAAGTGCCCTGAAGTGTTTAACCACGCAAGAACACAATTAATTCAATTAATCCAAGCTGGTCAGTTTGATTCATCCAATGAGGCGATTACTATACTGATTAATTTGGCCTTACACAGTGATGCTGAAGTAAGGCGTGTTGCGAATCGACAGTTGGTGAATTTAATACTTGCTGGCAAGTTTAATGATCGTTGTGTTGAGTTATTGGCTTTAGCCACTGCAGATTCTGCTGAAATTGTTGAGCCAGTTACCCAGCATGCCGCGAATCGAATGCTGCAAAAATTAATTCCAACTGGAAAATTCAATCAAGACAATATCGCGTTTTTGCTGACGTTGATCGCACCCGGTAATTTTCAAGAGCAAACAAGACAAGTGGCCATGCAATACCTATCAACACTGATTCATTCAGGTGCTTTAGATCGTTCTGTTGGGTCGCTTCGCCGCATCGCTACGATTTCTGATAATGAACTTAGTTCCGAATTAAAACAAACGGCAATCAACAGATTAATTTATTTGCTTCAACAAACAAGGAAATAAACTGTTGAATTGATCCTTCGCATGCTTTTGTTTTGAATGCTGTGATTCTATCGTACTGTTATTTACCATTTTTTTGCATTTTTCTGAATTTCTTCCCGTAAATTCATAAAGCAATTCATGCGAGTGGCGGTCACCTGGTTGCCATGAGTCAACGTTTCTTTAACTGCGCAGTGGGGTTCACTGGCGTGCTGACAATCATCAAATCGACAACGCTGCGCAATCGCCATAATCTCAGGAAATGCTTCCTGAAGATTTTTTTCAGTCACATGATGTAAACCAAATTTTTGAAAGCCTGGTGAGTCGATTAATTTCGTTTGAAACTGCTCACAACGATGCATTTTAATGGTTGTGGTTGTATGTTTACCAGTATTTAATGCCTCTGAAATGTTGTTGGTTGTAGCAAGTGCCGTAGGGTCGAGTAAATTGATTAAAGTGGATTTACCCATGCCTGATTGACCAATCACCAAAATGGTTTTATTGCGAATCATGGGTGCAAGTAACTGCGTAGCTGCTTCAGGCTTGTGTTTTAAACTAATCCAATCAATGGGTGTGTTTGCCCCTACTAGGGCGCGTAATTCGTTTTGAATGTGTTCCGCTGTGGTGTGGTGTTGTGCAAGTAATTCAGTCTTATTGAATAATAGATGCAGCGGTATTTTGGCCACAGCGCATGCGACCATTGTTCTACTGAGCAGTTCTAAACAAAAGGGTGGACTAATGGCTATCATTAAAAACACGAAGTCGATATTTGCGGCAAACAATTTACTGCGTAGATTGTCAGACCGATACAGCAAGTTTTTGCGTGGCTCAATTTTTACAACCCAGGCTTGTTTGTCGCCTGACGGTGTAATTTGAATGCGATCGCCCACTGCAATTTCATGTTTTTTGCCTTTGGCAAATACCTGCCACAGGGTGTGTTGTTCGTCTTGTGCCAAGTAATGTCGACCAAAACTTGCAATCACCTCGGCAGGTAGTAGGGTGTGTGTATTCATTTGTTGCTTGGTAACGTGTTGGCGTATAAGGCTTTGTCGTTAGCATGGGTGACCAAGTTAAACTGCCTTTTGAATGAAGTTGAATTGATGTTCGGTGAGGCTGGCGCACACCCAGTCATTGTGAGTAATGCCGCCTGCACTGTGCGTGTTCCAAACCACTGTGACATGGCTGTAAGTAAAGTGTACTTCAGGGTGATGATTTTGTTGCTCGGCAAGTTGCATTAGCGCGATGATTGCCGATTGGGTATGGGCAAAGTGTTGAAATACAAATTGTTTTGTTAACTCGCTCATTTCTTCTGCATGACAACGCATCGTCCAACCTGGAAAGTACTCAAGCTGTTTCAGCACGTCTTGGTTTGACCACTTACCGGCAACCTTCATTGGCGTGCAGCTAAGCTGACACCATTGTGCAAGCGTTTTAATTTGAGGTTGCTGATTTGCAGTGATCACAGGTGCTCGTGTTGTTTTAAATGTTTGATTCGAATTGCGGCAGGCGGGTGTGAGTCATAGAAAGCTGAATAGCAAGAGTCTGGTGTTAAGGTGGCTGCATTGTCTTGGTAGAGTTTGACCAAAGCTGAGATTAAATGTTGAGCCTGTGTGTGTTGCGCCGCGTAGGCATCGGCTTCGAATTCATTTTTTCTGCTTAACCACGAAAAAACAGGTTTAAATAAAAAAGTGAAGTAAGGCAACACCAGTAAAAATAAAATAAGTGCCAGTGCTTGAGACCCATTGGCTAAATCGGGGGTTACACCCAGGCCTGTATAAAACCAGCTTGAATTGGCTAAATAACCCAACACAGCAAAGAGAATAAGGCTAAGTAAGCCGGAGATAAACAACATTGTTTGAATGTGTTTTTTCTTAAAGTGCCCCAATTCGTGCGCCAGCACTGCTTCAATTTGATCGTCGTTGAGGCGCTCAAGTAAGGTGTCAAAAAATACAATTCGTTTGGCTTTACCTAGGCCACTAAAATAAGCATTCCCGTGGCTTGATCGTTTGCTTCCATCCATGACAAACAGGCCGTCTGAATTGAAGTTGCATCGTTGAAGCAAACTTAAAATTTTTGACTTGGTTGGCCCGTCTTGCAGGGGCTTAAACTGATTAAACAGGGGGGCAATGACTGTTGGGTAAAGCCACATCAGCAATAAACTAAAGCCAAACCATACACCCCAAGCGGCTAGCCACCAGTAGGTTTGAATCTGAGTCATTAAATAGAGAATTAAAATGAGTAGTGGGCCACCTAGTGCAATCGACAACAATAAACCTCGAAATAAATCGATTAGCCATAATTGTTTGCTCATGCGATTAAAGCCAAACTGCTGTTCAATGACAAATTGTTGATAATAAGACCAAGGTAAATCGAGTAAGGAGGTGATTAAACTAAACGCAGCAATGAGTGTAACACCTGCCCATAAACCTGATGCCCATTGGGTTGTGTACGATTGAAGAAAGTCGAGCCCGCCTAACAAAGTAAACCCAATGAGTACGAACACCTCGAATATAAAATGCAGCAACCCAAAACGTGTTTTGGTAAGCGTATACCGAGCTGCTTTTTGATGGTCGTGTAGTTGAATGTGTTCGGCAAAATCGGAAGGTATCTGGTGTTGATTGCTGCTGACTGCTTTAAAGTGTCGTTGAGCTAACCAAAACTTTAGGCCTATCGTGAATAAAAGTGCGCATAAAAAAATTTCAGTCCAAATCATTGATATTCCTGCACGATTAATTTGGTTGTTTTATGAGACAATTTTGTCTGGATTAATACGGATTGACACAAATTATGGCACAAGCACAGCCTGAACAGACAGACTCAGATCACAACAACTCACGAAACAACGATCATTTAGTCTGGTTAGACATGGAGATGACTGGTTTAGACCCGCAATCGGACAAAATCATAGAAATTGCAATGGTGATTACCAATTCAGACTTGGAAGTACTGGCCCAAGCACCTGTATTGGCTATTCACCAATCGGATACGGTGTTGGCTGCAATGGATGACTGGAACACTAAAACACACGGTAATTCAGGATTAACCGAGCGCGTTAAGCACTCTACTGTATCTGAGGAGCAGGCCGAACAATTTTTTCTAGATTGGTTGGCTCTTTATGTGGGTCCCAGAAAGTCACCGATGTGCGGCAACAGTATTTGCCAAGATCGTCGCTTCATGGCGCGTTATATGCCGAGGCTTGAACAGTATTTTCACTACCGTAATTTAGACGTGAGTTCAGTGAAAGAGTTGGCAAAGCGTTGGAATCCAAGTTTAATGAAAGGGTTTGTTAAAAAAACAAAACATACTGCTTTGGCTGATGTGATGGAATCGATTGATGAATTGCGTTACTACCGCGAACATTTTATTGTGCCAGCGCAATCCGCTGAAATAAAATAAATCGCTCATGTCGATCTGAGTTACGGTGACCCGTCCAAATGGCCTGCCATCTATTGTGTGAATGATTTAAAATAGCCTGCTTTTTTTGTAAATTGGTTTTTAAAGAATCTTCAATCAGCAAGTAGTTGCAGGCTTGGGTTTCAGGGGTTCCTTTTTGAAAGTTTAACTGGCTGTGATAACTCAGTAAGCTAATATCGGCCAAATCAACTTGATAATACGAAATACACTGTTGGGTATTGTTTAAGTGATTGGCCAACTGTTGAGCAACTGGGTTGTAGCTTTTTGCGTAATCGATGCGTGGTAACCATAAAGTCATGAGTAAACACCACACCAGGGTTACGCCACCACAGCTTAAAATCATGGGCCGCCAAAGCATGCGGTGCGAACTGTTGGGGCGCTGAGTACGCCAAATCACTAAGATAAGCCAAGCTGCACTTGCAATCAAAGCAATAAACAGCTCTAGTCCAATGGCGGCAGGTTGGTACCCTGGCGATAATTTTTCTAAATTATTGGCAATTTTATTGGGCCAAGAAAAAGTGGCTGCAGACCACCCCAGCCAAACTAAAATCGCTAAAAAAGAAAAGCAGAGTAGGGCAAACCAATCGATTAAACCCACTAAACCGCGACGCATGGTGGACAAACCAATTGCAGCAAGCACGCTTAACGGTGCGATGAGCGGAAAGTAATTGGCCTCTTCACTGGGATTGGTGAGCAGTAAAATGCAGAAACCACCGCAGGCTGAAAACACCGGAATACGTAAGCTGGGCTCCCCAAGCGCTTTTTTGTAACTCCAAACCGTCCAAATTGAAAGAGGTAAAATCGGCCAAAAAAACCAGGTGGTTGTTTTTAACAGAATGCCCAGAGTTTGCAGGTTGATGGTGTGTTCTGGGTGAAATACGGTAAAACGAGTGATATTCCAAGTGTGCCATTCGGCTAGCCAAGGCTCGCCGTTAGGTTGATTAAACACCCAAAATATCCACAACACAATCGCAAGTATTGACAATGAACTGGCTCGAATAATTCTTTTTTGAATATAAAATCGCAGTGTAGGGTGGGTTAGATTGGCTAAAGCTAAAAATACAAACACGATGATTAAATGCGACCAGCCCCTAGAAAAAAAAGCAATTATTGCGCCCAATCCTAAGTACCAACCTGCGCTGCTGGGTTGATCAAACGACCTTACTGCAGCCATCAGCATGATACTGAGACCTGCCAACTCGGCTAATTCAGAGACTTGAAAATGAGAGCGCAACAGCAATCCTAGTGTGCCGAGTAAACACAGTACCGATGCATTGGCCACAGATCGTGCGTAGTCAGTGCGGGTGGGTGCATTACCAAATGGGTTTTGGGGTTGTAATTCGGGGCGTAATGCCAAACGATACGTGGTGTGCCAAATTGACCAGAGGATGAGTGCAAGCCAAACTAAATTGCTTAATCGCATCCAATCGTCTAGATATTGATGTGAAAAACCAAACTGTTGACCGACTAAGCCAAACAGGGCGGCAATCCAGGCGGATAATAGTCCATCTTCTGTAAACGGTTGGCCCAAAATAATGGTGTTGGACCAAGCGCTAATTGGCGTGTTTAAAAAATGATAGGCTTGAGCAAACCCCAGAGCATCGTCGGGTGTCCAAGGACTGCGCCCAAAAAGACCTGGAAAAATGTAGAGAAAAATAAGTCCAAACAACACTTTATTTTTAATAATTGGATTCAGGTTTAGTGAAATCATTTTTTTAAAGCTAAAAGTGTCGCTTGTTTTAGAAGTAAAAAGGCCTTTGGATCATATGAGGATATGGTTTCACTGTGTCCTTAACTTTGTGAAGCATGAAAAAAATGACCTCGAATCGAAAGATTGAGGCCGTTTTTGCATGTTTTCAAGTTGGCTTGCAAACGATTTGGGTTTGCAATCAAATTCAGTTGATTAAGAAAAACCTTATTTTTTGAGGCGACTGAATTTTTGACGAAATTTCTCGACGCGACCGGCGGTGTCAACAATTTTATTTTGCGCACCAGTATAAAAAGGGTGTGATTCAGATGAAACGTCGAGTTTAATCAGCGGGTATTCTTTGCCTTGATATGTTTCTGTTTCGCGAGAATTTGCAGTTGAGCGACAAATAAACTTAAAACCGTTAGACATATCAACGAACAAAACTTCGCGATAATTGGGGTGTATGTCTTTTTTCATGGAAATCTCCGAAATAGGTAGCCAATTAGAGTATGTTGGAATGTGTTTGCGTTTTTTGGGTTAATTCAAAGTTAACTAACACTTTAACCTTGTGTTTTTATGGGTTGTAAGCTTTCGGCCTTAGCCCCACCGCAGAAAAAACGCAGATTAACTGTGACCTAATCACTTGCCTGCTTTTAAGTAGCCTGAAATTATGCCAAGATTTAGGCTATTTTGCAAGGATTGTTTGCTGAATTAAGGCGGTTATTTTTTGAATTTTTGGATGGGCTTCTTGTAACGGCTCGCATGTGAAACTACCCCATGCTCGCAATCATCGCTTTTTCTGGCTCAAATTAACTGCAACCATGCTTGCTTCATCCCTTTCAGCTTGCATTCCATCGTCGTGTGCTCACAATAATTGCAAATGAAATGTTCTCCAATTCACATATTTGGCGAATCGGAATATAGATGGGAAATATCAATCAGGACACCGTGCGATTTAGCGCATCTGTTCAGCCATTTTGATGCATTGGTGTTGGATAGCATTTAGCACGATACTTAACTTGCTGACATCGTATTCATTTGATGCTATGGACTCCGCAGTTGCACTGTAGAACGCTTTCGCATAGCTTTCTTTGAAGTCGAGGACACCTCTTGGTAGTCGTCCATATTCTCTTTGTAATTTCTCCAGGTCACTTGTGGTGGTCTCTGTACACGACAATTTTTAAATGTAATTCTAAGCCCTTAACTCCATTGAGTTTTTCACCTCAGATCTTAACCAGCTTCGAATCAATATATCGATGACTTGCGCAAGTTGCTCAGATCGATGGTTCATATCAAGTAGTGCCTGCGCAATCCAATCCAGGCCATATCGAAAGTAACTGATTGCCAGTCGCCCATGATTTTTTATTTTAATAGGTTGATGGTTTTCATGTCGCCAGTCTCCGATTTTATGAGCCCATGAGAAGGCCAAAGCCAGCACTCCGAACATGGTCTCAATCCGTTTTAAATCAGTCAGTCTGGTTTCTTCAAAATTAAATCCCCGACCTTTCAGGCATGAAAAAAGTGTCTCAATTTCCCAGCGACTTTTGTACCTTTCGATTGATTTTTCTGGTTC
>DIYC01000019.1:0-1112 GCA_002428895.1 Burkholderiales bacterium UBA6064 | reverse complement strand
GATTTTTCTGGTTCTCGGTCTGTTGCTACAATCAGCAAGTCACCATCAGACAATCGTAACGCCGAAAGAAAAACGTTCTGTCCTGTGATGATGCGCTTTCCAGGCAATACGCCTAATTCACCTGGTTTTAATCCGTGGAAGAGACAATCAACTTTTACGGTTGAACCTTGGGTGTTTATCGTCAGGTAGTTCTTTTTAATCCTAACAACGAGGTTGAAAACAATGAGTCAAATTTAAAAGTCGCTGCTTAGAAAAGCGGACAACTTCATTGACAACTACCGCAGTGTTGTACCCGATACCTCAAAAGTGCAGGAACGAATACCTACCTGTTTCTAGCTAAATCTTGTGTTTTAGATAAAACAGGCTGCTTTCTTACTCTCTGCTCAAACCCTGTAGCAGAAAAGGAAATTAACCCATTATCACACTGAATTTGATAATCCCATTCAGAATATTTCCCATTTGGCGTCAGCCTCTTGTTCTTACGCTGAATATCACTTATAAACAAAAGATTTGTATCACCAAAGTCAATACTCACCTTGAAACTTGATACGTTTCCAAAAATTAAATCGCATGGAGAAACCCAAAACCCAGTTACTGAATCATATAGCTTTTCCCACTTGAATATGTAATCAATATCTAATGTCAGCTTAAAGTCCTCATCAGGAAGAGCCACGGCGTAAAGCCTTGCATCGTGCCACCCCATATCCGAAAAATCTGAATCAAACCAACGCTCCCTTACTTTCACTGACTGTTTCTCCTTTCGGACTGGTATTTGGATAACTGTATTGCTTGTGTGGCGTTTTCACACCTTTATGTGTTGCGCCATCAAGATCAAAATGCGTTCGCTTGCTCCCTGATTCAACTGTAACTGTATTCTTATTGTTATTAAGTTTCTTAAGGTCTAAAGCCTGATCTTGTATCGAAGGTGCTTTGTTTGCAACTACGTTACTTAACTTACCAATTCCATAGTTTGAACCTTGCCTTACCGATTGTATACCAAGCCCAACACCACCAGGTAAGAAAGGGACGGCTGCCAATGCAGTGTCAGCTGCAACACCAAAAGCATCAACTGCTGCTGCACCATAATTACCTTGGTAGTAATTGTCCCAAAA
>DIYC01000056.1:2338-6902 GCA_002428895.1 Burkholderiales bacterium UBA6064 | reverse complement strand
ATGGGTGGTGGTACAGGTGCCGGTGCTGCGCCAGTCGTTGCAGAAGTTGCGCAAGAGTGGGGTATTTTAACCGTGGCGGTAGTCACTAAGCCTTTCGATTTTGAGGGTGGTCGCCGCATTAAAGTTGCAGAAGAGGGCTTGGCTCAACTGGGTAGCAAAGTGAACTCTTTAATCGTTGTTTTAAATGAAAAGCTCCTTGAAGTAGTTGGTGATGATGCCACGCAAGAAGAATGCTTTAACGAGGCTGATAATGTGTTATACAACGCCTGTGCAGGTATTGCGGAAATCATCAATGTAGACGGAAACGTCAACGTCGATTTTGAAGACGTTAAAACTATCATGTCTGAAGTGGGTAAAGCCATGATGGGGACAGCTACCGCTTCAGGTGAAGACCGTGCTCGAGTTGCTGCCGAAGCAGCAATTGCGTCTCCTTTACTTGATGGTGTTGATTTATCGGGTGCGCGTGGTGTGTTGGTGAACATTACCTCAAGCACCTCATTAAAGCTCAGAGAAACCAAAGAAGTCATGAATATTATTCGTGCCTATGCGGCAGAAGACGCAACCGTTATTTTTGGTACCGCCTATGACGAAACAGTGGGGGACGCATTGCGTGTTACCGTGGTCGCAACAGGCTTAGGAAGCAAGCCCAAGCCACAATTGGTTCACGATCGCCTTAGAGAAAGAGAAGCAGCAACCGGAACGTATGGCCCAGTTGATGCATTTTCTGCGCAACAAACAGATTATTCCATACCTTCTGTATTTCGAAATCCAAGAGATAAAGCAGCCAATCGAGTTCAGGCGCTTGAAGAAAGCGGTATGGATCGGTTTGATATCCCCGCGTTTTTGCGTCGCCAGGCTGATTAATCGCTTGAAGTAATTAATAAGTGTTTTTTATCTAGACCATTGCCTCCCCAAACTGCTGGTTTGCCGAAACCAGGGGGGGTATTGGAAGAGATACTGATTGTTAGTCAAATTTAAACGGAGTCTTATTTATGCCTATTAAAGTGGGTGATCGCTTACCTAGCGCAAAGCTTTTTGAATTTATTGAAGAAGAAAAAGAAGGGTGTTCGATTGGCCCCAATCCGATTGATCTTACCACTGAAATAGCTGGCAAAACAGTTGTTATTTTTGCGGTGCCTGGCGCTTTTACTCCGACTTGCTCTGCCAAACATTTACCAGGTTTTGTGGAACATTATGAAGCTCTAATTGCACAAGGTATCGATGAAGTTTGGTGTTTGTCAGTGAACGATGCCTTTGTAATGGGGATGTGGGGAATGCTTTCTGGAGTGGGCAAAAAAGTGAGAATGATTGCTGATGGGTCTGCGCAACTAACTCAAAAATTGGGTGTTGGCCTTGATTTGATAGATCGTGGCATGGGCATACGATCACAGCGATATTCAATGTTGGTTAAAAATGGAATTGTTGAGTTGTTTAATCTAGAGTCCCCTGGTGCTTTTGAGGTCAGCTCCGCGCAAACGATGCTCAAACAATTAGGTACTAAATCGTAATTCATCAGATGTTAGTTAAAACTTACAGTTCTGGCCAGTAAAAAGTATTTTTTAGTTTTTGCCCATGTTTTATCTCTGTTTTTTTGCGGAGGATCGTTACACTATCAACATCATCCAAGGAAATGAAAGTGCGGCAACGAACACTCAAAGAATTACTTAAAATTACTGGCATAGGTCTTCATTCTGGACGTCGAGTCAACATGATTTTACGTCCTGCTCAGCCTAATACCGGTATCGTGTTTCGCCGTATTGATCTCGAACCTCCTCTTGACTTTCCTGTTAAACCCCAGGCAATCGGTGACACCCGTATGGCTTCGGTACTCGAATATTCAGGACACAAAGTGTCAACGATTGAGCATCTAATGTCTGCGCTATGTGGCTTGGGTATTGACAATGCCTACATAGACCTAGACGCTGTCGAAGTGCCGATCATGGATGGAAGTGCAATTAGTTTTATCTTCTTGCTTCAGCAAACAGGGATTGTTGAGCAGTCTGCGTTTAAGCGATTTATTCGAGTTAACAAAGAAGTTAAAATTGAATTTGGCGAAGGATCTCAATACAAGTATGCCAGCTTAACCCCCTACGAAGGCTTTTGTTTGCGGTTTGAAATTGATTTTGGTCACCCTGCAATTGACCAAACGGGTCAATCTATTGAAATTGATTTTGCGAAAACCTCTTTTATTAAGGAAATAGCAAGGGCCAGAACATTTGGCTTTATGCAAGATGTTGAAACCTTGCGCAATCTTGGTTTGGCTTTAGGTGGTAATTTAGACAACGCAATCGTTATGGATGAATATCGTGTCTTAAATCCAGATGGGCTGCGCTACGATGACGAATTTGTTAAGCACAAGGTATTGGATGCAATTGGTGACTTATATGTGCTTGGCCACCAGTTATTAGGTAAATACCAGGCATTTCGTTCCGGGCACGAATTAAACAATCGTTTAATTCGAAAATTAATGAGTCAACCGGATGCTTATGAAATGGTTACTTTTGAAAATATCAGTCAAACACCTAATGTTTTTCGAAACGACTGGGCTATTACCTAATTTGAATGGGTTTGCACTTAACCTGGGTCGCTGTGATGATGTCGATTTAACTTTTGAATTGCAGCAAAAATTTCTTCATTGTCGATTTGTTGTTCCAGTGCTTTAAAGGCCTCTAATCCCAATTTAGGAATACGTTTATTGTTGCGATTCCTTGACTTGGGTAAATTAAAGCCAGGCAAAGAGGTCACTTTAAGGTTGATTTTTTGAATCAGCCAGCCGTTTTGTCTTAGTTGCTGTAATAAGCTAGGAAGTGATTGTTTAATTCGACTGAGCGCAGAAGGGTTAGCTACAAAGAGTGTAACCCCTTCGTTTTTGATCGAGCCTACTTCAAATTCTACCCCATGAAGTGCATGCCACCCTGTTAAAAGCCCTTTTAATACGATAGACTGTTGAGCTATGTGAATAAAAGATAACCCATTTGGGTCTTTCTTTAAGCTATCCAAACAGTTGTGTATAGTATGATTAAAGTAATTCATATTGAACCTTATTTAGTTATGGCACACTAAATCAGAATAAAGATAGCAGTTGCGGAGATACTTATGCAGTTAATTTGGCTTCGAGGGCCTAAAAATAAAGCTCGAACAGTCCACTTGCAGGCTAAACATATTGTTTTTGCAAGTTTAGGGTTGCTCACTATAACATTTATAGCACTTGTATTGGGTTTGTTTTTAAGTGCTCAATTTGGGGATAAACTGCCTTTTGTCCAAGATGTTGAAAAACAGCGTTTGGTCGAAAGGCAGCTTAATGGGATGAACATCGCCGCCCCATTAGATGCTTTGGCCATTCGCTTAGCAAATTTGCAAGCTCAGGTAGCACGCCTTAATGCCATCGGTAATCGCCTGCTTGATGACAGTAATGTTCAAAAAGAAGATATTGATAGCACCGAAGATCCCGGTCAAGGTGGTCTATTTGATTCCTCACAAAGCGACTCGTTATCATTGCGTGAGGTTACCCGTGAAATGAATAAGGTGGCACAAGCCATTGAACGTCAGGCCGATATATTTAGTGTGATTGATGCTGATTTACGCTCAGCGCGTATTAAATTTCAAAGCACTCCCAACGGGTTGCCCTTGGCCAATGCAGTTTCAGTGAGTCGTTTTGGTCCTAGGATCGACCCTTTCACTGGTCGTCGAGCTCGACATTATGGGGTCGACTACGTTGCACCGACAGGTACTCCGATTTACGCAGCGGCCGCTGGTGTGGTTGTTCGCTCAGGGTATTACGCAGGCTATGGCTATACTGTAGACATTGAGCACAAAAACAATGTGTTAACTCGCTACGCGCATTCTTCCAAATTATTGGTTGAAAAGGGTGACATTGTACGAATGGGTGAAAAAATTGCGCTAGTGGGTACTACTGGGCGCTCAACGGGGCCACATTTACACTTTGAGGTTCGTGTGAACGGTGTTCCTCGTGACCCAAAAAAGTTTATTGCTGCAACCGATAAACCCAGATTAGGCTCGCCAACTCTTGCTGCTTTAAATGGCTTGTTGTCGGAACGCATCGAATAACATTTATTTTCTTTCCTTCATGTTAAACTGACAGGCTAATCGCAAGTTAGCCTGTTTTTTTTATTGGTTAGCAATTTCACAATTAAAGGTCTCGATGAAGGGCTTTGTCAATAAGTCAGTTTTATGATCACGAACGCATTAAAAAAAATATTTGGTAGTCGCAATGATCGCTTGCTTAAGCACTATACGAAAGTCGTTAAACAAATTAACCTACTTGAACCCGAGTACGAAAAATTGTCTAACGAGGCGCTTTGTAGCAAAACCAGTGAATTAAAAGCGCTCGTTGCGCAAGGTCAAACTCTTAATCAGGTTTTACCGCAAGCATTTGCCGTTGTTCGAGAAGCCAGTAAACGTGTATTTGGAATGCGCCATTTTGATGTTCAACTTGTCGGTGGTATGGCGTTGCACGAAGGTAAAATTGCTGAGATGCGAACGGGTGAAGGAAAAACGCTGGTTGCAACCCTTGCTGCTTATTTAAACGCTTTAACTGGGCAAA
>DIYC01000056.1:1884-2152 GCA_002428895.1 Burkholderiales bacterium UBA6064 | reverse complement strand
AACTGGGCAAAGTGTACACGTTATTACTGTGAACGATTACCTGGCTGCACGAGATGCCAGTTGGATGGGTAAATTGTACAGTTTTTTGGGTTTAACTGTTGGGTGCAATTTATCCCGAATGCCCCATGATCAAAAGCAAACAGCCTATGCCTGTGACATTATTTATGGTACGAACAATGAGTTTGGCTTTGACTTTTTGCGTGACAACATGGTTTATTCCGTGCAAGAACGGGTTCAGAGGGGGCTAAACTATGCAATTCTCGATAAG
>DIYC01000056.1:0-1634 GCA_002428895.1 Burkholderiales bacterium UBA6064 | reverse complement strand
CACGCCTTTAATTATTTCTGGGCAAGCCGACGATCAAACCGATTTATACAAAAAAATGAATGCGGTGCCCTCACGAATGACTCGAATGACTCAGCCAATTAAACCTGGCGAGCCAGAGCCTGAAGGTGATTATTATGTGGATGAAAAAGCGCATCACATTCAACTCAGTGAAGTTGGGCACGAAAAAGCAGAAGCCTTGTTGGCTGAGTTGGGTTTGTTGCCTGAAGGTGCCAGTCTATATGACCCTTCAAATATTTTGCTCATGCATCACTTAATGTGTTCGTTGCGGGCGTACAGCTTATTTCACAAAGATCAAAATTATGTAGTGCAAGATAATCAGGTTATTATTGTTGATGAATTTACTGGTCGTTTAATGCCTGGTCGTCGTTGGTCAGAGGGCCTTCATCAAGCCGTAGAAGCCAAAGAGGGTGTACCCATACAAGCTGAAAATCAAACACTGGCTTCAATCACCTTTCAAAATTACTTTAGAATGTATAAAAAGCTTTCTGGCATGACGGGTACGGCCGACACAGAAGCATTTGAATTTCAATCTATTTATGGCTTAGAAACGGTGATTATTCCAACTCACCGTCCTCCCCAACGAAAAGATTTTCAAGATCAAGTTTTTAGAACTCAAGCAGGTAAGTTTTCTGCCATTTTAAAAGATGTCAAAGCTTGTTACGAGCGAGGTCAACCTGTTTTAATTGGCACCACCTCCATCGAAAACTCTGAATTGTTGTCAAAAGCCTTAAGCCAAGAAAAAATTTCTCACAATGTGCTTAATGCGAAACAACATGAGCGAGAAGCTGAAATTGTTGCTCAGGCTGGTCGTCCCCAGGCAATTACGATTGCCACCAATATGGCGGGTCGAGGAACCGATATTGTGTTGGGTGGCAATATTGAAAAGCAGTGCCAAGAAATTGAAGCCAATTCAGCGCTAAGCACCGAAGAAAAAGAAATACAAATTCGAGAGGCTCGCTCAGCTTGGGAAAAATTGCATCAAACCGTGATTGATGCAGGTGGTTTGCACATTATTGGAAGCGAGAGGCACGAATCACGTCGAATCGACAATCAATTGCGTGGCCGTTCAGGGCGACAAGGCGACCCTGGTTCTTCTCGTTTTTATTTGTCGATGGATGATCAATTGCTGCGAATTTTTGCAGGCGATCGTATCCGTGGAATGATGGAAAGACTGAATGTCCCTGAAGATGAGGCAATCGAGGCGGGTATTGTTTCTCGTTCCATTGAGTCAGCTCAGCGTAAAGTAGAAAGTAGAAACTTTGATATACGTAAGCAACTTCTTGAATATGATAATGTTGCGAATGAACAAAGAAAAATTATTTATGGTCAACGTAACGAAATTCTAGAGACGGACAACTTGCAGTCTTTGATCAAAGATTTTAGGTACGGTGCATTAACTGATCTTTTTCGTGCGCACATTCCAGAAAATTCTCTTGAAGAAATGTGGGATTTAGACTCTCTAGAGCAAATTGTAATCAGTGATTACAATTTGAAGGCACCCATTAAAGAATGGCTCAAGCAAGATCCCAATTTACCTGAAGAAATTCTATTGTCTCGGTTGCTTGAAATATCAGACAATACTCAACAAGAAAAATTGGATTTAGTGGGCGATG
>DIYC01000143.1:13840-15933 GCA_002428895.1 Burkholderiales bacterium UBA6064 | reverse complement strand
CCGCCGAGGCCCGCGCCGCGCTGCCGGCCCACGGCGTCGATCTCATCGATAAAGATGATACAGGGTGCTTTTTCCCTGGCCTGTTTGAACAGGTCGCGCACACGGCTGGCACCCACACCCACAAACATTTCTACGAAATCAGAACCAGAAATTGCAAAAAATGGTACTTTCGCTTCGCCAGCAATCGCTTTGGCCAACAGTGTTTTACCTGTACCTGGAGAACCGACCATTAAAATACCACGAGGAATTCGCCCACCCAATTTTTGAAATTTTGAAGGGTCTTTTAAAAACTCAACTAATTCTGCAACATCTTCTTTGGCTTCATCGCAGCCAGCCACATCGGCAAAAGTAACGGTGTTGGCATTTTCATCCAACAAACGAGCTTTGCTTTTACCAAACGAAAATGCACCGCCTTTGCCGCCCCCTTGCATTTGCCGCATAAAAAATACCCAAACGCCAATGAGCAACAACATCGGGAACCAGCTGATAAATAAACTCATCAATAAAGAAGGTTCTTCTTCAGGTTTGGCACGAACTGTGACACCGTATTTAAGTAAATCTGAGACCATCCAGATGTCGCCTGGAGAATAAATTAAACGTTCATGATCATCGATGGTAATTGCTCGAACCGTTCGCCCATCGAGTACCGCACTTTTAATTCGCCCACTTTGTGCTTCTTGAATAAACTCGGAATAGGACATTTCAGAGGATCGTACTTGCCTATCTTCAAACTGTTTGAACACAGTAAAAAGAACGAGCGCTGCAATCAGCCAGATTGCTGCTTTAGAAAAAGAATTATTCAATGCAACCTCTCCTAGAATTCTTTGTTTGCCCATCGAAGATGGAGCCACATTGTCTATTTTAAACCCAACACCCCAAAAAAGGCCAACAAAATGATGAATAAACCGAATATCCCCAGCAATTCAATAAAACAACTCATAACATTTAAGATGTTTACTTTAATCCTTTTGCAAGTAAAAATGTTTCTCGTGAACGATCTCTTGACGCAGCGGGCTTCCGAGGTGCAACTGTTTTAAATGTTTGTTTTAAACGATGCACAATACCACTATAGCAAGACCCATGGAAAATTTTCATAATTAAAACACCCTCCGGCTTTAAATGGCTCACCGCAAAGTCGATGGCCAACTCGCACACATGTTCAATTCTCGCGTCATCCGCACTCGATACCCCCGATAAATTGGGTGCCATGTCGGACACAACTAGGTCTAATTGCTCTGCATTTAAGCGTTCTCGAAGCTGCTGAAGCACCACATCATCACGAAAATCACCTTGAATAAACTCAACACCGACAATTGGTTCCATGGGAAGCAAATCTAGCGCTATAATACGACCATTGATTAAGCCATTTTTGGTCAGTAAAGCTTCGCGTAAAACTTGTGACCAACTACCTGGGCTACTGCCTAAGTCCACCACTTTCATGCCTGGCTTAATTAAACGATCTGATTCAAGCATTTCTTTAAGCTTAAAGGCAGCCCGTGCACGATAACCCAAATTAACCGCCATTTTAACGTAAGGGTCATTCATGTGATCATGTAACCAAGCCTTGTTCACTTTTTTCTTTTTTGGCACTTTTTAACTTCTCTTTAAATTCAATTAAGTATGAGTAACACTTCAAATTTACTTTCTACAGAACAAAAACAAACACTTAAAGCCCAGGCACACGGCTTAAAACCAGTAGTCATGATTGGCGACAAAGGCTTAACAGAGTCTGTAATAGAAGAGGCAAACACCGCACTTGCAGCACATGGTTTAATCAAAATTCGTATTCATGGGGACGACCGTGAAAGCCGAATAGAAATTGCCCACCAAATATGCCAGTCAACAAACGCACACATTGTGCAACACATTGGTAAATTGTGTGTATTATACCGCCCGCTTGCCGAAAATACGGATCAAAAAAGCACGAAGAAGGCGACCAAGAAAAAACCGCGAGTCACCAAACGACAAATGAACACCTAAACACGTCAGTTGGCCACCCAAAATTTGCATTCAGCAATTAAGTGGCCAAAAAGTGCAGACTCTCAAATGAGTTTACACATACTTGACTGAAATAATTTCATACTCACGAACTC
>DIYC01000143.1:9909-13606 GCA_002428895.1 Burkholderiales bacterium UBA6064 | reverse complement strand
CCTTCATATTTACCAATTAATGCGCGAGAAAGCGGACTAGAGATAGAAATGAGATTGAGTTTAATATCCGCCTCATCTTCGCCTACAATTTGATAAGTCACTTTTTTTTCTGTTTCTAAGTCTAACAGCCCAACTGTGGCCCCAAATACGACTCTACCCTCAGCATCTACGGTGGTTGGGTCGATAATTTGAGCATTGCTCAGCTTAGACTCTATTTCTTGAATTCTGCCCTCTATAAAGCCTTGCTTTTCTTTCGCAGCATCGTATTCTGCATTTTCAGATAAATCACCTTGTGCGCGCGCTTCAGCAATTGCTTCGATCACAGCAGGCCGTTCGACATGTTTTAATTTTTTTAATTCTGCTTTTAATTGGTCTGCACCTTTTACCGTTAAAGGGATAGTTTGCACATTCGACATAAAATAACTCCAAAATCCAAATCTAAAAGAATTAGTTAATTAAAAATAAAACAACTACACAATGAGGGCTTACATAATTGATCTAATGTGCCGCATAAAATATGCTGTTATTCAAGCATTTTATGTAACTGCTGCAGGCTGTATACTTCAAGTGAATGCAAATGCTTCATTCCTCCTACTGCAGCCAGCGCACCTGCTAAGGTGGTAAAAATAGTCACTCGACATGCTAAAGAGGTTGTGCGTATGTAACGACTGTCATTAATCGCATTCCGTCTTTCTTCAACCGTATTAATGACTAAAGAAATTTCTCCATTTTTAAGCATATCGACTATGTTGGGACGGCCTTCGAGTACCTTATTCACCACCTGACAACGAATGCCCCCATGATTCAGCGCAGCGGCTGTGCCTCGTGTTGCAACCAGGTTAAAACCCAATTCAACCAGTTGTGCCGCTAGCGAAACGACCAACACTTTGTCTTCATCTTTCACCGAAATAAATGCGGTGCCACCTTCTGGTATTTTCACTGAGCTGGCGATTTGTGATTTAATAAAAGCTTCACCAAAGCTTTTGCCCACACCCATTACCTCGCCCGTAGATTTCATTTCGGGGCCAAGAATAGTATCAACACCCGGAAACTTAACAAACGGAAAAACAGCTTCTTTCACTGAAAAATAACTGGGTACCGGAATTTCAGAAACACCTTGCTGGGCTAAAGAAATGCCCACCATGCAACGAGCTGCAATTTTAGCCAACTGTTTACCCGTTGCTTTAGAAACATACGGCACCGTTCTAGAGGCACGAGGATTGACTTCAAGCACATACACAATCTGATTTTGAATGGCAAATTGAATATTCATTAAGCCAATCACATTCAGTCCACGTGCTAACACTTTAGACTGATTTTGAAGCTCGGCGACAATGTCATCACTTAAAGAGTAAGGGGGCAAACAACATGCTGAGTCACCGGAGTGAACACCTGCTTGTTCAATATGTTGCATCACCCCGCCGATAATCACGGTTTCACCATCAGAAATGGCATCTACATCAACCTCAATGGCATTGTTCAAGAAACAATCGAGCAAAACGGGAGAATCGTTAGAAACTCGAACTGCTTCTCGCATATAACTCTCTAGGTCTTTTTGTTCGTGAACAATTTCCATAGCACGCCCCCCCAACACATAGCTAGGGCGAACGACTAAGGGATAGCCAATTTCAGAGGCCAAAGCCAGCGCTTCAATTTCTGTACGCGCCGTACGATTAGGAGGCTGCCTCAAATCAAGTTTAGCCAATAATTTTTGGAAACGCTCACGATCTTCAGCAAGATCAATACTTTCAGGACTTGTACCAATAATTGGGACGCCATTCGCTTCAAGGGAGCGAGCTAGTTTTAAAGGGGTTTGACCACCATACTGAACAATGACTCCCGCCGGTTTTTCAAGGTAAACAATTTCAAGAACGTCTTCAAGTGTTAAAGGCTCAAAATAAAGCCGATCTGACGTGTCATAATCGGTTGATACGGTCTCAGGATTACAATTGACCATAATGGTTTCAAAACCATCTTCGCGCAAAGCAGTTGCAGCGTGTACGCAACAATAATCAAATTCAATACCCTGACCAATACGATTTGGCCCACCGCCCAGCACAATCACCTTTTTACGATCGGTTGAACTAGACTCACATTCTGATTCGTAAGTTGAATACAGATAAGCGGTACCTGTTGCAAATTCAGCAGCACAGGTGTCAACCCTTTTATAGACAGGACGAACATTAAGCTGATGGCGAAGTTTACGAACTTCGGCTTCAGAAGTATCTAATAAATACGCAAGCCGACGATCTGAAAACCCTTTACGCTTAAGTAAACGCATCACGGGTTCGTTAATGTCTGAAAGGGTTTTGGTTTCTAATTCAAGCTCGGTGTCTACAATGTCTTTAATTTGCGTTAAAAACCATTCATCAATGTGAGTGAGCTCTTGCACCACCTGCAAACTAAAGCCCTGAGTAAACGCATCACCTACATAAAAAATTCGATTGGGCCCAGGTTCAGCCAACTCACGTTCGATGACTTCACGGTCTTCTGTCATTTGATTCAAACCATCAACCCCAATTTCTAGGCCACGTAACGCTTTTTGAAAACTTTCTTGAAACGTGCGTCCCATGGCCATCACTTCACCAACCGACTTCATTTGAGTCGTTAAACGGTCATTCGCAGTTGGAAATTTTTCAAAGGCAAAACGAGGAATTTTAGTGACCACGTAGTCGATTGAGGGCTCGAAAGAAACAGGTGTTAAGCCACCAGTAATTTCGTTTTTTAATTCGTCTAAGGTGTAACCCACTGACAGTTTTGCAGCCACTTTCGCAATCGGAAAGCCCGTTGCTTTCGAGGCTAATGCCGAAGACCGAGAAACTCTTGGATTCATTTCAATGACAATTAAGCGACCATTTTCTGGATTCACTGCAAATTGAACATTAGACCCACCGGTGTCAACACCTATCTCACGCAGAATTGCAATCGAGGCATTACGCATGATTTGATATTCTCGATCAGTGAGGGTTTGTGCAGGCGCGACGGTGATAGAATCACCGGTGTGAATACCCATGGGGTCTAAGTTTTCGATGGCGCACACAATAATACAGTTATCGGCACGGTCGCGCACCACTTCCATTTCAAATTCTTTCCAGCCAATCAAACTCTCTTCGATGAGTAACTCATTGGTTGGCGAAGCATCAAGTCCGCGACGGCAAATGACTTCAAATTCTTCAGCATTATAGGCGATACCACCGCCCGTACCACCCAAAGTAAAACTAGGACGAATAATGACAGGAAAGCCGTTTGTACCTAACTGTTGACCTATTTGTTGCTGCAGAACCCAGGCTTCTTGCATTGAATGAGCAACCCCAGACTTTGCAGATTCTAGGCCAATTTTGGTCATCGCATTTTTAAATTTCAAGCGATCTTCAGCCTTTTCAATGGCGTCTTCGCGAGCACCAATTAATTCAACCCCATATCGTTTGAGTATGCCGTGTTTTGAAAGGTCTAGCGCGCAATTCAATGCTGTTTGCCCACCCATGGTGGGCAAAATGGCATCTGGTTTTTCTTTTTCAATAATGCGCTCAAGAACTTGCCAAGTAATCGGCTCAATGTAGGTAACATCGGCCATTTCTGGATCAGTCATAATGGTTGCTGGGTTGCTGTTAACCAAAATCACTCTATAACCCTCTTGACGCAACGCTTTGCAAGCCTGCGCACCAGAATAATCGAACTCGCAAGCCTGACCAATTAC
>DIYC01000143.1:9198-9692 GCA_002428895.1 Burkholderiales bacterium UBA6064 | reverse complement strand
AACTCGCAAGCCTGACCAATTACAATAGGACCCGCACCGATAATTAAAATACTGTTTAAATCATTACGTTTTGGCATTACATTCCTTGAACATCAATGGTTTGAGCACATCAACCTGCTTGAAGCATTAGCGTTGTGCAACCCTCATCATGTGAATAAAACGGTCGAATAAAGAGGCTATGTCATGTGGCCCAGGGCTTGCTTCAGGGTGCCCTTGAAAACTAAAAGCAGGTCGGTCTGTTCGTTCAATGCCCTGAATGGAACCATCAAACAGGGACACATGAGTCACTTGCAAGTGTTTAGGCAAGCTGTTGGCCTTCACAGAAAAACCATGGTTTTGGCTAGTGATTGCAACTTGTTTTGTGCGTAGTTCTTGAACAGGGTGATTGGCACCATGGTGGCCAAATTTCATTTTTTCGGTACGTGCTCCACTGGCCAAGGCCAGCAATTGGTGACCTAAACAAATGCCAAAAACTGGAATTTGAGTTTGATCTA
>DIYC01000143.1:0-9039 GCA_002428895.1 Burkholderiales bacterium UBA6064 | reverse complement strand
AATTGAGTTTGATCTAAGAGGTGCGCAATCGCAGTAATCGCATAATCACAAGGCTCGGGGTCACCAGGCCCATTACTTAAAAAAACCCCATCAGGCTTAAGAGAAATCACTTCAGTAGCCGAGGTTTGTGCTGGCACAACGGTGATACGACACCCCCGTTGCGCTAACATTCTTAAAATATTGCGTTTAACCCCAAAATCATAAGCAATAACATGTAGCGGACGCTCGCCTTGTTGAAAATAAGGTATCTGACTTGCATCACCCAAAGCCCATTCCCCCTCGAGCCATTCATAACGAGAGGAACAAGTAACCTGTTGCGCCAAATCCATACCCGATAAACCAGGAAAACCCCTGGCTAACGCAACGGCACGTTCGGCAGAAAAAGACTCTGAACCGGATTCAATTAGAATGCAGCCCGCTTGCGCGCCACCTTCTCGTAAAATCCGAGTTAATTTGCGGGTATCAATATTGCAAACACCTGGAATGTTGTGTTTAACCAAATAACCGGTTAAATCGCTGGTAGAACGAAAGTTTGAAACCACAGGAGATAAATCTCGAACAACAATGCCCGCTAGATGAACTTGAGCAGACTCTTCGTCTTGCGGATTGGTACCGACGTTACCAATATGAGGATAAGTAAACGTGACAATTTGCTTGCAATAGGAAGGATCGGTGCAAATTTCTTGATAACCAGACAAAGAGGTATTAAAAACAACTTCGCCCACAGTTGAAACGTTTGCACCAAAAGAATACCCGTCAAACAGGGTACCATCCGCGAGCGCCAACAATGCACGAGGACTAGTGCTTGCGATTAATTTCGACAAGAGAAACTCCAGTAGATGTTAACAGAGGGGACAGTTTCACAATTTGATGACCCCTCATTTCGTTGGGTAGTCATTCTACCAGATAAGCCCGTTGTTTCTCGCACATGTCGTCTTTACCTGGCGGTAAACTTATTCAAAAAATAACCGGTCGGAAAATAGATCCAAGTCACGCAAAGACCCCGCCTGGGTTTCTAAAAGTAAGCCCGACGCACTCAACGTTTGGACGGTGACTCGCCGCGTTAAATCCAACAAACCATCCGGTTGCAACAGAACACCCAATATAATTTGCTTATTTTTCTGTGGATAACACAAAGTAATCGGATTGAGTAAGCCTGGTGCTAAACGATTGCCGTGCCCCATTTGCGCGTTACACAATTGAACAACGTGGCCATTCACTAGTTTTAAAGTCACTTGCCCAATCGAATTGGCTCTCATTGAACCCAATGAATCAAATGGGCCGTGCCAGATAAACTCAGTACCATCATGAAGATATCGTGTTAAACAACCAACTGTGTTATCGATTAACGCGCCTTGCTCGTTAAAATGTACCCCTTCAAATTTACCAATTAATTTAGAATTGAAGTATACCGATAACACACCGCGGGTATTGTACTGAAAGCCCCCTAAGTTTAGGCTTACCTCTTCCCAGACTTTAGTAAAAGCGCCGCCTAAAGTAGCCATAGAGACATTACCTTGAACAGAATGAAGCAACTGCTCATAACCAAAATTAATTGAGGTAACTCCAGGCAGCCCACTATTAACCGAGAACGCTCGGCTCATTTCAGACTCTTTCAGCAAGACAACACCTTTAAATTGACTGGGACTAAAGGGATTAAATGCACCCAGTAAACTAATGTGCGGTGAGTTAGGCTTTTGTAAAAAATCAAAACTAAGACCAAGATGCTGCTCTGAATGGCCCAACTTAAAACGTATCGCAGAGTGACCCGACAACTCATAATGCGAGCGCTCAATTTGTAAATGACCCGAAACACACGGAAAAATCCGCGCAGTAAACAACTTTTGAAAATCCGCTTTGGGCATTAACGACAACATTTCAAACAATACAGCATGATAACTACTAGGTAACGCAACCATCAATTTTTTTAAAGCCAAACCAGGGCCTTGAAAAAAAGCGCTTGGCGACAACCGAGTGTGTGGCAAGTTTTCAATTACATCAAAAACAGGTAATTCAGACTGTTGATCTGCCAATTTTTTAAAGTCTAAGCTAACCCCTCGTAGCTGCAAGGTCAGCTCTTTTAAAAAGCTTATTGAATTAGCCTTACTGTCTTGTAAAGAAGATAATAAATTCATAGCGACCACATGAAATACATGATAGCCAAGTGCATTTTGCAAATGAGGTTCTGCATTTTGAGCAGGATGATGGGTAAACATGGAGGCAGAATTAATATTCACAGACTTTAATCAACCAGTAAGGAAAGCAATCGGATTGGTCAGCAACGGATGAAGGCAAAAACATCAACTTGTTTGAACATCACAAGGCTTACCGAATTGGCAACGCAAGTTTCTTTGACTTACAAATAAACTTTGGATTGAGTGTATCGCGAAAAACACCGTACTGAATAGGCTGACCGTTAAAATCGATAACTTCACCCCCAGCGCCCTCGACAATACCCTGCCCAGCAGCGGTATCCCATTGACAAGTTATCCCAAAACGAGGGTACACATCCGCCAAGCCTTGGGCTACTCGGCAAAATTTTAACGAACTTCCAGTAACGAATAATTGATAAGGTCGATTTAACAAGGTCAGCCAATGGGTTAATCCCTCATGCGCATGCGATCGACTATCGATAATTTGTAGCAACTCTGTTGTTAAAGGGGCGGGGCGACATTCAATAGATCGCCAGTTACCGCCCCCTTGACGCCAAAATGAACCGCGATGATCGGCTTTAAAACATTCGTTTAAGGCCGGAGCAAGCACGACACTGGCAAGCACTCGGCCTTGATCAACCCAAGCAATATTGACAGTAAACTCACCGTTTTGATTGATAAACTCTTTTGTACCATCTAAAGGATCAACTAAAAAAAATGAACAAGTTCCATCAGGCGGTCGAGCCTGCGACTCTTCAGACCAAACCGAATAAAACGGGTAGTGTTTCTTCAATTCTGTATGAATAATTAAATCAGCATCTATATCAGCCTGAGTAATGGGACTCAGATTATTGTTGTAGCTAACTCGATCGGTTTGCTGATAGCTATTCATGATGACAGCTCCTGCTTTTTCAGCAATTTCAACCAAGCAATCAACATCAACGTAAGGAGTTAACACCATGACACAACTGGGTTGTATAATTGCTTTTCAACAAAAATTGAAATCAAAACATAGCCCTATAACTTAATGACAGCCATTTTATCGCACGTCATGTCGTGCATGGTGTAACCAATACCCCCTACACCATAGCCAGAATGCCTTCTGCCCGCAAACGGCATCCAATCGACTCGAAACGCTGTGTGATCATTCACCATAACGGCTGTGGCATCAATTTGTTGCACACAGTGCATGGCAATCGAAAGATTTTGAGTGAATACAGAAGCTTGAAAAGCCACATCTAGACTATTGGCTTTTTGAATCGACTCTTCAATATTTGAAGTTTCATACACACACACCACTGGACCAAAAATTTCAGCAGTTGATACTTTGACCGAATCGGGTGGATTTAGAATGACAGTGGGCGCATAGGTTGTTTTACCCAAACGTTGACCACCACACACTATTTGTGCGCCTGCTTGCTGGGCTTCGAGTACCCATTGCTCAACCCGATCAACTTCATTCGGCATAATCAATGGCCCGCATTGAGTGGTTTCTTCAATGGCATTACCGACCACCAATTGTTTGGCCTGCTTGGCAAGTGCTTGCGCAACCTGTTCTGCATTCGATTTCAATGCAAAAATTTTTTGCACACTAACGCACACTTGACCCGAATGATAAAATGCACCCTTTGTGAGCAATGGAATCATTGCATCAAAATTTGCAGAATCATCCACAATCACTGGGGCAACACCCCCATGCTCAAGCGCAGCACGTGTACCAGGAGCCAATTTACTTTTAAGCATCCACCCCACTTTAGAGGATCCAATAAAACTAAAAAAGCCCACTCGGGGGTCTGTTACCATTTTTTCCGCATCGGCACCCCGGCATACTGCAAGCTGACACCATGCTTTAGGCAACCCTGCTTCATACAATAAATCAACAAAAGTTTTTGCACTTAACGGAGTACTGGTGGCGGGTTTAACAAGAACAGGGCAACCCACAGCCACCGCAGGCGCTACTTGGTGAACAATTAAATTTAACGGGTGATTAAAGGCTGAAACCGCCACCACGACACCAATGGGCTCACGCTGTGTAAATGCAATTCGACCCGAGCCTGCTTGCGTTAAATCCATAGGAATTTGTTGACCCGTTAAATGCGAAAGCTCTTTAATACAAAGGCCAACGCCATCAATGGCGCGCGTCACTTCGACTCGCGCATCGATTAAAGGTTTTCCGCCCTCATTGGCGATTTGAAAAGCAAGCTCATTTTCACGCGATTTCATCAGCGATTGTAACCGAGATAAAATGTCAATTCGCTGAAACGTGGGCAACCAACTCGAACGATTACGAAACAAGGAATAGGCTTGGTCTAAATAGTCATTAATAATTGGCCAATCGACACAAGACACTTGACCTATTGGCTTTAAATCGTAAGGATTAACAACCTCAACGAATTGTGGCTTCATATTAAACATGCCTTAGCAGCCAACTCATCAATTAACACTTTTTTATTCTCAGAATAATCGACAGGAACATCAATCACATGCACCCCACCTTGTTTAAATGCGGCTTCAAAAATTGTTACCAACTGACTGGTTGCAGACACACGATGCCCTTTTGCACCATAAGCCTCTGCATATTTAACAAAATCAGGATTATTAAACTCTAAACCCCAATCTGGAAACCCCGCATGCTCTTGCTTCCAACGAATCATACCGTAAGAGCTATCATTTAAAATAGTAACCACGAGGTTTAAACCTAAACGAACCGCAGTTTCACGTTCTTGGCTATTCATCATAAAACCACCATCACCACAAACGGCCATCACACGCCGATCTGGGTATAACATGGCAGCCATCATGGCCGAGGGCAAACCTGCACCCATGGTAGCTAAAGCATTGTCGAGCAGTACCGTATTGGGTTCATAGGCTTTGTAATTTCGCGCATACCAAAGTTTATAAATGCCGTTATCGAGCGCAACAATATCTTTGGCACCCATCACCTTGCGTGTATCGGCCACCAAACGCTGGGGGATAATTGGAAAACGTGAATCGTCTGCACCCTCTTTAATATGGGTTTCAACTTCTTGCTTACAACGGGCAAAATAACTGAAATCTTTTTCAATTCGACCACCGATTTTGTGAGTCAATTTTTGAACTGAACGCGCCACGTCGCCAATCACTTCAAGTTGTGGAAAATAAACTTGATCAACCTGTGCAGATCGGTAATTCACGTGAATTACTTTTTTACCACCAACTTGCATAAAAAATGGGGGTTTTTCTACCACATCATGACCCACGTTGATGATTAAGTCGGCTCGTTCAATCGCGCAATGTAGATAATCGCCATCGGATAAAGCAGCAGTTCCTAAAAAGTTAGGTGAACCTTCATCCACAACCCCTTTACCCATTTGAGTATTAAAAAATGGAATGCCTGTACTTTCAATAAACTCAGATAAAGCCAAGCGGGCTTGACGACGATTCGACCCCGCACCCAGCAACATCAAGGGCATTTTAGAACCCCGAATCATACTGACAGCCTCGTTTAAAATCGCATCATCAGCAACGGCGTAATGCCTTTCGTGCCGAGGAATTAACAATGCGTCGGTTGATTCAGCCGCAATGTCTTCAGGAAGCTCGAGCAACACGGCACCGGGACGCTCTTCTTCAGCAATACGAAATGCTTCACGAACAATTGCAGGAATGGTATTACCATGAACAATTTGTTTGCTCATTTTGCAAATCGGATCGAACAAGTTCACTACGTTAATAATTTGAAACTGACCCTGCTTACTTTTTTTAATGGGTTTTTGCCCAGTAATCATAATTAACGGAAAAGCCCCCAAATGCGCATACGCAGCAGGCGTGGCAAAGTTGGTGGCCCCAGGGCCAAGGGTTGCCATACAAACACCTGCTCGCCCCGTTAACCGACCATAAGTGGCTGCCATAAAACCAGCACCTTGCTCATGGCGAGTTAAAATCAGTTTGATCGAAGAGTTGCGTAGCGATTCAACTAGATCTAAATTTTCTTCTCCGGGTACTGCGAAAATTTCTCGAACGCCCTCAGCTTCTAAGGCTTTGACTAAGAGATCAGAAGCTTTCATTCGTGTTGAACCAGTCATACGATTTTCTCCTTAAATTGGCAAACGTTCATACCGACTCCGTGAAGGCCTAAGCAAGACTGAACGTTGATGTGATTGTTCAACATACTACCTATTTTTTAATTGTGCTGAGTGATGAATTTTCAATTCGTAACAGTTTTGTTGCGTGCAACTTGATTCTCAATTATTGAAACTTTTTTCAAAAAAAAATCACTTAGTGAATTGGCTCAATAAAAATAACCGTGCACATTAATCATCAAACCCTTTTTTTAATCGCAAAAAAATTTGCCGATCAATCAAAACCCCTACACACTGTTCAACAATCAATTGCTAGTTCAACCAACAAACGTCAACTTGAAACATTAAGCCAATATTGTAGCCCTGAATTTTTTGCACGAATGTTGAATCATGGTCAACATTTAATTCAAGCCAAAGATCGCAATAACCCACCCTGCACCACCGGCCTAAAGTGTTTAATTGCCTACACCTCAGGTGGCTTAGACGCTGCATTTAGAATGATTAAATCGCCCCTCTTTCAATCTGAAAACCCACAAACTTATATGCACATATTGGAATTAGAACAACTTGCAACAATCACTTTGCTAAAAATTAAACCCACCCAAGCAACCAATCAAATGGTTTATCGCAACATTCGCCTTGATCACAACGAAATTCAACAGATACAGAACAAACGTGAAATCACATTAAACCCAATTACCTCAACCAGTTTTAATTTTGAAAGTAGTCATTTAGAAGGCAATATTGATTTAATGATTCAGGTACCGGCTGGAGCGATTGATATACGGCCTTTATCGATTTATTCTAAAAAAAACAAAAGTGAAGAAGAAGCATTGCTCATTCCTGGTGGTAAATTACTGGTTGATCAGATCGCCCAAGGAAGAGACCGAAGACCTATTGCATTATTCAAAACAAAACAAACTGACAGGGGACCCCAACTCACGCTATTTTGTCGACATGTTTTAAACTAACGAGCAACCACAAAATTTGGATCAAAAAAGCAAAGTCTCGCAACACAGTGCAATTAAATGACTGGAAATTGCGCACTGATAGTTGCTGAGTAGCCCGACACAATACTTTCTCTCATGCCTGGTGTTGCAGTTAAACAATGATCTGCAAAAAAACGAACCGTATTTAATTTTTCAACATAAAAAGAATGCTGCAACCCTTGTTGCATGAATTGATGCGCCACCCAGTAACTGCGCGCAAGCAACCAACCCGACAAAGTTGTTCCTGCTAATTTTAAATACAAAACACTACCTGCATACACCGCATTGGGATTCGTTTGAGCACACTGAGCAATAAACTGAACCACCTGAAAAAAATCTTGTTGCGCCTGTGCAAGCCGTGTTGCAATATGTAGGGCAGATGGGGTACCAAGTTGTTGCAAGGCCATCACTGTTTGGTTGATTTTGTCACAAAACACGCCTGCCACCGCCCCTTGATCGCGCCATGTTTTACGCCCAATCAAATCGTTGGCTTGGATGGCTGTTGTTCCTTCGTAAATGGTTAAAATTTTTGCATCACGATAGTATTGAGCCGCGCCCGTTTCTTCAATAAAACCCATTCCACCAAACACTTGAATTCCATTTGAAGCAACCTCAATACTCATCTCGGTACACCATCCTTTAACCACCGGAACCAAAAATTCATACAACTGCTGATGGTTCGTTTTAACCAATTGATCTGGATGATGACAAGCCATGTCTTTGGCAAAAGCAGCATAAAAAGCCAAAGCCCTACCCGCCTCGATGTGCGCACGCATATTTAACAACAAACGCTTCACTTCGGGATGCTGAATAATCGCCACGGGCGTTGATGTTGATTGATCAACTGGCCGAGATTGTATACGCTGGTGTGCATAACTCAACGCGTGTTGGTACGCACGCTCAGCCAAACCAATACCCTGAACACCTACTTGATAACGTGCGGCATTCATCATGACAAACATGTACTGTAAACCGTGATGCTCTTGGCCTACCAGATAACCAATCGCACCCTCAGAACCAACTTCACCATAATCACCCCCGTAAATTAACACTGCGGTTGGACTAGCCTTAATACCCAACTTGTGCTCAAGCGAAGCACAATAAACAGCATTTCGTTGTGTGAGCACCAAGCCATCTGGGTTTACTAAAAATTTAGGCACAAGAAATAAGCTTAAACCTTTCACACCCTCGGGAGCATTTGGTGTTCGGGCTAATACGAGATGGATGATATTTTCTGATAAATCATGCTCGCCGTAGGTAATGTAAATTTTTTGGCCTTGAATGCGATAAGTGCCGTCAGGATGAAGCGTCGCTTTCGTTTTAACTTGGGACAAATCAGAGCCGGCTTGAGGTTCAGTTAAATTCATGGTGCCAGTCCAACGCCCAGCAATCATGGGTGGAATGTAAAGCGCTTTTTGCTCTGGGCTACCGGCTACTTGAAGCGCCTCGATAGCACCGTCGGTGAGTAAGGGACATAAAGCAAAACTTAGATTAGAGGCATTGAGCATTTCAGTACAGGCCGCAGCCACCACCTGGGGTAAACCCATGCCACCAAATTCTGGATGATGCGGCAAACCTTGCCACCCAGCCTCAACATACTGCTTGAAAGCTTCTTTAAACCCCGTTGCTGTAGTGACACAACCCTGACTCCAATGGGCACCTTCTTGATCAGCAGAAAAATTAAGTGGGGCGATCACTTGCGCGGTTAAACGAGCAAACTCGTCTAAAACCGCCTTAACTGTATCAAGGTTTGCATCGCTGTACACTGGAAATTGCGACAACTCATCAAGCCCAGCCACATGTTGAAAAAGAAACATCATGTCTTGTACAGGGGCTTGA
>DIYC01000139.1:8656-14713 GCA_002428895.1 Burkholderiales bacterium UBA6064 | reverse complement strand
CGTCAACCGGCTGCATTTTGCGGCATTACGGGCATTAAACCTACCTATGGTAGTTGCAGTCGCTATGGCATGATTGCCTATGCATCTAGTCTAGATCAAGCAGGTGCTATGGCACGTTCAGCCCACGATTGCGCGGTGGTGCTGAATGTGATGGTAGGGCATGATCAAAAAGACAGTACCAGCGTGAAGCACCCCGAAGTAGACTTTACCCGTTTATTGGGCAAACCCTTACGCAATGGAGATCAATTGCAACCGTTGCGCGGCGTCAAAATTGGTTTGCCTGCAGAATTTTTTGGTGAAGGTCTCGATTCACAAGTGCGTCAACGTATCGATTCCGCTGTTAAAAACTTGCAACTGTTGGGTGCCGATTGCGTATCGGTTTCTTTACCTAGAACCAGTTTATCTATTCCTACTTACTATGTTATTGCCCCAGCCGAAGCCAGTTCCAACTTGTCGCGCTTTGATGGTGTGCGCTATGGTTATCGCTCAGCGCAGTATACTGACTTAAAATCGATGTACGAAAACAGCCGTTCCGAAGGTTTAGGGCAAGAAGTGCAACGCCGTATTTTGGTGGGCACCTATGTGTTGTCGCAAGGCTACTATGACGCCTATTATGTGCAGGCACAAAAGGTAAGGCGTTTAATCGCTGAAGATTTTCAAACCGCTTTGTCCCAGTGTGATTTTATTGTCGGGCCTGTTGCGCCTACCTCTGCCTGGAATTTAGGCGACAAAACCTCTGATCCAATTCAAATGTATTTGTCTGATATTTACACCTTGGGGGTTAGCTTGGCGGGTCTTCCGGGTATGTCGGTCCCAATCGGTTTTACTCAAAACCGTCGCCCAGTTGGGTTGCAATTAATTGCAAATTACTTTAAAGAAGCCGAGTTGCTGGCATTGGCAGACCATTATCAACAGGTAACCGATTGGCATGTACAACGGCCATCAATCATTCAGGAGTAAACCAATGAGCTGGGAAGTTGTGATTGGCATTGAAACACATGTGCAATTAAAAACCAATTCAAAAATATTTTCAGGGGCGAGTACGCAATTTGGAGCCCCACCGAATCAGCATGCTTGTGCAGTCGATTTAGCCTTGCCTGGGGTGTTGCCTGTGATGAATCAACACGCTTTGGCGTGTGCGGTTCAATTTGGGTTGGCTGTGGGTGCTACCGTATCACCCGTTTCTGTGTTCGCTAGAAAAAATTACTTTTACCCTGACTTGCCCAAGGGTTATCAAATTAGCCAAATGGACCAACCGATTGTTCAAGGCGGGCAACTTCATTGTTTGGTGAATAACCAACCGTTCACTGTTCACTTAACGCGTGCTCACCTTGAAGAAGATGCCGGTAAAAGTTTGCACGAAGATTTTGCCGGCATGTCGGGTATCGACTTAAACCGAGCCGGTACACCGCTCTTAGAAATTGTCACCGAGCCTGAAATGCGCTCTGCAGAACAAGCCGTTGCCTATGCCAAAGCCTTGCATTCACTGGTCACTTGGTTGGGTATTTGCGACGGTAACATGCAAGAAGGCAGTTTTCGTTGCGATGCCAATGTGTCGGTTCGACCTCAAGGGCAGGCTAAACTTGGTACGCGTTGCGAAATTAAAAACTTGAATTCGTTTAAGTTTTTACAGCAAGCCATACAGTATGAGGTGCAGCGGCAAATTGAATTGATCGAAGAGGGCGGCCAAGTTGTACAAGAAACTCGACTGTATGATCCTGATCGTGGTGAAACTCGTTCTATGCGCAGCAAAGAAGATGCGCACGACTACCGTTATTTTCCTGACCCCGACTTGCCACCGTTGGTGGTATCGGCCGAGTTATTACAACAAATTCAACAGCAAATGCCTGAATTGCCTGCACAAAAACAGCAGCGGTATATTAATCATTTAGGCTTAAGTGCTTATGATGCAGACGCTTTAACAGCGTCACGAGAAATGGCTGAATATTTCGAGGCCACTTTAGCATTGGTTGAGGTTACTCAAGCCAAAGTGCTGACCAATTGGTTGCTGGGTGAATTTTCTTCCTATTTAAATCAACATAATAGTCAACCCAGTGCCGCGCCTTTAAAACCCAATCAATTGGCACGTTTAATTCATCGCATCGCCGATGGTACTCTGAACAATAAAACCGCAAAAATTGTTTTTGCCGCGCTCTGGCAGGGCCAAGCAAGCGACGTCGATGTCTGTATTCAAACTCAAGGCTTAGAACAAATTTCTGACACAAATGCGATTCAACGCATGATTGACCAAGTTCTTGCTGCAAACCCAGGGCCTGTGCAAGAGTTTAAGGCAGGTAAAGAAAAGGCATTCAATTCGCTAGTTGGGCAAATTATGAAAGCAGCAAAAGGTAAAGCAAACCCAGCACAGGTTAACGAATTGCTTCGTGCTCGGTTGGACGGGTATTAAAGTGCCATGCTCCCCTAAATTCGGTAAATTTGGAATGTTTAACAAGAAATTGACACCCAATAAACGTGTATAACCGTTTAGGAGGGATTAACAATGAGCGGAATTGGACACTCTGAAGGGGGCCCTGAACGATTTTCAGAATTTAAGCCGTATGATAGCTCTGTTTTTACACCTATTTTTACACAAGAACTAAAAGAATCGGTTGTTCCGCCTTTTCTCTCTGGTATTGATCTGAGTAATGCTACCCCTCAAGATATCATTAACCATATTAATGGCTTATTAGAATCTGAAAAACCAAATGCCGAAGAACTTGCACAGGGTTTAGCCCAACTAAGAGGTGAAAATAGTCAACTTCTTTATAGCCCCTCAGACATCGCAACGATTCTCCACGGAACCGGAACAACAAATGCCAATGATATTGCTCAAGCTTTGTTTAGCGTGGAAAATAGTCAAGGAGAGACTTTTTTTGGTGCAATGGCTATCGCCACAGCTTTAGCGAGTGTGAAAGACGCAGAAGGTAACTCAGTTTTCGATGCACAGGCAATTACTGACGCTTTAGTGAGTCTAAAACGCAGTGATGGTCAAAACGTTTTCTCTAATGAAGATATCGTTCGTGCTGTGAGTTGTTTAGTCAACGACGGTTATTCTTCTGTAGATGTAATTAAGGCTTTAGCAAGTCCGAATACATTTGAAGGACTGGATTTAAGCGCTTCTAGTCTTGGTGATCTTTTTTCAAACAGTAATTTTTCTGCAGAAGAACTTGCTGCAGGCTTTAAACAAGCGGGTGTTAGTGCAGTTGATACAGCGGACGCTTTGGAACAGATGGGGTTTAGTGCAAATGAGATAGCGGTATCTATGAAAGAAGCAGGGTTTAATGCATTTGAGATTGCGTTGGGTCTGAAAGAAGCAGGGTTTAATGGAGAGGACACAAAGGGAGCTCTGAAAGAAGCAGGGTTTAGTTGGTTGGAGTCAAAGTCAGCTATGAGAAACGCAGGTTTTGAGGTGAGGCCTCTCTTCTTTGGAGGCGCTTAGATAGCCAACAAGTAAGTTTGTAAGGGTTTGAAAAGGGCGTTCAAAATCTAAATTAGTTGCTTTGGGGCTTTATTGTAAGCCGCAATCAATTGATTAAAAAGCCAATTTATGATAATTTTTGAATACAGAAATTGCCAAACACGCTACGCCTCAATTCCACCCTGGAGAAATTGTGAGCAATAAACCAAGTTGTCAGGGTTCCTCAACTGAAATTAAAGTCGCTGCCTGTTGCCCTGGGCAAGAAAAACAGAAGGGTCGGCCTCAGCTCGACTGGTTGCTTTGGGGGTCGTTGAGTTTAATTGTACCTTTGTTAAGTTTAGCACTCGTCAGCCCAAGCTGGTTAACGCGTATTCATTGGTTGCACACCATGGCTACCGCTACATTCGAGATGGTTGCTGTGTTGTGGTGGGGCGTATTGGTGGGTGCGGTGTTTGTCGGTATTCTATCGAAAATACCGCGCGACTTTATTATGGCTATTTTGGGTCAAGGGGGCAGTTTGAATGGGCTGCTGCGCGCCACCGGTGCAGGCTTATTACTTGACTTATGTTCGCATGGTATTTTAATCATCGGTGCCAAATTATATGAGCGAGGCGCTTCGGCAGGTCAAGTGGTTGCCTTTTTATTGGCCAGCCCCTGGAACTCTTTTTCACTCACACTTATCTTAATTACCTTAATCGGTTTGAGTTGGACGCTCACTTTTATTGCAGCGTCCTTCGTGGTTGCCCTGGCTACAGGCTATTTATTTGACCGGCTGGTGCAGCATGGTGTTTTGCCTCAAAACCCAAATTCAATACCTTTAAATGCGTCATTCAATTTTTGGGTAGAAGCTAAAACTCGATTTCAGCAGATTCAATGGAATCGGCGGTTTTATCAAGACATGTTAATGAGTGGTATTCGCGATTCACAAATGGTTGTGCGTTGGTTGCTTTTGGGTGTGTTGTTCGCAGCTGGTTTGCGGGCACTATTGGATGCTTCTCAGTTTGAAAGCTATTTTGGTGCCACTGTAATGGGTTTATTTGCCACTATTTTTGCCGCTACTCTTCTCGAAGTTTGCTCAGAAGGATCAGCCCCAATTGCGGCTGATCTTGTCACTCGCGCCAATGCCCCAGGTAATGGTTTTGCCTTTTTAATGGCTGGTGTTGCAACCGACTATACAGAAATTATGGTGTTAAAGCAAACCACTCAGAGCTGGCGATTTGCTTTATGTTTGCCCTTGCTGACTGTGCCTCAAGTGGTGTTAATCAGTGTGTTGATTAATTCTTTTGCTTAAACCCAAATTGACAAAGTGTCATCCGATTCAGAGCGTTGTAAGCTTGAAGGTGGATTTTCTAAAGTTAGTTTTTCTTGAGCCAATCTTCGGGCTTGTGCTTGTATAAGCATTTCACCAAGCGTTCTGGGCTTTGAGTGAGGTTGTTCAACGGGTAGAGTGGTGGATGTTTTAGAGGTTTTTGAATGTGACTTGAGCGCGTGCTCTGGGTTGGGTAACTTTTCTTTTTTTAACCCTTTTTGTATCGTATTTTCTAAAAATTGAGTCACTTTCAGCATGCCACAAATGCGCGTTTCGCGTACAGTATACTCAAAATCCGTTAAATTTGGCCGTCTTTGTTGAAGATGTAGCTCAAGAGCCATGCTGGGCGCGTCTTCAAACCCTGCTTTCTGCATAAATTTTAACCGTTTGTCATAATACTTTCCTAGTGCATCAAGATATTTTTCTTGAGATAGATAATTCACTAAAAGGGCATGGTGATCACTGACTTTCACTTCATCGATAAACGGCAAATATTTTAAAACACGAATAGCCAATTTTTCTAAGCGGTTACCTTCTAGGTTTAAGCGCTTTACATGTTGGAGGTGGGCCACACATGGTGGCAAAGAACTTAAGCCTAAGTCTTTTAAGTTGAGATCAATGCCCTGACTACCCACGGATTCAGGTGGAATGCTAAAAGCGTGTAGAATTCTTGCAGCCGCTTCTTGACGATTCTCGATTTTGCCCAACTTGAGCTTATTTTTTTGGTTTTGATACTGTTGCTTGAGCTCTGGGGTGGTTGCGTCTTCACGATGAAGGCGCTTTTCACCCGGCGCAAGCTCATATTTGGCTTTCCATTTGTTGAGTTGAGCCATAAACTCTTGGCGAGTAATCGGTTTTAATGGCTTAAAATATTTTGAGACTTTTTCAACATGCGCTTGATACTCTGGCCCACAATGAGCCAACTCATTGTTACTGGTTTTTAGATTTGTGGCAGAAGTGGGTAAATGAGCCGGATCTGAAAAATGGTTTGTGCCTAACGCGCTGGAAAACTTCATGATGACTTGCTTAAAACAAAAAAGGTGGGACAGTATCGAATTTTTTCAATTCAAGCGCAAAATTATAAGGGAAAACCCGAATAAAAACAAGATAACTTATTAATTTTGTTAAAAAAAGAAACTTTCTGGTTGTGTTGTTACACTCAAGATAAAGGCAAAGATGTTTTAATGCGCGTGGTTTTTTCAAAGTACATCAATGAATTCAAAAATTACGGAACTCAACGCAAATCGACAAGTCATGACTGACTTGATTACCGATGCCACTCACGGTGGTGACTCGGTGGTTGTTCCGTTGCGTAAAGTCGATTTATTAT
>DIYC01000139.1:6710-8425 GCA_002428895.1 Burkholderiales bacterium UBA6064 | reverse complement strand
AGGCCACAAAGACAAAAATATTGCTTTTGACAAAAGCCCCAGTCGAGTGGCCTCAGCCGTTCGAGACATTAAGCTGATTAACTTGTGTCAAGCAGCATTTCGTCCCCAAACGCCTAATTTTATTAAGCGCAATCAACGCACGGCTCGTGGCAATGATTTTTATGGGGGAGAAGCTGCTCGTGCGGCAGGGGGTGCCCGAAAGCTTTCATTAGCTGCAGGCATTACCCGTGCAGTCAGTGTTGGCTTGGCCACGGGTGCTGCTTCTTTTCCGCCATTATTGGGTGTTGCCGCTGCGGCTGCGATTGTTTCGCAATTTTTGACTACGTGGTCGATTGCCCGCCTTGAAAAAGGTGAGGCAGATGGTCGAATGTTGTCACACAGTGCGATAATTTCTAATGTCCTTGTTCAACAAACGCAAGCGATTAACCAAACAATGTCTTTGGGTTTAAGCTCAGAACAAATTGATGCATTTGTGCTTCAGCAAACGGCTCGTTTTGTGAATGTGATGTCGAGTGGGGTGGATGTAGGGCGATTAAAAATTAGTGCACTAGGAAGCTTGGTGGTGCTTCCTTTTTTAATTCTTACACCTTTTTATGGTCTTATTTCGGCTTTTACGAGCTATACAGGACTTTTAACATTGACTGCTATGGATAGCGCAGCCGATGTTGCACGCCGAGCTATGGGTGTACAAGGGGTTTATTATCATCTTGCTGCGGGGTTAAGTTTTAACCAAGCAGTACAGCTCACTAACATACAATTAAACCAAAAACAGTACTCGTTTAAACCTAGTTTTCTTAGCCTTGAAGAAAGTATTGAAATTTCAAAATTAGTTGATCAGTTTTATTATGTTTTTTTTCAAGAGTTAACTCGAATTTCTCCAAAGGGTAAGGTGGTGAATGCCGAGACAGTTTTTGAACTATTAAAAAATAACCCCTCCGTCAATACGAACAATCTTGAATATCGCAAGCAACAGTATGCTATTCGAGGCTCAGGGCATGGGGTCGTAGAAAATATTCAGCTTAATCATCTCAACAAAACAGGCGAGGCCAATGACTATTATCAACAACGATTTAATGCCTTAAAAGTGACTCAAGCTGAAATAGAAGGTCAGTTAAATGTTTTAAAGTGGGCCCAAAAAGTTGACCCCAATGAGTTGCTTCATTTAACAACCACTCAAATCAAGGCACTCAAGCGTAATCAAAATGAACTGTTTGAGGAAGCAATTCATTTTTTTAAAGAAATTGGTTACATCGATCAACACGTCGAAATTAACTTGACACAGGCACGCGAAAAAGGTTGGATTAACGCTTTATTAGACAGTTATGACACCTTTACAACAGAAAGTGCGAGTCCCATCACCAAAGTAGATCGCGTGTTAAATCGATTTGAGGTCAAAGTGCGTTGGTTGCTTCGGGCTATTCATGAAAACAAAGAGGTGTCTTCTGTCTCTGCACTGAACCACTTAAAATTTGCGGGTTCTGGCAGATTTTTAAAGCGAATGATGCGATCAAAAAATCTTGAGGTTTCATGGAGCAAAACCCAGGCGGGTGAACTCACGAACGTTTTACAAAACAAAATTAGAGAGTTTGAACGTCGACTACAAAACAGTGATACGCATCATCAAATCGACTCTAAATTGTGGTCACCACAAGACTTAAGCTTGTTGGACGCGGCTGCAAATATCAACAACAAACAAGCAATCCCCAAACGCCTAA
>DIYC01000139.1:3272-6519 GCA_002428895.1 Burkholderiales bacterium UBA6064 | reverse complement strand
CTAACTTATGGTGCGAAGGGTCTAGGCCCAGAGGACAAAACCCCTGCAGAACTTGAAATTCGGCGTCTTAACCAAGAAATGCGTGCTTTAAAACGTAAGCAAAATTGGTTAATTAAATCTGAAAACGCAAAGCTTACTCGTTTTGTAATTCACGATTTATTAACTGAACCTGAAAATCACTTGTTAAGACCTTTTTTTCAGAACACCAGCCAGGCCTATTTAGCAAGCAGTGACTCATCAATCACTAAACCAGTGGCTGATTCTAACCAAGTTCATTGGACTTCAGTGTCGAATAAACTGATACAAACCATTGAAAACCAGTTAGGGCAGCAATCGGGTGAATTTATTTCGGCCCACGATATTGAGACCCTACGCAACAATCGACAATTAAAATCACTTGTATTCGATTTGATTCAACAATTTCCGTATACCAATCAGCACATACTGAACCAAGCAAGCCTAGCCGATCGTGAACAACTCATGAATACTTTGCTTGAAAGTTTGCTGGTAAAAACCATCGATAACGCTACCCAATTCATGGGCGAACAGCTTGACATCATCCGTGCACCAGAGACCCGAAAAACCTCGTTGTCGATTCGAGACGAATCACTCACCCCCAAAGAAAGAATATTTAATGCTCGATTGGCCAAAGCTTTTTTTCAAATTCGTTATCAAAGTCAACAAAATGGCTTTAAACCAGACGATTATGCCAATCGTATTGATGAATTGTTTAACCAATTCTCCGCCTCTCTTAACTCAGATCCATTCGCGAAAACCGTCGACTCCCAATCGATACCAGCGCATTCTCAATCTACTCAAAATCTTGAAGAAATTACTGGGATTAAGAGCACTGGAACATCAGAAAAAATTTCTCCAGTTTTAGTTCACAACTATCTGTACAAATTTGTAGGCCGTGAATCGAACCCCATGAGCCAAGAGCAGGTTTTGCAAATTGCCAACTTAGCCGCATCAGCCAGTTTTATTGAAACGGCAAAACTACGGTATGCGGTGGGTAACGAGGCAGTATGGCAACAGGCAATTGCGCAAGCCCAACCTTTGTTAAATACTTTTGAAGACCCTGTGGATAATGAACAAGCCATTCAAAAAATTAAATTGATGGAAAGCCAGTTTTTAGAAGCCTATGTAACATTAAGAGACGACAATTCACCTGGCGCCGAGACCTATCGTCAACTGGCCGAATCAGTGCCCTTTGTGTTGGTGAGTATGTTGCGTACTATTCGCAGCAAACCCATATCGGCAGAAGGTCGTGAAGAATTCGCGCAACAACGCGCATTTGATTTATTCAATAAATGGCTAGAGCGAGTTTCACAAGGTGAATCAGCATCATTACGATTTGACGATATTCGATACCATCAAGTTGTTTATAATCGACTTAAACGAGAAATAAACGAATTAGGGCGTACTCACTTTAATTTAAGTCCCAATGAAATAGCCTCACTGAACACAGTGGCAAATACAGAATCTGAGCCTTCACTACAAACCTTAGCACAATGTTGGCTAAGTGCATGCCGATCTAAAAATAACCCGGAACTTGCTCAAAGCGTGCCTCGTGAGCACATTAAAACGTTAATCAAATGGCAACATTTATTGTCTCCAAGTTTTACTTCAGCCACGCAGGCTACTGTGGCAACATCAGCTGCCGTAAGCAAGCCTGCTCGCGTGAATCAGGCAGTCCAAATTAACCCAGCATTTACTCAATATGTAAGTTATTTAGCAGCCAGCGATTTGCCTCGACATGAGGTTATTTCACACGCCATTCAACACAACAACTCGAATAATTTGGCTCAAACGACGTTGTCTGAACTGAGCGAATTAATTCCTGCTATTGCGCAGCAGCCAGCTTGGAAAACCCCCGAGCTAACTATTCAGATGTATCAAAATCAGCCTGTTCAAGCACGCCAACGCCAGGCTAACCTATTTCTGAAATTAATGCATCGCGTGCAACACAGTAATCGCCCTCTACACGCGTCGCAACTTAAACAACTGGCAGAACTTTCGGTCATTCTTTGCTTTGAAGCGCAACAACAACTTAATAAGCAAGAACAAAATCAACCTGATTTACGCACTACGAAAGTCATACAGACTTTTACCAATTGGACAAAAAATACGCAGGCATCAAACTTAAAAATCACCGATTTAATTGATGAAATTGAACAAGACATTAGCCAAGAAATTATTGCAAACGAAGATCAACGCAGACAATTTTTACTGCGCTTTCAGGGTAATCAACGTCCATCTGAATCTGTGCAAGAGTTGATGATTTACCTAAGAAATAACCCTGAAGCTCTAGTGAATTATGAATTTGAAACCAACGATTTAGGTCAACTTGATTTTCTTGAAGCATCTATTCGATTATTTAAACAAGATTTAGGGGCGCATACTCTTGATGCTCGTCGACAACTGGCCTTAAAAATTTTCGATGCACGTAATAATGCTATTTTAAATCAACGTGCGGACAACAAACTGTATTACCCTTTTGATGATTATGAAGTTCGTGTTAAAGAGGCGCTGATTCAACGCTATCAACAGAACGGCCAAGTCAATATTGCAAAAAAACTCATTAAAAATCAATACGAATTGCCTTCGTTGAATCATTTATCTAACAACAAGCGAAGAGCGATTGCCTCGACCGTACAACGTAAAACCATTCGTCTTACGCATTTAAATCCATTTGGTTTCAATTTCGGCGTTCCCAAAAAATTTGGGTCTCAGTTTGTTCTCGGAAATAAAAAAGATCAAGTTGTTACTCGTTCAACCGCCCGTTCAATCAACATACTGATACAAGATGGCGTCCGCAATCAGGTTGTACTGAATGAACGCAAAAAATGGTTAAGTGAATTAAATGTGTTGAATGAAGAAAATCTTTCTCTTCTTTCTAAAGATACTCAAATTGAGGCGAATCAACCAGATGACGTCGATTCTAGTGATTCTGAAGCCACTTTGATGCAAAACTTTGAGTTTGATTTAACAAATCTGTCTAATGATCAAAGCGATGTTGCGCCAAGAAATTTTGGTAGTAATAGCAATTCCAGTAGTCGGTCTATGAGATCGAATCATAGCGCGATCAGCAGTGTGACTCAGGAATTTGATGGATTGAACTACGATTTAATCAAAGAGGCAATCGAGATTGGCGATCTTGATTTTCTTAAAAAGATTCCACAAGAAACACGACAAAGTTTGAAATTCTTTAATCAAGTTTTGTCAAATGGTCAAACTGTCTTTAATA
>DIYC01000139.1:0-3063 GCA_002428895.1 Burkholderiales bacterium UBA6064 | reverse complement strand
TGATCAACAAAAAGGCTCTGACGATATTAAAAATTTGTTCAACGAAGTTGAAGTTTAATTTGTTAATGTTGTACTTCAATGGTGATTGGTATCGTATTGCTGTCAGTTTCTAAGCGTTGGGGTGCGCCTTGCTTCAGGCGATTGCTGTCGATCCCTTCGGCGCGGAGTTGTTCAATGACATGGCTTGCGCGGGTGTTGGCCAATTCTTCGAGCGTACTTGTGGGTATTTGCTGCTGTTGTATAAGGCGTTGACTCAGAATTTCATAAAAGTTTTTATGTTCGAGTTGTTTTAATTCCTCGGCTGAAAGTGGCTGAGTTTCGGTCAATAGTTCGGTGAATTGAGTCGCTAAATTTTGACTAGAAATTGGTTTTTTAAGTTGTGGATTTGCCCGTTCAAAGCCTTGCTTTAGACTAAAAAATGCTGCGTCACCCAGTTGTTTTCGGAATAGGGTTTCAAGTGCGCGTTGTGTGTCGGGTGCTGACAGCGCCAAGGGGCCTGGGTTTTCGCCGGGTTTTAAGGTGATGTCTTGGGTTTGTAGAACTTGGGTTCTGAAGGCGTTTTCTTGTAGCGTGAGTTGGTCTTGGTCTGACCAGGTGCCGTTAAACTGTAGTGACAATTTGGGGCGTTGTTTCAGCAGATCGACTAGTTTAAGTGCTTCAGCCCATTGGGGTGGGCTTAGTTCGCTTTGCCCTGGGTAAAAGCTGATTTCATTAAAAGCAGATTCTTTCCCCAACAGGTTGGCAAGCATTCTGAAGGGTGCAGTCACGATTTTGGTCAGAAAGGTTTGAAGAACCTTGAGCGCCACGGCACCGAATTGGAATTGAGGGTCTTCGAGGCTGCCTTGAATGGGTAAGTTTAAGTCGATGACACCATTGCCGTCTTCCAGCAGAGTGATGGCTAAGTCTAGGGGAAGGTTGACCGCATTGGGGCTATTAACCCGTTCGCCCAGTTGCAGTTGTTTGGCAATCACTCGGTTGGTTGAATTAAGCTGGCTGTTTTCAATTGCATACTTGAGTTCAAGGTCGAGTGTGCCCGATTCTATTTTTCGGTTGGCAAAAGTTGCTGTGTAAGGGCTTAGATTGGACAAGGTAATGTTTTGAAATTGAACGTCGACTTCTAATTGTTGGCTGGGGTTCGTGGGTGACAGTTTGCCTTTGGCTTGCGCAAAGCCGGTTTTGTTGACTTGCCCGCTGAGTTCAATTTGGCTGATGGTGTTGGGGCGTGTTGATAAGCCATTAATGACCCCTTTGATTTGCTGAATGGTTGCCCCAAATGGAATAATTAACGAAAGGTCTTCAAAATCAAGTTGGCTTTTTAAAATGGAAAAGCGTTGAATGTCGATAGGGTAAACGGCTGCTTGTTGTGTGCGTGGGAGTGTTGTTTGCGTTGGACTTTGTGCGGTGTTTTGCGCAGTGTTTTGCGCAGTGTTTTGCATGGGGTTGGGCTGGCCTGGTTGGGGTTTGTTGACTTGGAGTGCATTCAAATTGGTGGTTTTGTCTGCACCAATCGCCAGTTTGGTGTTGAGCTGTTCCAGTGTGACTTGTTTGATTGTGGTTTGCGTGCTGTCGGCAACTATGTTGGCGAGCTGTAATTGTTTGAGTGTCAACACGGTGTTGTCGGTGCCTTGTTGTTTGAGTTTGAGTTGATCAAGCTGGGCACGTCCATTAAATCGGGCTTGCTTGTCTATCCAAGTGGCGGTGCCACTGACCGATGCAGTGCCTCTGGCTAGTTCAATTTGCGCATAGGGGTTTACAAAAGGTTGTAAGTGGGCAAGCGTCAATTCTTTGAGATCAATGTCTGCCGTGACATGTTGAGTGGCTGGGGTTATTTGGGTAGTGACTTTAAATGCGCCACCACCTTTGAGGTGTAATTCAGTATGCACCGTGATGGGTTGATTCAAATTGCTACTGAGTGATTCAGCATTGACCGTAATTTTTTCGAGGGTGTATTGGAGCGGGGTTTGCTGCGTGTTGCCAATCAATTCAATTTGTCCATTTTGTAGTTCAAATGTATTAATTAACCAAGACCAAGTGGGTGTGGTTGTTTCAGTAATTGTTTTGATGGTTGCTTCGGTGGTTGTAGGGTTAGCTTGCTCTGGGGTTGTTGATTCTTGCAAAAGCGCAGGTTTAGCCTGAGCGTTTGAGCTGGGCATGGGCCACAAGGTGTTTAAGGCTTGGGCCACGGTGAATTGGCCTGATGTGAGTTGTTCGGCGTGTAGGCCGACGGTGTTGAAAGCAAGCCGTTGCAGGGTGATTTCTTTTTTTTCTAGATGTGCCGATAATTTGTTTAGGTCAATTTGTTGTAACGTGATTAATGCGGATGCAGTCTCGGAAGACCTCAGTTGGAGGTTGTTGAATTCGATGCGTTCAATGTCGCCAATAGATTTAGGGTAATTGAATGACACATTGTGTAGCGATAGTTTGTCTAAGCGAATTTCGGGCGCAGGTTGGGCTACGCTGGGGTTTAAAATACGTACATCGCTCAGTTGAAGCGTTGCACCTGAAATACCCAATTGCACCGGTTGTTTTGGTAAAAATTGAACTTGGTAATCGGTAGAAAAATTGAGTGTACCTTGCTCAATCACCACTGGAAGTTGCCGCTCATACAGCGGCTTCAGGCTTTCAAGTGGTAAATCTTGTACGCTTAAATCACCGCTTAACTGGCTGTTGTTTAACTGAATTTGCGCGTTGGCGTGAATGTGGGTGCCAGTAGGTGTTTGTGCCTTTAACGACAATTTTCCTGCTTGGGTGGGCAGTGTGTTTAGGTTGTACAATTCAAGATTAATGGGTGTGATTTGCTTCGCAAAAGTGGTTTGTGTTCGACGATCTTCAAATGTTAATGCACCACCTTGAATTTGAAGTTGAACCACATTGAAGTCAAATTTGAATCGCGATGGCTCGGGTTTTGGTTGTGGTTCTTGGGTTTGAAACTGTTGCAATAACTTGTGCCAATTGTGCGTTTGATTCGGTTGAAGAATAAAGGTGAGCTTGGGTTGGGTGGCTTGTAATTGGCTAATCTGAATTTCACCAAATAACAATCGGGTAGGAGCCCAATTTACTGTG
>DIYC01000160.1:16519-18486 GCA_002428895.1 Burkholderiales bacterium UBA6064 | reverse complement strand
ATTGTTTTTGATGTCTCCTTCTTGGCTTTTTCGTCTAAAATTCTGCTATCTTTGCGCAAATTAATGGTAATCTCGCTTATTTTATCCAGAACCCAATTAAACAAATTGTCTTCTGTTTGCAGCATGAGGTCTGAAAATTGATCTGAATAGCCCTCATTGCTGAGTATGCTAAATGCTAAATTCGTTTCCAATAATCGACGATGCGCATCTCGCGTTATCCCTCTTTGTTTGATAAAACTTTTTGCGCTTTGATCTGGGTGCCATCTTTCACGACCCACTATGCCTGAGTTTGTTAAGAATGAAGGTTTTTCACCCGTTCCAGGGTTCAACATAAGCGTTTTAACTTCTTGACCCGTAATAAGATTGCGCTTTGAAATTAGCTGCCTTAATTGGCGTTGTAACACAGTTGCTAGTTTGTTTTGTGCTGCTACAAGTTGTGTATTTATGACGTTCTTTGCAGTGTTTTTCTCACTATCATTTGAATCAGTTTGAGTTGCTTCAGAGGTACTAACAGATTTGGCAATAATCTGCGGAGAACTTTGATGAAGTGTGTTTTTAGATAAGTTGCCGTAGGTTTGATGTAGACTCTTTGTTGAATGCTTTTCGGTTTGCCCAGCCTATGGTTCTGCACTACATCGGGTTATTGGGCAGCTTCAGTTTTGACTTTTTTAGCAATCGCTTTGGCATTATTGGTGAATGATTAGCTCTAAAGAGCTAATCCCTCCTCTGTGTTCAAGAGCAATTCACCTTTTGATTGGGTAATTAATACGCCAAAATTCCTCGGTTGGGTAGCGACGAGGATCTTTTTTAGTAAACACTAAATGTGCCAGTTTGGTGAGTGCTTGTTTGTAAACCTCACGTTTAAAATCGATTACATTTTCAAGCGGTATCCAGTAGTCATTCCAACGCCAAGCATCAAATTCGGGGTGTTCAGAAGCCCTAAGGTTAATGTCACAATCCCTACCAATAAACTTGAGCAAAAACCAAATTTGTTTTTGGCCTTTGTAGCTACCGCGCCATTCTCGACGCACCCAGTGGTCTGGGACTGTGTAGCGTAACCAGTCTTTGGTTCTCCCAATAATTTCAACATGTTTTGCCGTGAGCCCTATTTCCTCTTGAAGCTCGCGAAGCATTGCTTCTTCGGGAGATTCTCCAGGCTTAATACCGCCCTGTGGAAATTGCCATGAGTGTTCACGAATACGTTTACCCCAGAAAACTTGCTTCTTGTCATTGGTTAAAATAATGCCAACGTTGGGACGATAGCCTTCTTTATCAAGCATAACATCCCCAAAATAAATATTTTTACTGATTCAATTATAAGCAGAGGGCGTCAAATATGCATCACCTCTAAGCGGGGAAGCTAGAATAAAAGTAAGATGGCACTAATTTAAATTATTTTTCTAAGTCTTTTGATATGAAAACCAGTCAATTTTTTCTTCAAACCCTCAAAGAAGCCCCTGCCGAAGCGGAAATTGTGAGTCATCAACTCATGATTCGTTCTGGCATGATTAAAAAAGTCGCTAGTGGTATTTTTACAATTATGCCGATTGGGTTGCGTGTTTTGCGTAAAATCGAAGCAATTATTCGTGCTCAAATGAATCAAGCTGGAGCCATCGAGTTGCTCATGCCCGCTGTTCAGCCTGCTCAGCTTTGGCAAGAGTCTGGTCGGTGGGATCAATACGGCCCAGAGCTTTTACGGCTTCAGGATCGCCATCAACGTGATTTTGTGATTGGCCCAACTCATGAGGAAGTGATTACCGACATCGCTCGGCGCGATATTAAAAGCTATCGTCATTTGCCGGTTAATTTTTATCAAATTCAAACTAAATTTCGTGACGAGATTCGACCTCGGTTTGGTGTTATGCGTGGGCGTGAATTTATCATGAAAGATGCCTATTCGTTTGATCGTAGCGAGCAAGAAGCAGTACAGACTTACGAAAAAATGTACCAGGCATATCAGGCTATTT
>DIYC01000160.1:677-16308 GCA_002428895.1 Burkholderiales bacterium UBA6064 | reverse complement strand
ATATCAGGCTATTTTTACGCAATTGGGTCTCAATTTTCGTGCGGTAAGAGCCGATTCAGGTTCGATTGGTGGCACAAGAAGCCATGAGTTTCATGTGATTGCCGATACTGGGGAAGATGCAATTGCGTATTGCCCCAACTCAGATTATGCCGCCAATGTGGAGCTTGCTGAAGCGCTGTACCAAGAAATTAATCGTCCGCAAGCCTCCGCATCCATGGTTCAAGTGCATACCCCTGGTCAAGTAACCTGTGAGCAGGTTACGCAACAATTGGGTGTGTCGTTGGCGCAGAGTGTCAAGGCGGTATTGTTTATGAATCAAGCAGAAGCTGCTGAAGGCCAAAACGCATCTAAATACCCTGTGCTGGTGCTGGTTCGAGGTGATCATGAAATAAATGAAATTAAATTGGCGAAGCTTGATCAAATGAGCTCACTTCGCTTAGCAACACACGATGAGGTACAACATTATTTAGGTTGTTCACCAGGATTTATTGGGCCGGTTGGCTTATCGGTAAAACCATTCATTCGTCTGATTGTTGATCGTTGTGTTGCGGGTATGGCTAATTTTATCTGTGGTGCCAATAAGCCCGATTATCATCTAACGGGGGTTAATTGGGGGCGTGATTTACCCGAGCCTAGTGAGGTCGTTGATCTTCGTAATGTTGTGGAAGGTGATTTGTCGCCTGATGGTCGGGGTATGTTGTCGATTTGTAGAGGGATTGAAGTTGGGCATGTGTTTTATTTGGGGACTAAATATTCACAAGCATTACAGGCTACTTTTTTAGATGAAGGGGGTAGGCCTGCTCTGATGCAAATGGGCTGTTATGGGATTGGTGTGACTCGAATTATGGGTGCAGCGATTGAGCAAAATCACGATGATCGCGGTATTGTCTGGCCCATGGCGATTACCCCATTTGAGGTGGTTTTATGCCCAATCGGATATAAAAAGTCTGAACAGGTACAAAAAGTGTGTGATTTTATTTATCATGACCTGTTAAAAGCAGGTATTGAGGTCGTTCTTGATGATCGCGACGAACGCCCAGGCGTTATGTTTGCTGACTGGGAGCTTATAGGTGTGCCGTTGAGGGTCACTTTAGGAGAAAGGGGTTTACAAATGAATCGCGTTGAATGTCAATCAAGAGACAATTCATGGCAAAAGGAAGAGGTAGAGCTTGAGCATGTTGTTCAGTTGGTGGTTAAAGCGGTTCTCGATCGAAGAGTCGTTCAGTAAATTTTTAAAATTACGTTGTTTAAGCCGGTGTATTTTGTTTTGTATCATGGCTGGGTTGCTCAGGCCTGGCCCTGCTTATCCCATGGTACAGTACGATACCATGTCCGATGCTGTGTTACTGGCTATGAGAAAGGCGATTCAACAATCGTATACGCCTAAGCCGGTGTTTGATTCAGTTCAGCACAAAGTAAATTGGTTGTCTGAAATGTCTAAGCGTTTGGCTAAGCGAGTTAAAGATCCTCGGGAACGACATTATTTAATTCGATTAATTCGGTATGAGGCTCAGCGAGCAGGGCTTGACCCTCAGTTAGTGTTTGCAGTGATTGATACTGAAAGCGGTTTTCGTTATGATGCCGTAAGCCCAGTCGGTGCTATTGGATTAATGCAAGTGATGCCTTTTTGGACACAGGTTCTTGCTGACGGTGAATCCGATATGCTTTACAAGCCAGACTTGAATGTCAGAATTGGATGTCTTATTTTAGCGCACTATTTGGAGATTGAACGAGGTAACGTAGAGCGTGCCCTGCAGCGTTACAATGGTAGCTTAGGGCGCAGCGTTTATTCAGACAAAGTGCTCGGTAAGTTAGATCGCTATTGGGTTTACAATTGGTAGGTGAATTAAAACCGTTATTTAAAAGGTAAGCCAGTTCCCCCTGGTGGCATGCTTGGCAAACCGCCTTTGTTACCTGCAAGCTTGCGCATCATTTTTGACATGCCGCCTTTTTTCATTTGTTTCATCATGTCACGCATTTGTTCAAATTGATTCAACAGTCGATTGACGTCTTGAACCTTAACCCCAGCGCCACTAGCGATTCGGCGCTTTCTAGAAGCCTTTAAAAGTTCAGGCTTTTTACGTTCTTCGTGGGTCATCGACAGCAAAATAGCTTCGTTGCGTCGCATTTCTTTTTCGGCGCGTTCGGTGTCGACTTCGCCTGCGCCTTTCAGGAGTTGGCTTGGAAGTTTCTCCAGCATGTTTTGAAGCCCTCCCATGTTTTTCATTTGTCCCATGTAACCTAAAAAGTCTTCTAGGTCAAAATTTTTACTGGATTTGAAGCTATTCGCCAGTTTTTGAGCGGTTTTTTCGTCAAGGTTTTTATGTGCCTCTTCAACCAGAGAGACAATATCGCCCATGCCTAAAATTCGGTTGGCAATTCGGTCAGGATGAAATGTTTCTAAGCCGTTAATTTTTTCACCCACGCCCATCATTTTGATGGGTTTGCCTGTGATGTGACGCACGGAAAGTGCAGCACCACCCCGTGAATCACCATCCATTTTGGTGAGAATCACGCCTGTTAAAGGTAAGGTGTCGTTAAACGCCTTAGCCGTATTGGCTGCATCTTGCCCTAGCATGGCATCAACCACAAACAGTGTTTCGGTAGGGCTTAGCCGCGCATGCAGTGATTTAATTTCATGCATCATGGATTCATCAATGCCGAGTCGTCCAGCGGTATCGACCAGTAACACATCGAATAAGTGTTGGTTGGCGTATTTAAGTGCAGCTTCTGCAATTTCGATGGGGTTTTGTGATGCGTGTGCGTCAAAAAACTCAACTTCAGCTTGTTTTGAAATAGTTCGTAGTTGATCAATCGCGGCGGGTCGGTAAACGTCGGTGGAAACAGTTAAGACTTTCTTCTTGTGGTTTTCGCGTAAAAATTTAGCTAATTTTGCGGTGGTGGTGGTTTTGCCGGCACCCTGTAGCCCTGCCATTAAAAAGACAACCGGTGGCTGAGCATTTAAATTTAATGGGACAGTTTGGTCGCCCAGTAGGGTTTTAAGATGTTTGTTCACTATACCGATGAGCGCTTGGCCTGGTGTTAGGCTATTAAGAACGGTTTCGCCCAGAGCATCGGCTTTGACTTCGGTGATAAATTGCTTGACAACAGGTAATGCAACATCTGCCTCAAGCAAAGCCATGCGCACTTCGCGCAGCATATCTTGTGTGTTGGCTTCAGTGATACGTGCTTGTCCTTTGACGTTTTTCACAACGCGGGTTAGGCGATCGGATAAGTTTTCAAACATATTTTTACCTATGATGCGAGTTAAAGCCGACAAATTGATTGTGTGTTTGCTGTGCAGTTCGCCGGAATACAGTACACTTTAACGATGAATATCACCTTATTTTACTTGATTGCAGCTTCTTTGCTATGTGCCTCGGGCGTACTGGCAGGGTTAGCTGTATTTTCAAATAATCAATTGTCCATTCGGTTTTTGCCTGTATGCATGGGCTTAGGCCTGCTTGTTTCAGGGTTTCTATTATACGGTCAATTATTCCGTTCAACAGGCTTTCATTTCGGCTTCACATTAGGTTTAGCTTGTGTGGTTTGGCTTGCCGCAGTCATGGCGTTCATCGAAAGTTTTTTTAAACCGTTTCGTCTGATTGATTTAATTATTTTTCCATTGGCCGCGTTGTTTTTGATTTTACTGATTTTTTTTCCTGAAAATGATCTGGTTATTCAGGGTCGATCTTGGTTGTTTGGCACGCATGTGGTGTTGGCTGTATTTGCACATAGCTTGCTGGGTATTGCGGTGTTACATTCTGCGATTATGGCTTGGTTAGAAGGCTCTATTCAGCATGCAGCTCGTCTTTCTCAGCAGCAAAATAGGTTGATTCAAGTTTTGTTTGATCAAATGCCATCTTTACTTGCCTTAGAGGCTACCTTATTTCGTCAAATTCAATTTGGCTTTGTATTGCTTAGTTTAGCCTTGTTCACTGGGTTTTTTATTGGTTCAACTGGGGCGCCCTGGTATTTAGAGCATAAAACGGTATTGTCGATGTTGGCTTGGGTTGTTTTTGCAGTGTTGTTGGTAGGTCGTTTGTTTATGGGCTGGCGTGGCAGGCGGGCTATGTATGGGTGTTTGGTGGGGTATGCAATGCTTCTTTTGGCTTATTTTGGAACCCAGTTTGTTCTTCAGTTTGTTCTTTTGAGGGCGTCGTGATGGGTCGTTTTTTATTTTTGCTTGCTTTGGTTGTGTTCGTTATTTGGCTGTACAAAAGTTGGCAGCGTACACGCAATTCTCGCAATCACACTCACGCTCCTCACAATCGGTCTGCTTCTCATCAAGAGGGTGGCAATATCCAGCTATGCTTGCATTGTGGCGCATATTCTCCGATTGAAATCGGCGTTATGATCGAAGGTCGCTTTTACTGTAGTCTTGAACATGCAAAGTTAAAAGGTGAGGGGTAAATTATTATGCAAAGGTACCGCAGCGTTGCAGAGTTAGTGAGTGTTGATCAAGAGGGCTGGCTTCGGGGTCGTTCTCTACGGCAGTTACCCACAAAAAACAGTGATCACCGACCTGAAGGTGTTCTGATTGATTCGTTGGTCATTCATCACATCAGTTTGCCTGAGCGTCATCACAACCCACAGCCGGTACTCGACTTTTTTTTAAATCGACTTGATTTGAACGAATATCCCATGCTAAAGCCCCTTGACCAAATTCGTGTGTCAAGTCATTTTTTAATTGATCGTTCGGGCTTGATTTATCAGTTTGTGTCTTGTTTAGAGCGTGCTTGGCATGCGGGTGTATCGGCCGCGATGGGTCGCTCTCAGTTTAATGATTTCTCGATCGGTATCGAATTGATTGGCGATGAGTACTCGCCGTTTACCGCGACGCAAATGCAGACTTTAATTCAATTAATTCGGTGTTTGCGTAAAACATACCCGCTAACCTATGCTTTTGCGCATTCGGAAATAGCCCCTGGTCGTAAAGTAGATCCCGGTTCTTTTTTTTCATGGGATGGCATACGAAAGCCACATAATTTTGAAATTGATCTTCAATCCGCTTCATAAAAAATAATCTTTAGGTTCCGTTCTGTACACATGTGTGCATAACTGTGTGGACAGTCTGTGCGTAACTGATTTTGTACATCAAAAAATCCCTGTTTTGGTGTGTTTTTTCTAAAAATGTGTATAACTTTGTGGACATCTTGGGGGAAACTTTTTTTAATCCAATTTTGAAAAAAATACATTTTGTGGTACAAAATGAGTGTAGTACCACTATATGTAGTAGTTCTATTGTATTATCCCTTTCCCTATTACTGTCGTTTAAAGCATGGAGAATCAGCGCATGCAAGCTACACACAATTTTGCAGAAACGGAAGCACAAGAGCCTATCGTATCGGTCGTCACCAATGAAAAAAAATTGTCTGAAGACGGGGTTTATGCCAGTTATAAAGTGATTCGACGCAATGGTTCTGTGGTTGGTTTTGAACCCGGAAAAATTCGAATTGCGATGACCAAAGCCTTTTTGGCGGTCAGCGGTGGTCATGGGGCTGCGTCGGCACGTGTTCGTAATGTGGTGCGTGAACTAACCGCCGCAGTGGTCGATGCGTTGGTTCGTCGCCAACCAGTGGGCGGTATTTTTCATATTGAAGATATTCAAGATCAAGTTGAATTGGCCTTAATGCGTTCAGGGGAACACGATGTTGCTCGGGCTTATGTGCTTTATCGTGAACGTCGCTCGCAAGAGCGCGCGCAGCAAAAAGTTGAGCAAGCGCAGGCGCATCAACTCAACGTGAAAGATGGCGATGTTTTACGTCCGCTCGATGTCGATTCACTCAAGCGTTTAATCGATGCCACTGCCGTGGGCTTAGACAATATCGACACTGTGCTTTTATTAAAAGAAACTCTGCGTAATTTGTACGATGGTGTTGGTATTGCCGAGGTGTATAAATCTGCAATTCTCGCAGCCCGTGCCATGATCGAAACAGAGCCTAGCTACCAATTCGTCACCTCACGTTTGTTGTTGCATACCATCCGCCAAGAAATAATTGGTCGTGAAATTGCGCAAGATGAAATGGCGCAAGTGTATCCCGAATACTTTCCAGGCTTTATTAAGCAAGGCATTGAAGCCGGTTTACTGGATAACCGATTACAACAGTATGATTTAAAAAAGTTGGGTCAGGCGTTGCATTACGAGCGTGACTTACAGTTTGACTATTTGGGCCTGCAAACGCTTTATGATCGTTATTTTTTACATGTTCAGGGGCGACGTATTGAAATGCCCCAAGCGTTTTACATGCGTGTGGCCATGGGGCTTGCCTTGAACGAGATTGATCGTGAGCAACGAGCTATTGAATTTTACGAAGTGTTGTCCACATTCGATTTTATGAGTTCAACACCGACCTTATTTAATTCAGGCACCATTCGTTCGCAATTGTCTTCTTGTTATTTAAGCACCATTGGTGACGATTTAGACGAGATTTACGAAGGCATTAAAGAAAATGCGTTGCTGTCAAAATTTGCTGGTGGTTTAGGGAACGACTGGACTTCAGTGCGTGCACTGGGCAGTCATATCAAAGGTACAAACGGCAAATCACAAGGCGTGGTGCCGTTTTTAAAGGTTGTAAACGACACGGCGGTTGCAGTCAATCAGGGTGGTAAACGCAAGGGTGCTGTGTGTGCTTACCTTGAAACTTGGCACTTGGATGTGGAAGAGTTTCTTGAATTGCGTAAAAACACGGGCGATGATCGTCGAAGAACACACGACATGAACACCGCCAATTGGATTCCTGATTTATTTATGAAGCGTGTGCTCGAAGAGGGTCAGTGGACTTTGTTTAGCCCATCTGATTGTCCCGATCTGCACGATTTGTATGGTAAAGCGTTTGAAAAAGCCTATGTGGCCTATGAAGAAAAAGCCGCTCGTGGTGAACTGAAGCACTATAAAACCATTGAGGCCACCAAGCTGTGGCGTAAAATTTTGTCGATGTTATTTGAAACAGGGCACCCTTGGATTACATTTAAAGACCCGTGTAACATTCGTAGCCCCCAACAGCATGTAGGCGTGGTGCATTCCTCCAATTTGTGCACTGAAATTACATTAAATACCAACAGCAATGAAATTGCGGTGTGTAACTTAGGCTCGGTCAACTTGGTTGCCCACATGAAGCACTCTGAAGCAGGCTGGGTGATTGATCATGACAAATTGAAGCAAACCATTCAAACCGCAATGCGCATGCTCGATAACGTCATCGACATTAATTATTATGCCGTGGCCAAAGCCAGAAACTCTAACTTACGCCATCGCCCCGTGGGTTTGGGCATGATGGGTTTTCAGGATGCTTTGCACAAGGCAAGAATTTCATATGCTTCACGAGAAGCGGTTGAGTTTGCCGATGTCACCATGGAAGCAATTTGCTACTACGCCTACGAAGCCTCTTCCGAGCTTGCTAAAGAACGGGGTGCCTACAGTTCGTATAAAGGCTCGCTGTGGGACAAGGGCATTTTACCCATCGATTCTATCCAGTTGCTTGAACAAGAGCGTGGCGCTGAACATTTGGAAGTAGACACCAGTGCAACGCTAGATTGGGAAGCTTTGCGTAAAAAAATTAAAAAGCAAGGTATGCGTAATTCAAACTGCGTGGCCATTGCCCCAACTGCCACCATCTCGAATATTATTGGCGTGTCAGCGTCAATTGAGCCAACCTTTCAAAACTTATATGTCAAATCCAATTTGTCGGGCGAGTTTACCATTGTCAACGAGCAATTGGTCAATGACCTCAAAGCACTGGGTTTGTGGGACGAAGTGATGATTGCCGACCTGAAATATTTTGATGGTTCGGTCATGAAAATTGATCGCATTCCTGAAGATCTTAAACGACTTTACGCCACTGCTTTTGAAATTGACCCGCGTTGGCTGGTTGAGGCCGCAGCACGGCGACAAAAATGGATTGATCAAGCTCAAAGTTTGAACATTTACATGGCGGGCGTATCAGGTAAAAAATTACACGATACCTATACCTTGGCCTGGAAGCGCGGTTTAAAAACCACTTACTACCTGCGCACCTTGGGCGCAACACATGCAGAAAAGTCAACCCTGCAGGGCGGTGAATTAAACTCTGTGTTGTCGGGCGATTTAACTGGTGTTGGTTCTGGTGCTGCTGGCGGTGGTTCTCCGCATCTTCCTGAACCGGAGTACACTGGGCCTGCGTGCACGCTGCGCCCTGGTGATCCAGGGTTTGAAGAATGTGAAGCGTGTCAGTAAGCGAGCGAAAAAAGATGGTTGAGATTTTTTAGCTGTCTGTAGTATTTCTTTGAGAATTTATTAGAGCTACTACACTTAGGTTAAAGCATTTTTAAATTTTTGGTTTATAATCGCTTCAACAACACCCCTCCCGCTTCCCGTAAGATTAGCGCACCGCGAGGGGTTACTCATTTAAAGTATTTAGTTTTGTATTTTTTGAATAAAATTTCATTTCAAAAACCACCTCTTGATTATTCTCAGCAAGTGGCACTGATGCAGTCTCGTGGCTTGAAAATTGACTGTGTAGATACTGCGGTAAATTGCCTTTCTCACTTTAACTACTATAGATTTTCAGCTTACTTGCGGACTTTTGAAGTTGATCCTTCTTCGCATCAAATTCAACTGGGCACCACATTTGATGATGTTTTAAATGTGTATTTGTTTGATCGTGACTTGCGTTTGTTGATGTTAGATGCCATAGAGCAATTAGAAGTTTCTCTAAGAACTCAGTTGGCCTATCAATTAAGTCATCGGTATGGCGCAGCGCATCCGCATCTTCAGGCAGATCTATTTTCAAATCAGAGTTCCTATGTGGATGGGTTTGTTCGATTGGAAAATGAAGTGAAACACAGCAGCGAAGATTTTATTCGTCATTTGCGTACTAAATATAAAGAGGACTTGCCGCCAATTTGGGCTGTGGTTGAGTTAATGACAGTTGGGCAACTTTCAAGATGGTTTTCGAATATTAAACTGAGAAGCGATAGGCGTTTAATAGCAAGTATTTATGCGGTTGACGAAAAAATTCTTTCTTCTTTTTTTGAGCATCTTTCCTTGGTAAGAAATTTTGCGGCGCATCATTCTAGGCTATGGAATCGTGAATTCACAAAAACAATGAAAATCCCGAGATACGGCGATCCCTTTCTTGTTTCGAGCTTTTTTCATTTGCCTGATCATGATAGACGACTCCGTAAAATTTATAACACGTTAACAATCAGTGGGTATTTGTTGCAGGTCATTTCGTCCAATAAGGATTGGATACGAAAAATTAAGCAGTTAGTGGCTGCATATCCCGTCGATGTCTCAAAAATGGGTTTTCCGAAAGATTGGTTGAGTCGGCCAGTTTGGCTTTGTGTCTAATTACGGTATGATTTAAAATGGCTGCCTTTGTTTATTTAGTGTATGAATCAGAAACTCTGTTCTTTCTCAGGTCACATCACGTTAATTGTTTATAACACCTTTATTTCTATTGCAATCATTAATTCATAGGAGAAATTCAATATGCTGTCTTGGGATGAAGAATTCGGCACAACAGCAGCAACTGGAACCTCTGCGTCAATTCGTGACGCGTTGAACAGTCAGAGTGCTCCTTTAGCCGATGATTTTTTAACAGATGCCTCGCTGCAGGCGTTAGCGGCTCAGACAAGTACCCAAGCCTTTAATACAGGTTCTTTAAGCCCGCAAGTGGGTCGTGTGAACGTGGCCGATAAGCGCATTATTAATGGCGAAACCGACGTCAATCAATTGGTACCTTTTAAATATAAATGGGCGTGGGAAAAGTATTTGAGTCAATGTGCAAACCACTGGATGCCGCAAGAAATTAACATGGATCGCGACATCGCTTTGTGGAAAGACCCAAATGGTTTAACCGACGATGAGCGTCGAATTGTGAAACGCAATTTAGGCTTTTTTGTGACCGCCGATTCCTTGGCAGCAAACAACATTGTTTTAGGTACCTATCGTCACATTACGGCACCCGAGTGTCGGCAGTTTTTGTTGCGCCAGGCTTTTGACGAAGCCATTCACACGCATGCTTATCAATACATTGTAGAAAGCTTGGGTATTCCTGAAGCCGAAACATTTAATGCGTATCGTGAAATTAAAAGTATTCGTGATAAAGATGAATTTTTGCTCCCGTTTATCGAAGTATTAACCGACCCTCACTTTAAAACCGGTACTCCCAAAGCCGACCAAACGTTATTAAAGTCGCTGATTGCGTTTGCATGCGTCATGGAAGGAATGTTTTTTTACGTTGGCTTTGTGCAAATTTTAGCCTTAGGGCGGCAAAATAAAATGATTGGCGCCGCTGAACAGTTTCAGTACATTTTGCGAGATGAGTCGGCCCATGCCACGTTTGGGATCGACTTAATTAATACCGTGAAACTGGAAAATCCGCACTTATGGACTCCAGAGTTTAAACAAGAAATTATTCAAATGTTTAAACGAGCGGTTGAATTAGAACACGCTTATGCCGTTGATACGATGCCTCGGGGTGTGCTGGGTTTAAATGCCAATCAGTTTATGGAATACATGAAATTTATTTGTAATCGACGGGCCAACCAAATTGGCTTGGGTACTATTTATGAAGGTGTGACAAATCCCTTTCCGTGGATGAGTGAAATGATGGACTTAAAAAAGGAAACTAATTTTTTTGAGCGTCGTGTCACAGAATATCAAACGGGTGGCGCACTGAATTGGGATTAATCGGTCTAGTTTCATTCGATAGTACGAGGAATGTGAATCTATGAATTGTATCGGTTCAAAACACACCCTAATGGGTGTGTTTTGAACTAAGTCTTTAGATTAAACCACCAATTGGTGTTTTCTAAATCAATTGGTAAGGGGTTGTTATGCAAACGAATGGAACGGGTCCAAGTAATCCAATGACGGCTTTTTTTCAAGCCAATAATAATTTAAGAAATCTAACTCTTCGTTCTGATAACGCGGCAGGACTGCCGAAAGAACACTCACGATCTCATGCTACTACATCAGCGGCTGCAAATCTAGGACGTGCAACAGTACAACAAATGGGCGCATCACAAGGCCGTTGGGAGTCACAGCCAACGCGAAGCAATGGGTCTGCTAGTGCTCTTCCTAGTATACCGAATCGAAATTCTGCCTCCGCCGCCCTTCAAGATGCGGTTGATCCTCGCGCCCCTCAGAGGCCTGGGCGACGACCCTCAATTGAATGAATGGCGCCGAAGAACAAAAGACAGATCACCGTCTAGTCTTTTGAAAACGCAACTCCGCTTGATGCCACGCGTTAAGCAACTTCGCGAGACTCATAAGCCGTGATTTTTGGGTTTGCAACCGCGTCTTTGGTTGTATATTTTGATTTGGCGGTGTGCGATTTAAGCCAATCTCGGAATCCACGGTCTTTCTTGATGTGATGGCGTAGCAGTGTTGCTAAAACCAAAGACTCATCGGCATTTGCCGTTTGCTCTTGGGCAGCCTGCACATACAATTGAAATGCATCGGCTACATCTTTAGGTAGCTTAAATTTGACAACGATTGATTCTTCTGCGCTAGGAAGTTTTAAATCGATACTCATTTGGATCTCCAATTCATCAACAGAAAGCCTAGTCGAAACAAAAATTTTTTATTAGGTTAATGATGTCATACCTCGCAAGAATAACTCAAAATAGGTACCCCTGTCTCGTTTTTTGATTCGGTTCTGTGGTTCAACTTAGGTAGAGCGGTGATGCGTGTTGCAACGAGGAGCAAACTAAAGTCACTATTTTTAGCCAGCTAACCTGTTTTTTTTAACCTTAAATAGTGATGCATTTCATTTGAAATGGGTTCTGCAGTTATGATTCTGCTTTTCCCTTTTGGCATTTGAAATGAGTCCCTATCAATCAAAAGTTGAAATTCTTGAGCATGTTTTATCTGAAGATGAAGCACTTAAGCTTTACAACTTACGTCCGGGAAATTATAAATCGCCTGGATTCGTTGGTTTTTTAACCTTCGTGGTTGTCTTTGGGCTATTGTATTGTTTTAAATTGCCTTTTTTTCTCGGTATTGCTTTGGCTGTTGTGTCGGCAGTAGTGGCTTTTTTTTACCGCGATAAACGGATTGAAACCGAAGCCATTATTTGGGCACAGGCTCAAGATGATGCCCGTGAATTAATTAAAATGCGTGCTAAATCAATTGAAGGAATTGACCTTGATACAGTCTACATCACCAACAGTGGACCGTGTTCTTTTATTGCGTTTTCTTTAAATCGAAAATACATCTTTTTGTTTAGCAGTGTGTCTACCTGTGAATTGATTAAAGTACCCGTGATGCAAATTGGAGGCGCGGAGTTTGGCTGGAGTCAAGAGTTAGATGGTGCCGACTACTGTAGGCGACTGCGCTATATGAACCAAGCTGCAGTGTGCATTTATTTTGTCATGAATGAGTTGGCATTTGTCATTACAGTGACGATGGGAAAAAATATTAAAAAGGCTACCGAGTTAGCCAGTACAATTCAGCAGCTTGCGCCTGGCTTTGACCCTGAAATGCAAGATGCTCTGGATGAAGCACTGGATCGTCGCGTCGACTTGCAAATGAACGATTTGTCAAAATGGATGGAAGAAACCGAACGAAAGAAAAACAGAAACAGTTTAATACGTTTAGGTGTTGTTGCCTTGTTACCGATCATCTTGACTTATTTAACGCTCGATGTGGTTACCCGCCCCTTTAGTATTGCTGTTTCTGCTTTTTTGGCGTTGATGTTTCTCAGCGGGGACATTTGGCGTATTATTCGTTTGTTTTTAAATAAATTTTATTTGAGGCAAACCAATTATCTGAATTTGTCTTCCCGCAGCAAATTAAAGTATGTGAGCCTCATGTTAGCGATTTATCCCGTGCTGTTATTGCCATTGGGTTATTGTTTGCACAGTACTTTGCTACGAACCGTGTATCCCATGATCGAAAAGTCACAAGGACTAAGCTATCAAACTCAATTTGTAGGAATGGATAGAAATCAACGTTGGTATAACCCTTTGTTGCAAAACTCAATTTATACGCCACTTTCTGACAACGGTGCTTTTTTTCGTTACTATCTTAAAGATCATCAACAAAGCTTTCCAAACTCGGGGCGCTATCTTGTGAAACTGGCAGGTACTTATGGTATTTTTGCTTGGGTCATTGAGGATGTTTGTATTTTGCTCGATGAAAAAGGTCAGTTTATTCCAGCTCAAGAATATGTTGATGAAACAATTGAGGCGCTAGAAAATCACGAAATGCGCTGTTTGTGACCTAGTCTATTGGGCCTACTGGATGCTTAAACCAAATTAAAAAGCTTTATAATTTGTTGTCACTTCGATTTAGCCTTTTATGCCTTTTAATGACTCGGAGCAAGCCATGAGTGAAGTGTTGTACAGCAGTAACCCTTCTATGTTTAAAAACAATCCAATTGGTTTTTTGTTCGCTATCTTGTTAATTCCTGTTGGGGTAGGGCTTCTTATTTTGTTGATTTGGCATTTGCAGAATAAATCATCTAAGTTGTCGATTACTAAAGGTCAAATTTTATTTGAAAAGGGTTTGCTCAGCAAAGAGCGTTCAGAAATTAGTATTTCGAGAATAAGAGCCACGCGTTTAAAGCAATCTTTTTTTGATCGAATTTTTGACGTAGGCACAATCGAGATTTTTACTTCGGGTGATCAACCTGAAATTGTTGCAAAAGGCATGCCAGATCCTGATTTAATTTTGTCGATTATAAAGTCTGGTCAACCGACTTAATTTACGGTAGTTCTACGTTCATTAATTTGCTACGGGACAAGTGTCTCTAATTTTGCGAGCCAGTCGTTAAACCCAGTGCACATCGCTCTTAATTGATCTATGCCAATTTCTTTGGCGATATTTGGCCCGTGAGTTGTTTTCCTATAACCAGTTTTACTTTCTAGTCGTTTAGAGGGTGCGGTTTCAGGCGAGTTGTTAATTGCTTCTGGGTTGCCGTTGAATTCATCAAGCACCTGTTGACACCATGCTGTAACGCCGGGTTCATTTAGTATTTGTTGTACTGATTCTGGGCATGAAAATAAAATCCCTTCAAATTCGTACATTTGGACATAGGGTATTAGTTTTGGTTTAACCCCAGCATGCATCGTTTCTTGAATTCTCTGTTCTAAGCTCTGTTTGTTTTCACTTTCTTGCTTCTTTTTGAATCCATAAAAATCATAAAAGGTGGTGACATAGTCAAAGTTATTGCAAAGCCTTTTTAATTCACTTTTAATTCTGTCAACACTGACGTTGCCACCCAGTGATACAGGGGTTATGTCGATATTCTTGGCAGCTAAGTAAGGTGCGAGCACCATTTTTGTAAATCGTTCTTCAGTTGGCCCTTCGACTGAAATGCCTATTCTTACCATTCTGGGCGACCTCCGATGAGATTTTTAGTCCAAACCTCACCCATTGAAAAGTCTTCGAGCCAGCCTTTTAATTGTTCTTCATCAACACGAGTAAATGTTGAGACCCCCTTTTTTTGGTCAACTACAATAAAATCTTTTGCTTCAAATTGGTTGGCAAAAGTTACTGATTGTGTAGAACAGATTACCTGGCTGTCTTTAGAGGCAGCCTTAACCAGTTCTGCCAATACTTCTAGTGCAGCGGGATGTAACCCTAACTCTGGCTCATCAAGCACAATCAATTTAGGCCTTTTAGGCCTAAGTGACAATGGCTGTAAAAATAATGTAGCCATACAAATAAAACGTGCGGTACCGTCAGATAATTGATTGGCAGAAAAAGGGTCGTCGTGGTCTCGATGTATCCACTTTAACAAAATTTTTTCTTCACCTGTATCCCCTGTGGGTTCAAGATAAAAATCGTGAAAGAACGGGGCAATGGTTTTAACCGCATCAATGATGTCTTGAGAACTTTTTGTATAACTTTTAATTGTGCTAGATTTCAGTCGGTAAAGAAAAGCGGCAAGGTAACGTGCATCGTGGGATAAATAATCGTTAGCGCTGACATCGCAGGTTTGTTTAAAACCGGCTGATGAGCCTGTGTCGTGAAAATGATAAACGCGACATGCTTTTAAGTATTCTCGCGTGTACTTTCTGACGCGATCACTGGTTGCTTCTCCCCCAGGGAGTAGCCCACTTTCGCCTTTTTTTCCCTTTATAGGCCACGGTTTCGATGAGCTATTAATCGTGCAATATTCGTCTGCAAATACCAAAGAATCGTCGTGTGCACCGTGTACAAATGTTGTGTGGTAACCATTAATGCCTACCTGCAGACCTATCTTGATTTGGGGTGTGCGTTTAGCCCCGAAATGAAAAAATGCATTCGCAGCACCGTTTCCCTCAACATAAACTTGTAATTTGCCTTCAGACAAGTTTCGTAAAAAAGTAAATAGCGAAATAAAATTCGACTTACCTGAACCATTTGCACCAATCAGTATGTTAATTGGCTTCATGTCCAGGTCGAAGGATTGAATTGATTTAAACCCTTCGACTTTAACATGCTTTAAGTGTGTGTTTGGTGTGTCTGTCATGCTTGGTGAGAAATCGAGATGGGCGCTTGTTTAACTTTGATTGGTAAGCAATCATAGCATGTGTGAAATCTGGGGTGGCTTTTTTATACAGTCGAGAGTTCAACTTTTTTGGAATACGGTTGAATCAACTCGAGCTTTCAGCGAAGAAAACATTTTAAAGAATTGACACAGATTTTTGAACAGTT
>DIYC01000160.1:0-484 GCA_002428895.1 Burkholderiales bacterium UBA6064 | reverse complement strand
GACACAGATTTTTGAACAGTTCCACCTTCATCCATGGCATCAACTAAATCATCTTCGTAACTAGGTTCTAAATCTGATTCTTCTTCGCGTTCCATGTGTTTTTTAGTTTAGTAGTTGATAAGCAATTGACCGCGTAACTCATTTGTTAAAATTAAATTTTATTCTGTAATGACACTGTTTATTCTTCATTCAGGTATGCGGATATCTTATCTTGAATTAAGGCAACTTAAGTGTCTTTAAAGCCAAACATCAGCACTTACTTCTTATTGAATATTGTTCACTGTTCTTCACCCACGGACAAAAATCAACACACAGCACACTTACAATTGCGCTTCATACTCTACCACCAGCGGTGCATGGTCTGAAAAAGACTGTTCTTTATACACCTGCGCATCATGGATGCAGTTGGCAAGGTTGGGGCTGACAATTTGGTAATCGATTCGCCAGCCTACATTGTTGGCACGGGCTTGTCCTCGGTTGCTCC
>DIYC01000025.1:4495-28137 GCA_002428895.1 Burkholderiales bacterium UBA6064 | reverse complement strand
TAAGGCTTCGTGAGCTGGTAAACTCGAATCGAATCTCCCGCCACGGTAAAGCCAGAGCAACGTGGTATGCGATTGTTAGCTAAAATTGCACTTACAAATCAACGAATGATTTCAAGCATACTTATTTCGCATAATTTATATTATGTAAACTAATTGAAATTTCAATTATTTATCAACAGCTAATTGAGTTCTTTACAGCCTGGCTTTGTGTAACAAAGGTCTTCCACAGCATACCCTAGCGCATAAACTGGGTCATGTTTATTAAAGTCTGCATGGTTATGAAAAACATTTTCAGGCCAATTTACAGAGTGAGCAGCTTCATGTGAAATCACATTGGTATAAACACAAACAATGTCGCGTGATTGTTCCAAGGCATATTTTGCAATCGATTGAACACATAAAAAGATGGAGTCAATATCAGTGGAAAAATTTGGTTTGAAAAAGCCCAATACATTCCGGTCAGTTTTTAGGCCTTTATTTCCACAATTAGCCTGGCTATCAGTGCACTCATACAAAACATTGTTGGCTGTTGACGAGTTAAAAACGGTTCGAATGTCTTCAATGTTTTTATCAAAAAAATTGTAAAAATCTTTCTTTACCACTGCGGCAATTGACTCATTCAGGTACATGGTTATTTCTTGATGAGCCAATGCGATATAGTGTTTTTCCTGTTCTGAGCAGTTTATTGTGTGGAGTTGATTGATAGGCGTTGTGCAATTGACTTTGTTAACTAGGTATGATGGCTTTTTTGATTTGATGTGACAGCCAATCCCCGTTGTTCCGCTAGCTGCCCCGAATACCAAAAGCCCGTAGCCTAGACGTCGCGCGGTGAAAATGGTGGGTCTGGCCGTTTGTTGTTCAGCTTCAGTCGTTTGAGTATTTGCGCGGTTTAATTCAGTCAGTTCGATTTCAATTTGATGCATCATACGAAAAAGTTAATTTAAACGCATTTAGTTGATTCTATGCAGAAAAAGTTCAACCATTTTTTGGTTAGTTATCAATCAAAAGCAATTTAAGTTGCTTAACTAACACCCATGCGTTTAAATTTGGCATACTCCTCACGAACAAAATCATTTAAAAACTGATCACGTTCAGTTTGATTAAACCGAGCAAGCACTTTAAATGACCAAGGGTGGATCAAAACTTTTCGTTTTGCATCGTCATGCGTACAGCCCTCATTAATTAACGATGCAATCGTTTTTTCTAATTCGGATAAGGCAGTACAATGTCGTTTTTCAATCAAATCTGCCAGCATTGGTGATTTATTGGCTTGATCTTTAATTAATTGAATGGCTTGGTCTGTTCTTGCATGCGGACTATCTAAAAGTAATTCTATAATTTCAGTTTTACTCATTTTTATAGCAAGATTAAATATAAACTCACTACGTTGAAATGGGTTAATTTTATTACTCTTTAGTAAATTCTTTACTATGTCATTTTGATTATAAAAAATCGAAATTTTTAATAGAAAGTTTTTATGAATTGACAAATCTGTTTTAGGATGTTTAATAAATGCTCGAATGACATCAAATTGTCTGTTTTTTGCTGCTATTAATAATGCAGCATGATTATCAAACAAGGGATCTGCTTTACTGTGACACAATAACAATCGAACTAATTCAATATGCCCTAATGAACTAGCGATAATGATCGCCTTATTTAAATGTTCGTATCTGTTCTCATGAATGTCTCTTAAAAGCGTAATTGTTGTGACTAGATCACCATTTTGAGCGGCTTGTTCTAAACTTGAAAAATTTTTATTTAAATTAAATTGAGTGTAAGGTTTTTTATTTGAAGAGTTTTCTAATTTTGACGTATTTTTTTTTGAACCTATAAAAAAGGCTTGAGCAATTTTTTTTACGATACTAATTGAATCTTTTTCTGATTTTAAATTTTCACTTGAATAATGATTACGTTGATCTAAAGATAGCGCTTTGTTTTCATTTCTTTTTAGGTTTGTGTTCGAAATTTTCATAATGAATATTTATGTTCACTTTACTATTTTGGTTAATTAAATACGAATAGATAGAAATCTCTAACACCAGGGTATTTACCCTATTAAAACGAGCTTTATGCAACACATCCTTGCATCAAATTAACTGATAAAATTAAATAAGGTTAACCGTCCTAAACTTGCAAAGCTTTGCTGTGTTGCTTGTAGCTTTAATTGGCCTTGAGACAATTCAGTAATGGCTTTAGCGTAATCTAAACCAACTGCTTCACCAGCAACACGTTCTAATTCATTAGAAGCAGCAAAGTTAATTTGATCAATTGTTTCAGCTTCACGTTCACGCAAACCAGCTTTAGTTCTTGATAATTGAACACTGTCAAAGACTGCATCCATTTCGTCTAAGCGACCTCGCAAAGCATTTAAATCACCGGCTGCAATGTCTGCAAGAGCATCCTCAATGGTAGTAAAAATGCTTTTGCCTGTCGTTTGATCTTCAAAAGCATCTTGGCCAGTAATGGTTAAATCAATTTTTCGACCATCACTGACTTGAATTTGGCGACCTGTATCAGCACCAGCATAGGGTTGCGTCACACCGGCAACCACTTGGAACGGTTGTACATCATCTGCAACACCTGAAAATAAAAAATTACCATCGGTTGATTTACGATTTGAAATACCCAACAGTTCATCAAATCGTCCGCGAATATCTTCCGCAATAGTTGCCCGATCGGCAGGGCTAATCAACGTATTAGAAGCAGTCAGGATACTGTCACGAACGGTACGAATTACATCGGAGGCTGCATTTAAAGCGACATCCATTTGACCCAAGGTATTTTTAACATAAGTTAAATTGCTTTTAAATGAATTAAATTTTTTAACACCCTCAGTGGCATTAATGGCTGTTGACATTGCCAGTGGATCATCAGAAGGTTTCAAAACAGCTTGACCTGTAGACAATTGGCTTTGAATTTTAACCAAATCACCCTGCTGCTTCGACATGCTTTTTGAAGCTGTTTGAAAATATAAGTTACTACTAATTCTCATTTTTCACCTAATTTGATTTGGGTTAACATCACTGTGTCACATTCAAAATTAATTCAAACAACTCTTTAGAAAGCGAGATAACCTGCCCCGCAGCTTGGTAAGACTGTTGATACTTTAACAAATTGGCAGCTTCTTCGTCTAAATTAACACCCGAGAAAGAGTCACGCACTTCAGCTGTTTGCCGAAGAATTTCGTTGCGTGACTCACTGGCAATTTGAAATTCTCTTGTTTTATTTCCTACTTTGCTGACAAGTTGACTAAATGAGTTTCCTACAGTCACACCCCGTGAACCACCCCCCTGTTGGAGTACCCGAACGGTTTGTAATTCAGCAAACATCAGTGCGTTGTCATTGTCGCCTTTTGCGGGATTAATTGCTTTGGTAACTCCCGTAGCTGGGTCTAAGCCAGCGACTTGACCATTTCGTGTTGCTGTGGCAATTTGCGCTGCATCGGTCATTGTGACAAATACATTCCGAGCGGCTCCCCGAGTAGGGTAAATGGTAAATTGTTCGTTAGGCAATACACCAGCACCGATTGAAAAACTGAGCATCGCACTGTTCGCTGGGTTGTTGTCTCGAATCACAAAATCACCGGTAAAACCATTGGCAATGTCAGCAGCAGTGGGCACTGTTAAATTTTGAAATGCATCATTCGAGTTTTTAACTCGAAACTGGGGGGTTCCGCCAGCATCAATTCGAATTTCATAATCTTTAGGGGGTAAGCGAGAAAAATCTGCATTTTCAAGTGTTAATGCAGCACCACTGGTATTGTTTGCGTTAATAACAACCTGAGAAATAGACAGCAAGTTGGCCTGCATGTTAGTAAAGTTAGTTGAACCTACAAAACCAAACACAGGGTCACCTGGAGTATTTAAGTTGCCTGCATCGAGATCCGTTAAATCAACTCCTCGTGCTTGTATTTCATTAACGTTTAAAGCAATTTCAGCGGCAATTAAACCTAACTGATTTTGATACTCAGCCAATTCCTTTTCACGAAATTCAAGAAATCCACTAAGTGCGCCTCCACCTAATGTACCAGGCTTAAATTCAACCAGCACATCGTTGCCAGACCCATCGGGTAATAAAGCACCTACTTGTAAGTTTTCTTGATCACTGGGGTCGCGTTGAGCCTGTACTTCAAAAGAACTTTGTTGCACGACCAGTGGACGACCATTGGCCAAAAACAAATTCACTTCACCCCCGTTTAAATCAACCCGAGTGACTTGGATTTGTTCTGCCATTTGACGAATTAATTCGTCACGCTTATCTAATAAACCATTGGGTGGTGCGTTATTAAATGATTTATTATTTTCCGATACAATTTGCTGATTTAATTCAGCAATTTGTCTTGACAAGCCATTAATCGTGTCTACGGCAGCAGTCACTTTAATGTTGGTTGCATCACGAATATCAGTAATTACTGAATTTAATGCATTAAATCGCGTCGCTAGGGCTTCGGCAGAAGATAAAAAGTTTTGTCGACTCGGTAAATCACTGGGCACATTCGTTAAAGTTTGTGCTGAAGCAAAAAATTCAGACATGGCCGTACCCAAGCCACTGGCATTATTAGCAATCACTGAATCTAAACGCGCAATTTGTTCTGACTTAGCATCAAAAAATTTTGCTTCTGATGTGGCTTGTACATTTTGATTGGCAATGAATAACGAATACACGCGAGTTACCGTATCTACACTGACACCCTGCCCTATAAATGCACCCGTCATAAAATTACCAGGGCGTGCGCTGATTTGAACCTCTTGCCGGTTATATCCAGGAGTGTTCACGTTGGCAATGTTGTTCGATGTAGTGGTTAAACCCGTTCGCGCCGCATTTAAACCACTTAAAGCAATTCCGTACACTGAATTAGACATAGTATTAATCCTCTACGTTTCAACGTTTTAACGGCTTAATCACATTAAAGTTTAGGGTCAATTACGAATTATTATTCACCAATCGTTTTAATTGCCGTTCAATTTCACCCGCCAAACCCAAACCTTTGCCCGATAAATGCTGAACCAATTCTTGATCGTACATGTTTTGATAAGCTTGGGTTGCTTGATTATTTAAAAGCCCCCCATCTGGGCTAGCTTTTCTCAAACTGTCTAATACCCATTTCAAAAACAGAGACTCAAATTGCTCTGCTGATTGTTTAATCGCTTGTTCAAACTCGGGTGAATTTTGAGTGGCACGAGTTGCAGATTTCAGTTGCTCTAAACCACGTACATCGAGTGACAAAGACTTTTGATGTAGTCTCGCCGAGTCCTGTGCAGTTGTAATTGTTGTAAGCTTCATACTTAAATCACCTCCAACTCAGCTTTTAAGCTACCAGCTGATTTCATCGCTTGTAAAATAGAAACTAAATCTTGCGGCGTAGCACCCAATGCATTTAATGCCTTAATTACGTCAGAAAGTTGTGCTGAATTTTTAACTTCAATGAGTTCACCACCCGACTCACTAATTTTAATATCTGCCACTTCACCCACAACAGTTTGCCCTTCGCTTAATGGGTTAGGTTGTGAGATCACAGGAGCTGAATCAATTTTCACCGTCAAGTTGCCATGCGCAACAGCGCAAGAAGCTAAGGTCACAGCTTGATTCATAACGACCGAACCGGTTCGTGCATTCACAATCACTTTGGCAGCAGCAACTGCTTGATCAATCGTTAATTCTTGTATTTCAGACAAAAATCGAACCCTTTCATCGGGTAATGCTGGCATTTTGAGTTGAATAATACGACCATTTAGTGCGCTGGCCACTGGGGTGCCCAATTTAATATTAATTGTTTGCGCAATGGTTGCTGCATTTTTAAAATCGGTGCTATGAAGTTCGAGTTGCAAGGTATCACTTTGTAAAAACGGGGTACTCACAGCTCGTTCAACCAAAGCTCCATTAGGTACTCTGCCAACCGACAAATGATTTTTTACTTGAGACGAACCGCCTGCCGATGCCCCTGCACCACCCACAATTAAACTACCTTGAGACAAAGCATACACAGTACCATCGGCCCCTCGCAAAGGAGTCATTAACAGCATACCTCCACGCAAGCTTTTTGCATTTCCAATTGAAGAGACAGTCACATCTAACGTTTGACCAGGCTGAGTAAATGCAGGTAAGGTGGCGGTAACCATAACTGCTGCAACATTTTTTAATTGAAGATTAGAACCAGATGGCACAGTAATGCCAGATTGTTGCAACATACTGATTAAACTTTGGCTAGTAAAAGGAGTTTGTGTGGTTTGGTCACCCGTACCATCTAAACCTACAACAAGCCCATAACCAAACAATTGATTGTCCCTAACCCCCTGCACCGAAGTTAAATCACGAATTCGAGTTTGTGCCAATAATTCAGGGGCTAATGCAGGCAATACAAGAGTAAAAATAACTGCAAGAACAATCAACTTAAAAATAAATCGAATGAGCGCCATTGAAATCCAAAGAATAAACATAAGCCGTACTCGCTGTTAAAACGGTAATACCGTTAAGAAAAATCGGCTTAACCAGCCCATTGCTGTGGCCGAGTCAACCGCCCCTTTGCCTCGATATTCAAGTCGTGCATCAGCAACTCGACTACTTGCGACCGTGTTACCAGGTTGAATGTCTGCAGGATTCACAATGCCTGCAAATTTAAGAGTTTGTAACTCTCGATTGGTTCCAATTTGTTTTTCTCCGGCAACTCGTAAATAACCATTCGGCAAAACATCGGTCACCGAAACCGTTAATGTACCAACCACACTGTTGGTTGCCTCTGATTCGCCTTCACCTGAAAACGAGCGATCACTACTGGCCTCTGCATTAATTGCTCGAAGATCATTACTGCCAAAAAACCCTTGAATTAAAGGTACATCAATGCTGGCTGAATCAGACTTTGAAATCGAAGAAGAATTAGATTGTGAAGCGTCCATCGATTCTGAAATTTGAATGGTTAAAATATCGCCTTTAAAACGTGCTCGCGCATCTTCAAAAAGTGGACGAAACGTTTGATTGTTGTATAGGCTACCTGTTGTGTTTTGATTTATAGTAGTTAAAACAGGATCAGAATCACGCTGTTCTTGCTGAAAGTTTTTGGTGTTCTCGGGCAGCTCCACTTTTGGAAAAAAAGTACTACAACCCCCTAAAGAAATTAAGAACACGGCCGTTAATACGTTCAGAAGAACTGTTTTCATGTTAGTCCTTAAAGCTGCGATAAACGGGCTAGCATTTGGTCAGCGGTAGAAATCGCTTTGGAGTTAATTTCATAAGCACGCTGGGTTTGAATTAAACCCACCAATTCTTCAACTACATTAACATTCGAAGTTTCTACAAAGCCTTGGTTAATAAGGCCTGCTCCATTTTCCCCAGGAGCTGTCTCATTGGGTGCCCCCGATGCCGCTGTTTCAACAAAATAATTTTGCCCCTGAGCCAACAAACCCGCTGGGTTGATGAAAGTAGCCAACAACACTTGCCCCAATTGCTGCGGCGCCGCTTGACCGGCAATATTGGCAGAAACCACCCCATCTTGCCCTACGTTAATCCCCGTAGCATTGTTGGGAATATTAATCGGACCAATTAATTGATAACCATTTGATGTGACTACATTCCCATCGGCATTGATTTGAAAACTACCATCTCGGGTATAACCCACTGTACCGTCGGGCAACTGAACTTGGAAAAAGCCACGGTCATCAATCGCAAGATCCAGCGAATTGTTGGTTTGTTGAAAGTTACCTTGAGAAAAATTACGTACACTGGCCACGGGTTTAACACCTGTACCCACTTGTAATCCAGAAGGCACTTGTGCTCCTTCAGCTGCATCAGCGCCAGGTTGGCGCAAGGTTTGATACAACAAATCTTCAAACACGGCTCGAGATCGTTTAAAACCATTAGTCGACGTATTCGATAAATTGTTTGATGCAATGTCCAACTGAGTTTGTTGTGCATCTAAGCCAGTTTTTGCAATCCATAATGAACGCATCATAAATCTATCTCCATTCCTGCTGACCCGTAAGGCCTTTCTATTTTGTTAATTTAAACTAAACAACTGATCTCCCGACTGCGCATTTTCTTGAGCGTTTGTTATAACCTTCATTTGGATGTCAAATGCCCGCTGAGCCTCAATCATGCTCACCATCGCTTCAACTGGATTCACGTTACTCGTTTCTAAAAAACCACTGGAAACTCGAACTTGGAGATCGGCTTGAGCCTCTTCTCCATTTTTCATGCGAAAAAAACCATCATCGGAGCGTTCAAGTAGCTGTTTATCAGGATTCACCAGTTTTAATGCTCCGAGTTGAATCACCCCGCCCTGGCCTTGTAAGGGTATGGCAGTTAACGTGCCATTGTCTTCGATCGACAAACGGTGATCTTCGGGTACATTAATTTGTCCATTAGTACCTACAATCGGATTATTGTTATTGTCCACCAAAAGACCTTGAGCATTAATCTGAAAAGCACCCGAACGGGTGTATGCCTCGTCACCTTCAGGTGTTGTTATAGCAAACCAACCTTGGCCCTGAATTGCCACATCTAATTCTCGACTGGTTGATTGCAAAACACCTGCTGTTTCATCAAATCCAACGGTTGTTTCTTGACTAAACGCTAAAGCTGAACCATCGCCTCCCATGATTGGAGCACTACGGAATGCCATCAATTCAGCGCGAAAACCTGGAGTACTCACATTAGCCAAATTGTTGGAAATATTTTCTTGTCGATACATTGTATTTCTAGCGGCTTGTGCTGCTAAGTAAACCAATTTATCCATACTCAACCTCCGTAAACTCAGTAATTGCCGTTTACCTTAAATTCGTAATCGTTTGCAGTAACTGGTCTTGCGTTTTAATGGTTTGCGAGTTGGCCTGATACACTCTTTGTGCTGTGATCATCGCCACCAATTCAGCTGTTAAATCAATGTTAGCCTCTTCGAGTGCCCCAGACTGAATGGTACCAAATGCGGTTTCTTCACTAAAAGAGACCAGCTCAGGCCCAGCTGCTGGAGTGGCTAACCAACCCGTAGAACCGACAGGTTGCAAACCCTCTGGATTTTTAAACTTGTACAAACCCACTTTAAAAATATCAACGATCTGGCCATTTGCATAATTGATACTCACCATACCTTCTGCATCGACTGAGAAGCCTGAAAATGGTGCTGAAGCATAACCGTCTTGTGACAAATCTTGCACTTGGAACGCACTACCATATTGGGTTGAGCCCGACAAATCATAAGTAAATGTATTTGCAGGTGGCCCTGCTGAAAACAACGGATCAAAGGCAGTGGCATCAACTGATATCTGTGATGGCGCATTAATTTGTCCGTTAATATCAAAACTCACGGTTGCAGGAGCTAAGGTGACGTTAGTCCCTTCAATTTGTGCATACACGTTCCAGGTGTCGGTACCCACTTGACGTTTAAAATACACCTGCAGTGTGTGGTCTGCACCTTGCTGATCGAACACGTTAAACGAGGTCGAATGTTCAAACGACGTTAGGTCGGTCGGGTTAAAAGCGGTCGCAGTGCCTGCTTGTCTAGAATCAAGGTTGGCCGTCATCGAGCTAGTACCGGTGGCGCTAGGTCGAATGGCTGCTTGTGGAATGTTAATAGCAGTGGATACATTCGACAGCAAACCGGTTGTTTGGTCAATCGGAAAGCCTTGTAACAAGGAACCGTTACTGTTGCGCACATTGCCTTCGCTGTCTAAGCTAAAACGACCATTTCGGGTGTAAACCAACTCACCGTCATCGGTTTGAACCTTAAAAAATCCGGTGCCATTAATTGCTAAATCAAGAGGGTTACCCGTTACAGTAATATTACCTTGGGTAAATTTTTGGTTCACTGCGCTTAATTTAGTACCCAAACCAATTGAAGCTCTTGAGTTATTACCACCATCGAATGAACGTGCAAATACATCTGAAAATTCGGCTGATGATCCTTTAAAGCCAATCGCGCTGGCATTCGACACGTTGTTCGAAATGACTTCTAAGCCCCGTTGAGCTGCATTCAGCCCACTTAAACCTTGCTGAAAACTACCTGACATACTTCGACTCCTTTTACGTCAAACTGCTAAATGACTTATAACCTACGAATGAATTAATGACTTAAAAAATTTGTTTAATATCGCCCAGCGAAACTTCGCTCCCATTTTCTGTTAATAACATGGCTCCGGTGGGCGAATTACGAACCCCTTGAACTTGTGTTTGAGTTAACGGAATTACTTCGGCATCTTGGCCCGCTGCTTTGGCAATAATTTCATACTGATAATTACCATTTTGCGAAATACCACCATTGACATTCATACCGTCCCAAGAAAACTCATGTACGCCTTTACCCAAAGGACCCAAATCGATGGTTTGTAGTACATCACCCGCACTGGATAAAATATTGATATTCACCACATCGGCTGTTTGTTTCAACTCAATTGCCGCTTTTGCATTTCCACCCGATAGCGACAAATTATTGCCTTCAAGCATGACGGTTCGACCTAACATGGTTGTGGCTTGAATCGACTGTGAACCTGAAACAGACTTAGTCATATCCTGCATCGACTCATTTAATTTATTAATACCAGTCACTGTGTTGAGTTGAGCCATTTGAGAGGTTACTGCCGCATTGTCCATGGGCTGTAATGGGTCTTGATTCTTTAACTGTGCCACCAACAATGACATAAATCGTTCTTGAATGGCTTCGGGACTATTTTCAGCCGACTTGGTTTTTTTAGTGGAATCAATCCCACCGATAGAACTTAATGCATCATTTAACATCTTTTCCTACTCCTTAAATTCTTACTGACCCATGTTGATCGTCTTTAACATCAACGCTTTGGCGGTATTCATCACTTCTGAATTGGTTTGGTAATTTCTCGAAGCAGAAATCATGTCAACCATTTCCTCAACTGGATTAATATTGGGCATGTAGACATATCCTTGATCATCCGCTAAAGGGTGTTTAGGGTCGTATACCTGACGTGCTGGCACATCTTGTGCAATCACCTCTTTCACACTAACGCGTTGAGCAAGACCTGGATCATTTAAAGTTGCCTTTTGTAATTCTGCTTGAAACACCACTTTGCGTGGTTTGTACACATCATCTGGGTTGGCTGCAGCAGTTTCAACATTAGCAATATTGCTTGAAACTGTATTTAACCGCTGCGATTGTGCCTGCATTGCGGTACCAGCTACTTTAAACGCATTTAATAAAGACATCGTTCACCCCTTAACGTTGAGAATCCATCGCTTGCTTTAAAGTCGACAACCGACCATTAATTGTTCTTAAAGCCATTTCATACTTAATTGTGTTTTCAGCAAAAGATGCGCGTTCTATATCAACATCTACGGTGTTGTTATCGAGCGTAGGATTAATTTCACGCCGAAACTTTAATTCTGCGGCTGTGGATAAACCAACACCAGTCGCTAACCCAGATATTGAAGATTCAATATGATTTTGATGTGTATTTTTTAAAGATCTCAAATCGTGAGGCACAGCATTTGGAAAACTTTTTTCGCCCGTAGCACGTTTAAGTGCGTCAGCAAACTTAAAATCAACTGCTTTATAGTTAGGTGTATCGGCATTTGCAATATTTGCCGTAAGTACTTCTTGTCGCTTAGCGCGAAGTGAAAGTGCTTTTGCAGAAAACTCAAGGGACTCCGTCAACATATTAAACATACTTCAACTACCTAAAACTATTACATGAATGCAGTATGTCAAATAAAGTTAAATTCTATTCGCGAAATAAGACATGGAAAAAAGTGCCTTTTCCCAGACAGAAAGCCTAAAAGCAGGACGTACGATGAACGCATCAAACTTCAAAAGAGATAACGGCAAGCTCAATGAAAACTTTAATCATTTTTTTATTTTTTTTTACATTCGCGCTGAAACCTTTGTCAAGTCAAGCAAATGAGTGGATGCAACAGTGGTTTAAAAAAGAAAATTTAGCCAATTTACTCGACACAAGCAACTTACCTTCTGACGCCGTCATTGAAGTCAAACTCGATGACAAAGATATTCGCCTAGATAATAAAGAATGCCCTGCCCCTTTATTTACGAAGCAAACTAACCAAAAAGTGTGGGGTAAAACCTTACTTAAAATACATTGTTTGGGTGCAGATCAGTCTCCATTTTATGTGTATGCATACTTTAACGTCTGGGCACCCGTCCTAGTTGCTAAAGAACCGCTACAAAATGCGCAAACGATCACACCAAACCAGTTGGAATACCGAACAATCAATTTAATTGATCTTAAACAAGGATGGATTAACCAATTTAATCAATTAAATGACAAAAAAACTCGTCAACCCATATCCCCCGGCACAGCGCTTTATCCTGGACTTTTTATCGATAAACCTTTACTCGACCATGGAGACTCCGTTAAAGTAATTATCAAAGGCGATGGGTTTCATGTTGTAAGCATGGCAACAGCCCTAGAAGAAGGTAGTCAAGGCGATATTGTGAAGATTAAAACCTCAAAGGGGGAGATACTTCATGGCGTTGCCGTGTCAGAATTAACAGTCGAAGTATCCCTTTAATTAAAGTTATTATTTAGATTAATAAAAATACTAAAGTTTTAAGAGTACTTACCGTTATATTGAATGAATAAAGTTTAAAGCTCATTGAAGCTGGAGGTTTATATGAAAATTAATGGCAATTTTGATCCCAAAGATATTGGTAAAGTTAACTCCAATTCTGTATCAAAAGTTAAATCAGACAGCTCAAGCGAAGTCAGCGGTCTCGTTGCCGACAACAGTAGCTTAGTCTCTCAGTTATCGAGCAAGCTTAGCGAGATCAAAGCAGGTCAACCCCCCTTTGATGCAGAGAAAGTGGCTCAAGTCAAAGCTGCGATTGCAGCCGGTGAGTTCAAAATAAGTCCAGAAGCGATTGCCGATAAAATCATTAAAGAAGCTCGTGAACTTGTTGGTAATTAAAAGTTAAATCGCTTCTCTAGTTTTATTCTGTATCTCAAGGTGATTTATGCCGAATTTTAGCCATGTAAACATTCTTCTAGAAAATATTTCCGACGACTGCGAAAAAGCCATGACTTTGGTTGATGTGCTACTAGAAGAACAGTCGGCTTTAATTACGATGAAAACGAATTTACTATCTGATTTATCATTAAAAAAAGAAAGTTTAATGTTTAAATTAGACGCTAAATTCAAATTGTATGCAGATGAAGCAAGACTTCAAGGGTTTGGTGAGGGTTCTGGTAGCGTTCGGCTTTGGATAGAAACCTTGGCCCAAAAATTACCCCGATTACAAACTACCTTTCTGACCCTACAAAGCTCGATTGAACACGCCAAGCACCTCAACGAAACCAATAGTACTCTGGTTGCTGAACAGTTAGCCGGAATATCGCATCGAATTGCAATTCTTACAGCCGCTTCTTTAGATAAGAAAAACCAAAACGAAGCAAGTACTTATGGCCCACAGGGAGGGTTCAAACGTAGCGATCAAACAAATTCTAGAGTTGTGATTCGTTAACTTGATTCATTCATATAGAGAAATATAATTTACTCATCGATTAGCGTGAATACAAACTTTGCGCCTTCACCTAGCTTGGATTCGGCGTAAATTACTCCCCCATGTTTATCAATAATTCGTTTTACAATCGCTAACCCTACCCCAGTCCCTTCAAAATCTTTTGCATGATGCAATCTGGCAAATACTTGAAATAATTTTTCTGAATAGTCTTGATCAAAACCAGCCCCATTATCCTCGACTGTAAATTGATAACCTCCAGCAATCGCACGGGCCGAAATTAATAGTTTGGGTTGTTCTTTCTTAGAAGAAAATTTAATCGCATTTTCAATTAAGTTTTGCCAGACTTGTCGAATTAAAACAGAGTCAACCCGCATCACTGGTAAACGATTTGAAAATTCAACCTGAATACGATTATAAGCATCTACCGAACTCAAAACTTCTTTCACCAATTGGTCTAAATCTACCTCAACCTTGGCTAAATGTGTTTGTAGTAATCTAGAAAAATCGAGCAAACCGTCAATTAACTCGCCCATAAAACGTGCATTTTTGGTAATTCGAGCGAGTAAATCACAAGCATGGTCAGACAACTGATCGGCATAATCCTCGATGAGAATAGTCGAGAACCCATTAATTGCTCTTAGTGGCGCCCGTAAGTCATGCGAAACGGTGTAACTAAACGCTTTTAATTCTTGATTAGATGCCATTAACTCCGCTGTACGCGCCTGAATTCGAGCCTCTAAATTTTGATTTAATGTTTGTAATTGATGCTCAAAGGCAAGGCGTTCAACACATAAACCCATTAATCGTAAACCCGTAATTACTTTGATCACATCACTTGATTCTGGTGAGCTGCCTTGATGCTGCCCAATTATCACCCAATAATCAGGTTGGTTACTACCCAAACCTTTTTTTAATACAGCCCACACCACACTGTATTGCATTAAATTAGGTTGGCCTTGACGATAACTTAGAGGCACACAACCTGCGCGAATTAAATCATTATCACCAAACGATTCAATTGCTTTTAAATTATCTTCAGGCAAAGCCCAGAGCTCATTAAAAAAATCACCTTGAAAATTAAAATGAAGATTTGATTGAAATACCTCATTCGTTTGGCTTTGCGGTTCACGATAACCCAACACTAAATCAACTTGGCTTCTTAAACAATGTTGAAAACCCTGCACATAGGTTTTACCTAACTGAGAAATAGGAGTCGAAAGTAAAACCCCCTGCAGAAAATTGCGCTGCAAGGTAACAAAACGATCAGTGAGCCATTTATGTGTAATATCCGATGAGATACAGTGATACCCTTTTAAACGCTTTGATTCACCAAAGACAGGCATACCCGAAACTTCAAACACGGAACGTATTCCTTCACCGTTGACATACTGAAGTGTTACCCCTTCGTAACGCTTACCTGACTCATTTAATTGAATAAAATCGCGCCACGTCATTGATTTATCTAATACCTGAATCGTGGTAATATCGCGTAAACTTTGACCCACAAATGATTCAAATCGTTGTTTAGGCGAATTAAAAGCTTTTTTACCTTTATACAGCATATGCTGTATCACCAAATTTTCATCCTGTCGCCAATACCAATCGCTCGATAATTCAACTAATTGATTCAACGATTGCTGAAAATGAATTGGGGGAAAACTTAAATGTAAAAAAGAATGCTGCAATAATAAAAGAGGCAACAATAAAACAAATAAAAGAACGTAAAAAATAACCGTGAAATGAATACCTTGTTGACTTTCAAAAAACCCATACAATTGAATAGCGAAGCAAAAAAAAATAATTAAACTTAAGCCACTACACATTAACCAAACAAAAGGCTTGGCCATCCAAGAATGAACTTGTACAACAAAAGAGGATTTTGCACCGCTCACCCACATGGCAACACCAGGTCAGAATAAGAAAAGTAAGTTGTTTAATTCAATAACTTTTATCTTAACTGATTTTGTAAACAATTTCATCATGTTAGAAAGTTTGGCTAAACAAACAATATTCTAAAAATGTTTAAAACTCAGTGCGCGTTTGTACTCTTAATGCTCTCGTAATTTCGATTTTAAACGGCTAACTGCCTGTGTATGTAACTGACACACCCGTGACTCGGTAACCCCTAAGACAGCAGCAATCTCTTTGAAGTTAAATTCGCGCTCATAATATAAACTCATTAACATTTTTTCACGTTCAGGTAATAAATCAATAGCCTCAACCAAGGCTGCACGAAAACGTTGATCACCTAAAATAGCAGCGGGGTCAGCACAGTCATCACCCTGCATTTGCCGATCTAAATAGCTTTCACCATCACCATCTTCAGCATAATCATCATAGAAAATTAATTGTGCACCACGTGATTCAAATAAAATTTGTTGATATTCATCTAACTTTAAACCCATGATCTGGGCTACTTCTAATTCTGTAGGTGGTCGCCCAAAAGCTTGTTCGGCTTTTACTGTAGCCGCTTCAACTTTACGTTGAGATTGACGAATACTTCGAGGCATCCAATCGGATTGACGCAATTCATCCATCATGGCTCCACGAATACGCTGGGTTGCATATGTTTCAAATTGAGCGCCCTGACCTTCTTCGAATTTCGAAATTGCATCCATTAAACCAATTAACCCAGCCTGAACTAAATCATCAACCTGAACAGAGGCCGGCAACTTAGAAACAAGATGATGAGCTAGCCGTTTAACTAACGGAATATACTGATCAATTTGTTGATTTTTTTCAATAGTACCTTGAGCTGTATACATACAATGGCCAAAACCCTAATGAGAAGTCAAACCACTACCAATTGCTGTGAATGAATCATTGCCTCAGAAACAGCAGACAAATTTTGATACAAACGTTTACAATTAGCCCCTTCTTTCAGTTTAGGCACATAACCACAATATTGCAAAGGATGGGTTAGATAACCCGACACCACGCTTTGTAGTGTTGCATACACATCGTCCGCTTGCTCTGCGCTTTTGGCCTCAACTACGATAATACGATGTTCTACATCTTGTGCAATAGCCCCAGATTGGCGAAGTGCTCTAAAAGTTTCTGTAACCGATTTTGCAGTCGGTTGAATTAACCAAAAAAAATGCCCTTGTTTAGCAATTTGAAAACCCACGGGTAATTGTTCGGGACTTAAAGTAGCATAAAAATAATCGCAAGTAGTAGGCAACCTGGGCAACGAGTGAATCAACTGCTTGGTTAAATTCGGATGAATGAGCATGTGCTCAAACGCCAATTTTGCTTGCACTAAATATTGTTTATCTAATACACATAAGGAAATATCCTCTAAACCTGCACGATGGCGCAATACTTGCAATAAATCATCAGCCACTCGGTTGGGTTTGATCAGCAGTCCCCCATCAAAAATAACACTGCTTTCTTGGTTGTCTAAATGTCGTTCAAAGAGCATTCGACACAATTGCCGAATAACCTGGCAATCCTGCTCTGCAATAATTAAACGAAATAAGTAAGGCGTTTGCTGAAGTAAAGTACGTAGAGTAATCGCTTGATCCATAAACTCACCTTGTTGAGTATCAATCAAACAGAATGGCTTGATGAAGTTTGACTCATTTTCCACTGCACCTCTTGTTCAAGAGATTGAAAGGCAGACTGAGTTCGTTGTTTTAGTGCACGATAAACCAGCAACTTTGCATCAGCCATAAACAAGTCTTCCGGCACGCGTTGACCTGTGGTCATATAAAATGACTTTAATTTATGTCGCATTAAGACATCAAGCACACCACCTAATTTAATAGATTCATCTAACTTAGTAATCACCACACCCTGCACTCCCTTCATGTTGTAATGCCTAACAACATCCTCTAAATTTTCAGCTTGGTTCGTAGCGTTGAGTAACAACAAACGCTTAATATGGCAGTCAATCAACATTTTGTTATGTTCATCCAAACGTTGATCACGTTGACTCATACCCACCGTATCGATTAATAACAATCGCTTCCGTTGTAAGCTATTACGCAATTGTTTCAAATCAGCTTCATTTTGTGCCGTGTACACTTGTATGCCTAAAATTTTGCCGTAAATTCTCAACTGGTCTTGCGCACCAATTCTGTAACTGTCTGTGGTAATTAAACCCAGCGAATCGGCACCATGCTTGACTACACAACGAGCAGCCAGCTTGGCTGTTGTCGTGGTTTTTCCCACTCCAGTCGAACCTACCAAGGCAAATACTCCGCCTTGCTCAATTAAATCTTCACTGGCTTGTGCAACAATTAAATTTCTCTTTAAAACGGACATTAACCAATCATTGGCTTTTTCTGTGCTAATTTCACGGGGCAATCGTTCTGCAACTGTACGCGCAAACAGTGGAGAAAATCCTGCATTATTTAATTGCATCCAGATCTCGCCTCGCAACGGGTTTTGCTCTAGGCTGTCACGCCAAGTCATTAACTGCAACTGGTCTTTCATTAATTGCCGCATCTGCTTAATTTCTTGCAAAACTTGTTCTTGCTCTAACAGCACCTGATCTTTAAACGCCTGCTGACTTTGCTGAATTACTGGGGTGTTTGCTGCGACCGTTGTGGTTATAGAAGTCGGTGCTGAAAGTGTTGATTGCGATTTAGACTTTATAATTTGATTGGTCTTTGTTTTCTCTGCAATCGACCGTGGTGAGTAAGTAAGTGAATTCTCAGAAAGTGAATCTCGTTCACGAATTTGCTGCTCAATACTTCGCTGAACTGCTTCAGCCCGTTTATTTTGTCGATCAAGTTGCTCGCGATCGGCTCGAGTCCAAGATGGTGGCTGAAGCCCAGAAGTAGTCTGCAATTTAGGTTCATTTTCTGACTGCACTGCATTTGCTTTGGCCGTAATTTGGTCAATTTCTTGCATCGAAGCTGCTAGCACCTCAGCCCCAGCTGCTGTCTGACGTGTCGATAAAATAATTGCATCATCGCCCAATTCAGCTCTTAAGCGATGCAAAGCTTCCCGGGTACTGGAGGCGACAAACTTCTTCAACTTCATTTATTTGCTCCTATAATTTGGGCAACTCGAATAGATCTTGATTCAGGAATCTCACTGTGTGACAGTACTCTCAAATTCGGCGAAGCTCGTTTTAATAGCCGAGCCATTGGAAGTCTTAAATTATCAGGCACCAATAACACTGGTTGATGCCCAATTTGTTCTTGGCGCACGGCCGCTTCTGCGCTTTGTCGAGCCAAATTTTCAGCTAAATTAGGATCAATTGCCATTGCCTCACTCCCGCCGGAAGCTGCTTGCGAAATCATTTGCTCTAAACGAGGTTCTAAAACCAATACACTTAATTCGTCACTCATTCCAATTAATGACTGCACAATAGACTGACCGAGCGCAATACGAACCGCTGCAGTTAAATCATTTGGGTTTTTATGATGCTGTCCATAATCAAGCAAAGTTTCAAAAATCGTACGTAAATCCCGAATATGTACACTTTCATCCAATAAATTTTGTAATACTTTTTGCACCACAGACAGCTCAACTGTTTTTGGTACTAAATCTTCAATAATTTTGGGTGTTGTTTTTGCAAAATGATCTAATAACAACTGCGTTTCAGTACGCCCCAATAATTTTGACGCAGACAGTTGCAAAATATGTGACATATGAGTTGCCACCACTGTTGAAGCATCAACCACCGTGTATCCCGCTGAATTGGCCTGATCTTTTTTCTCAGGATCTATCCAAATTGCAGGTAAGCCAAAGGCAGGGTCTTTGGTAGAAGACCCAGGTAAGGTCATTGTGACTTTACCTGGGTTGATAGCCATCAATTGGTTGGGGAATACCTCACCCTCACCCATGCAAACACCTTTTAGCAAAATCCGATAAACTGAAGGCCGCAGCTCAAGATTGTCTCTTAAGTGAACGGGAGGGGGCAAAAACCCAACCTCCTGAGCAAATTTTTTGCGAATCGCTTTAATCCGTTTCAGTAAATCGCCCTCTTGTTTTTCATCAACCAAGCTAATTAAACGATAGCCCACTTCCAGGGCCACAGTATCAACTGGCATAATGTCATCCCAGCTGGCTTCTTGAATATCGGCAGTGGCTTGTTGCACTTTCTGATCTAACTCCGCTTTATCGGTCTTTTTAACTAAACTATCTTTCTGTGATAAATGATGTGCAAAATATCCTAAAGCCGCTGCCAAACTTATAAATGAAAAGTTCGGCATCCCTGGAATTAGACCCATCAACAATAAAATAACTGATGTAATTGCAATCGCTTGTGGAGATTTCAGCAGTTGAGTCGCTACTTGCTGACCTATGTCTTCACCCTGACCTACCCGAGCAACAACTAAGCCCGCAGCAATTGAAATCACTAAGGCGGGTACTTGCGCAACTAGACCATCACCAATAGCCAACATCACATAAATGTGACCTGCCTCGGCAAAACTTAAATCATGCTGTGCAATTCCAACGGCTAAACCACCAATAATATTGATGAATAAAATAAGCACGCCAGCCATAGCGTCACCACGCACAAACTTTGACGCCCCATCCATGGAACCAAAAAACTCAGCTTCCTGGGCAATTTCTTGTCGGCGCTTACGCGCTTCATCTTCACCAATTAAACCCGCATTTAAATCAGCATCAATCGCCATTTGTTTACCTGGCATTGCATCCAAAGTAAACCGTGCAGATACTTCAGCGATACGACCGGCGCCTTTAGTAATGACCGCAAAATTAATGACCATAAGAATAGTAAAGACTACCAAGCCAACTGCTAAATTACCTCCCACTAAAAAATTCGCAAATGCTTCGATCACTTTACCCGCTGCATCGGGGCCTTCGTGACCATGTAATAACACACCTCGAGTTGACGCAACATTTAAACTTAAACGGAGTAAAGTAGTAATTAATAAAATTGTTGGGAATGCAGCAAAATCGAGTGGGCGTACCGTATAAATGGCAGCAATCATCACCATCAGTGACAAGGCAATATTAAACGAAAACATCAAATCCAAAGCCAGAGGAGGCAGTGGTAAAATCATCATAAACAACACTGCCAAAATAAAAATCGGCGCACCTAAAGTACGAGGATTTGTATTTGCAATGCTGCTTATCAATGATCCTAAATTAAACGACGTAGAACTCACAATTCGCCTCGACAACCGTTAACGGTTCAATTATGAAAAACTTTAGGCTTTTGTATCGAAGGAATTGAGATAAAAAAATACATCTTCTTTCAATGGCTTACAAATTTTTGATGGATAAAGTACAAAGACATTTGAAAGTTACCCCAATTGGGTTAGAATCAAGAGATACACAAATTTTAGTCAATTCAGTTACACTTACATGTATTTCAATTAGAGTTTCAGGAAAACTTCGATGAGTAATGACATTAATTCTTCCGAATTAAATAAAAAAGGCGCATCTTTTCTTGATCGGATTGACAAAATCCAAGAAAAAAAGCAAAAACAAAAAGAGCAATCTAACGACCAACAAAAAAGCACCGATGACGATACTTTTATTCGTGTTTTCAATGAACTTCTGGTCGCAGCCATGGCAGGCAACCAAAAAAAAGTCGAAAAAATTTTTCGTTACCAAGGTAATGATTAGTTCGTTTAATGGGTGTCTATTTACAAAACCAAATTAAGTCAATCTAAGCCTAAAATTGTCTAAGCAATCCATCTTTTAGTCCCTCCAAGTTGCTGCTTAACCAGTTGATCAACAGTTCGTTAGATCCTTTCATGCAAAAACAGCCCGCACAACCAAACGACACACAATACGATTTCAATAGCCAAGAAATCTCTAAAGTTGCTGACTTTATTCATCGACGCAACACTGCTGTCATCACCACCATGTTTACTGACATTAAAGGGTTTACCGAGTTAACTGAAAAAAAAGGAGACAGTTACGCTCAATCTTTACGACAAATTCACGATGAACTGATAAAAAAAATTATCGAAAAAGATGACCATGGAACGATTGTTAAATACATTGGCGACGCAGTCATGGCCATTTTTTCTGAGCCTAGTACTGCTGTTCAATGTGCCATTCAGATTCAACGTCAGTTGGCTGAATTTAATCAAAAAAATGCTGACTTTGAAAAATTGTCAGTACGAATTGGCTTACACATGGGGCAAATTGCCGTTGAGCAGCGTATGCAAACCGATGTATTTGGTCGCCATGTTAATCGGGCATCACGAGTAGAAAGTTTAGCCGATGGTGGGCAAATATTTGTTACCTACCCAGTGTTTGACAGTGCCAAAGGTTGGTTAGAAAATGATGCTAAGCTTGATTGGAAACTTCATGGTGCTTGGACAGTAAAAGGCATTGACGAACCGATTGCTATTTATGAAGTTTATGACCCCACCTTGCAACAGCCCAAAGCCCCACGGCATGGACAAAAAAAACGAACTTTCCCAAAATCTCTAACTAGTCTGGCCTTAGTCTTTGCAGGAGTACTGGCAACTAGCGGCTGGTTTTATTATGAAAAAACAGAAGTGTGGCTGGTGCGTTTTTACCCAGAACGCGCATTTATCGACGAAGACACCCCAGTTTTACTCGAAGGCAAAAAAGAAGATGAACTTAGAAAAACAGCTCAACCCATTGCCCCAGGGCATCATGTTTTACATTTTGACACTTCAGGTTACTCAAGGTTTTTTGCTGAAATTGAAGTCAAACGCGGTAAAAACTACATAGAACCAATCTTCAAACAAGTTTATTTGCCCAGCATCTTTTTACGGCAAACCTATCACACGCCAAAGCCAGAAGAAACGATAACCCAGCAATATACCTTATTTGGAAAAAATGGCTTAAAAAAAACCTATAACACTGAACTTCGGTTAAATATTCAGTCACAAAAACAAACCAAAGAATTGGTTGTTCACACCCTACACTACCAAATTATTATTAACGACCAAACCGTAAAAACAGACACCTTAGCCATTACACATAATCCCAATTTTAGCGAAATTGTGAAAACACCTTATGTGACCATGTGGGAAGACGAATTACATCAATTTACCTTGTTCTACTACTTAACGGGAGACTACATTGATGCCTCGTTACAAGGACAATTTATCTCAAATTAATTCATTTGATTAGGTACATACCCACTTGTACAAAAAAATCAAGGCGTTTAAATTAAGAGGTATCATGACACAACAACACCAACAAATATGACAACAATTTCACAACTCATGACAAGCAAGGTGGTCACAGTCGGTTTAGATGACTCCCTAAAAATTGTGAAAGAAATTTTTGATCATGTTCACTTTCATCACTTACTGGTGATTGAACACGGAAAACTATTTGGCGTTATTTCAGACCGAGACTTATTCAAAGCCTTAAGTCCCGCATTGGGCACCAAGTTTGAAACCCCTAAAGACACCGCAACGTTAAACAAAAAAGTACATCAAATTGTCACCAGAAAACCCATCACCTTAATGCCTCATGCCACCATGAAAGACGCTATTCGCATTTTTAACCAGCATCCTATTTCATGTATACCCATCGTGAATGAACACAACGAAGCAGTAGGTATTTTAAGTTGGCGAGATATTTTTAAATACTTTTACCGCAATCTTAAATAATGACGAATTTAAATGTCTCCTGTGTGATAATCATACAGAACAATTGGATTAAAAACGGCAAGCACGAACTAACTCAAGGGCAGCCATAAAAGCACCCTCGACTCGACCCTCTAAACACCAATCTCCGCAAGCAGCCAATTGTAGGGTTTCATCTAATAAAGCAAGACTCTGAATGCGACGAGAGCAATGTGCATAACGCCAGCCATGAAGTGTTTGATACTCGGCTTGTGAATCATTCATTTGTGGAATAATCGCAGCGACTTCTGCACACAAATGCTCTTGCACAGCTTGCCGATCTGAATCAATGTGAGCTTGCGCATATTCTTGGCTCGAATGTGCCAATACACAAAACAATCCTTCTCGCCCAGGTTTACTACTATTTACTGCCAACCAACTTACATCAGAATTGTGAACGCGTGCGGCATCAAAAAAAATATTCAATGGATGTTTAAATCCAAGCATTAAAGAAAAACAAGCTTGCATTTTAGCTTTACTGACCACATCAAAATACTTAAAATCAGAAGGCAGTAAACTAGCTGCCTGAGGTGCAGGGGTAGCAACAACAACCCAATCAAACTCACCGTAAACCTGATTCTCTGAATCAATCAAAGTCCATTGTTTGGCTCGACGCTCCAATCGAATAATTCGGGTATTCAGCTGTACTGATAAAGATT
>DIYC01000025.1:0-4303 GCA_002428895.1 Burkholderiales bacterium UBA6064 | reverse complement strand
GCTGTACTGATAAAGATTCAGCCAGCATTTTTGCAATCACATTCATGCCAGGAACACCTACATACCTGGGCTCGCTTGCAGATAAATCTTGCATCGAAATAAGCCGTTCACGATCAAGCAATGCATACTTTGCTCGCCAGGGCTGAACAACCCCCTGCTGAATGAAAGGCTGTAGAAACTCTTTAAATTCAATGTGCCGGGCCGTAAAGTATTGTGCACCATGATCAAACCAATACGGTTCCGCCCGTCGGGTAGACATTCGACCACTTACTCCACGAGATTTTTCAAATACAGTGACTTGCGCTTTGCATTCAAGCTGCTTGGCAATTGTTAGACCTGTTAAACCACCCCCAATGATTGCAATTTTTAACATAATTCAACACACTCAAATAAGAATTAAGACATCTTAAATGAGCACAAAAATAAAAACCAATTTAAACTCCAATCATCAGAATTCATTTTTTTTAATTAAGCATAACCCTTTTTTATGTCTCGTTTTCGTTTTAAAGTTCCTCGGGTATCAGGTACACAAGCTTCAATACTGCTAATTTTAACTCTCGGCCTTAAATGGCTATTGATGCGCCAAGATGGTTTTCCAAACGATTTAATTCACTCTTTGAATTTAATACTAATCGTCATGAGTTTAATTTTAATTGTTATTCTTATTGTACAAACCTTCAACGACTTAATTGCTGTATTAAAACGTGCATCAGCAGGCGTATCCTACCTAATCAAATCATTCTGTGGAATTAAAAGCGCAAAAGCCCCAGAAATTTATGTCCGAGATTTATTTGATGCATATGCAGAAAAATTTGACGCTCATTTAGTGACTACGCTGGGCTATCAAGTGCCTCAACAAATGCTGAATATTGTTCAACAATCAATAACCACCCCAAAAACTTTTAAAATTCTAGATTTAGGGTGCGGAACAGGGTTATGCGCAGTTGCTTTAAAACCGATCACTGACAGCATTGTAGGAATTGATTTATCAGCCCCAATGCTGGAGAAAGCGGATGAACGACAACTTTACGATGCGTTAATTTGTAATTCATTGATTAAAGCACACCAGTATTATCAACAAGAATTTAATTTAGTCGTCTCTGCAGATGTTCTGATTTATTTTGGTGATCTGACCGAAGTCTTTGAGGTTGTTCTTCAAGTTCTTGAAGAAAAAGGTTACTTCATTTTTAGTTTAGAAGAAAGCCAAGGAGAGCCCTGGATTGTGAAAAAAAATGGACGCTACGCCCATAACCGAAATTATGTAATTACACAGGCGCAACGCTTTAAATTAACTGTAGTAACAATAAGCAAGCAAACACAACGATTTGAAGATGGGAAACCGGTAATTGGTGATATCTACTTGCTTCAACGCAACTCAATATCACCTCAACTAACAGCTTAATGCTGCACAAAAACCGAGCAATTCATTAACGCAAAAAATCAAGGTAAACCGGTGACCAACCATTGCTAAGACCAAGCTCTTTGGTGCTACGCAAATGATGCTCACCCCAAGGTGATGCTTTTCGGTTTAATGAACTTGAATTTGAACTTGACGGTTGACCAGCAAGCGAATTGACGTGAGGGTTGACGACATTCCAACTTCCGCGGTTAACACTAAGTTGATAAACGGGATTGGGTTGACCAGAAGTGTTATTAAAAAAAGACAAATAATTTGACTGACCATCGGGACTTTGTCGAATCAAAGGCTGAGCGGGGCTTGGGTTAAAACGCCCTACTTGCTCCCAATTCGGACTGGAAAAACCCGAATTGCTTGGTTGCCGAACTCGGCGATCAAGCACAATTTTGTCACCCTCTCGATATACTCTATAATCCGCATGTTGATCACGCCAAACCAATGAATGTCCTGCGTCTAAGGCAGCGGCTGCTTCATGAGCTGACGAAAAATCTTGTAAAGACGATGAGTAATGGGTTGGCCAACGGCTAAAAGAATTAACAGAGTCTGAAGAAGTGACTCGCCCAGACATAAAGCTATTAACTGTATTAATTAAACTCATGATTATTTTGTCTATTTCAAAAAATTAATGAAACAACAGCTTGGAGTTAATAAATAACATTAAACCCAATCTTAACTAAGTAACAATAGAAATTAAAAAGTTCCTAAAAATTAGCTAGCCCACCCAACAACTCAACACTTAATCTTTATGAACATAAACATTCATTTGTGGTAGGGGCCTGTTTAAACCTTCTTGAGCAAAAGCTTTATAAATATGTTCGTTCATATCAAAATAAACATCCCAGTAATCGTTTGATTGAACCCAAACCCTAACTACAAAATTAACAGAGTTATCCGCCAGTGCAGAAACAGCAATCAACACTTCAGGATTCTTTAAAATCCGACTATCTGTATCACACAAACGCTTAATAATAGCGCGTGCTTTATCCAGATTATCTCCGTATGCAATGCTAATTGTCCAATCTACTCGACGAGTTGCCTCCGTTGAATAGTTCGTCATAGATGCTGTAGACAATGACCCATTCGGAATAATAATGGTTTTATTGTCACCTGTTTTTAAAATTGTATTAAAAATCTGAACTTCCGCAACAATCCCTGAGTAGCCTTGTGCATCAATAAAGTCACCTGCTCTAAACGGTTTAAATAATAAAAGAATGACACCCCCTGCAAAATTTTGTAAGGTACCCGATAAGGCCATGCCGACTGCTAAACCTGCGGCACCCAAAATCGCAATAAACGACGTCATTTGAATACCCAACATCCCCAAAACGCTAATTGCCAGCATAACTTTCATTAACATGCTCACAATTCCGGTTAAGAAAGGACGTAGTTGTTCATCAACCTTCGCTTTTTTCATCCCTTGAGAAACCGCTTTACTAATTAAGTTAATAAACCAACTACCCACAATTAAAACAAACAAAGCCGCAACCAATTTTGGGCCATAAATCATCATCAACTTGGTAGCTTGATTCACAAGTACATCTGCATTCATATTTATTCCTCGCTAAAAATTATTTTTTACTCGATTTCTAAGAACACGTTTCCGAACCAAAATAGCGAGTATTATCACACACAGATTGGGCCTCACTGTCATGGTATATTGATCACTCAATAAAAAATCATGGAGGCTAACTTGAACCTAAATACCAGAATGATTAGAGACGCAGCCAATCCTAATTATTCAAACCAACCTTTTAATCCAACTCAACTGAATGTAAAAAATGACTCCGCTTATTCAGTGTCAATACCTCCAAAACGAGTTGTAGTCACTGGTGCAGCGGGACAAATTGCATATAACCTATTGTTTAGTATTGCCAGAGGCAATATGCTTGGCTTACATCAACCCATTATTCTTCAATTACTTGGAAGCGAGCGTTCAATGCCTGCTATACAAGGTGTCATAATGGAGCTACAAGATTGTGCATTTCCAACCTTACATGCGGTCACGGCAAGTGTCGATCCTAATATCGCATTTAAAGCAGCAGATTTTGCTTTATTGGTTGGGGCTAAACGACGAGAAAAAGGAATGCAACGTAGCGAATTGCTTGCTGCAAATGCCGCGCTGTTTGTAGAACAAGGCAAGGCACTCAATGACCATGCCAGCCGCGATGTTAAAGTGTTAGTTGTCGGCAATCCGGCCAATACGAATGCACTAATCGCTCAACGCTCTGCCCCTGACCTTAGCCCTTCCAGTTTTACTTCACTGTTACGGCTTGACCACAACCGAGCCTTGGCCAAATTATCCGAAAAAACCGGCGAACCTGTTGCAAAAATTAAAAAAGTGTGTGTGTGGGGAAACCATTCTCCAACCATGTATGCTGATTTGCGACATGCAGAAATTGATGGTCAAGCCATTGAGGAACTCATCAATGACCCTACTTGGAACAAAAATGTATTTATTCCGAGCATCGCAAATCGTGGTGCTGAAATCATAGAAGCCCGTGGGGGTTTGTCTTCTGCGGCATCAGCCGCCCATGCAGCAGTGGACCATATGCGAGATTGGGTTTACGGCACTGGCAACAATTGGGTCACTATGGGTGTACCCTCAGATGGTTCGTACGGCATTCCAAAAGGAATACAATTTGGGTTTCCAGTTATTTGTCATGAGGGGCAATACAAAATCGTAAATAATTTAGAAATTGACGCATTTTCAAGACATCAGTTAGACATCACACTTGCAGAACTAGAAAATGAAAGGCAAAGCATTCAACATTTGATGAATTAATCAAGTTTGCAAAAAATGCCTCTAAAAAGGCACGCCCAATCAGTTGGCGTGCCTCTGACAGATGAAATAAGCATCAAAAATAAACCTGATTAGCACCTTACCTC
>DIYC01000140.1:18705-45211 GCA_002428895.1 Burkholderiales bacterium UBA6064 | reverse complement strand
AAATGCAATGATAATTTTTAATTAAAGCTTTTTTTTCAGCCTCAAGACCATTGGTAGCTAAGTCAATCTTCCGTACGCCCAAAAACTCTAAAAGCTTAATCACAAAAATTTGATTGACTGGGTGATCTTCCACAACTAAAAAATCTGCATTTTTAGCGAATAAACGATTAATACGATTTTCTTGTGGCAAAACTTCATTTAAAGACTGCGCTTCCAAATCAGTCGAATTGGCAACTTGAAGTGGTAGCGTAAAGGTAAATACTGAACCTACCCCCAGCTCAGAGGTCACAGACACTTCGCCACCCATTCTCAAAAGCAATTCTCGTGTAATTGTTAACCCTAAGCCACTTCCGCCATAATGACGCGTTGTTGAAACATCGGCTTGAGAAAATTTTTCAAATATAAGACCTAATCTATCCTGGGGAATACCTATCCCGCTATCTTGTACCTGACAACAAACAACAACTTGCCCTGCCTGCAAAGAACTTATTTTCAGTACAATTAAAACTGAACCCCTCACAGTAAACTTAATTGCATTAGAAATTAAATTGTTTAAAATAATTTTAATTCGAAAGGCATCCCCTAGAAAATACCAAACTGAAAAATCGTCAATCTGAGTCAACAATTCGATTCCTTTGTCATTTGCTAAAATTTTAAAACTGCTGACCACCTCTTGAATCAAATCGATTAAATTAAACGGATAACACTCAAATTCAATTGCACCTGACTCAATTCGTGATAAATCTAAAATATCATTCAATAAGTGCAACAACGACAACGATGATTTATACACTAAAGTTAATAATTCATAGTCTTCACCTTGAATTCTTTGATGATTTAACACCAATTGAGTCATTCCAATCATGGCATTTAAAGGGGTTCTAAGCTCATGAGAAATGTTGGCTAAAAAATCAGATTTTGCTGTATTGGCTTTTTCAGAAAGCTCTTTTGCTTGACGAAGTTCGACCTGAATATTTTTTTCATAGGTAATATCTCTCTGAATCGAACCAAAATGAGTAATCACTCCATTTTTATCACGCAAAGGAAATACACTTAAAGAGATCCAAAAAGGCTTACCATTCTTTGTATAATTAATCAGTTCTGTTCGAAAAGTTCGACCCGAGCTTAATGCTTTTTTAAGTTGATTGAGTGATTTTTTACAAGTCTCAGGGCCTTGAAATATTCGCGGGGTTTTTCCTATCACTTCGTCGACTGAATATCCCGACAATTTTTCAGTTTCTTGATTTGAAAATAAAATGATAGGGCCAGGATCATCTAGCCTACAATCAGTAATTAAAATCATATCTTTTGATAACTCAAACACCGTTTTAAATAACTTTAACTGCAATCTATATTCTTGCTGCTGAGTCGCATTTTCTATAAAATAGACCAAGTAATCAGGTTTTCCCTGAGCATCAAATAGAGGCACCTTCCAGCAATTTGAAACAAAAAAATTATTCCCAGCTTGAAACTGTTCTTCCTCAAGATGTAGAGTTTTACCACTTTCAACAACCTGCTTATCTGTATGTCGAATTCGTTCTGCATACTTTTTATCATAAAACTCGAAATCTGTTTTGTTGATTACTTTGCTACTTAACATACAAAACTCTTTTTCAGCTTCTTTATTAAATAAAACATACTGATAATTGCTTTTTATATTTTTTACAATAACAGACAAAGGTAAAGAATCAATAATTTTTAAAAAGAAATTATTTTTTTCTTCAAACGAAAGAATCAATTTATCAATAAAATTTGATCTTTTAACGATTGATTTTCTAAAGTAAGAAAAAGTAAGGACTATGAGAAAATACATTAAAAAACGAATTACCCATAAAAAAATTAAATCTTGAATTGAACTCATTTCATAGGTTTTAACCTGACTGCCCGTGTAAATTTTCAACGATGCAAGTTCATCAATTAAATTAGCTTTAACTGCCAAAAACTCATCACTTAAATAAAGCTCACGATATTTTTTGAAATCATTCTCTACTAAATAATCAAACAATTGTTTTTGAGTAAGATCGTAAGTTTGATAAGCAGATACTATTTTTTTTGAGAAGGACTCAAACTCATGGTTCAACGAATTTTTTTTAAGTTCAAGAACAATTTCTTGAATTTGAGTTGAATTTCTGAGTAATTTCTCGTGCGTGAGTGATACTAGGTGATCTGAATGAATACTAATAGATAAGTGATTGGATTGTAGCAAATAAAAAAGTTGACCTATTTTGCTTTCAATACCACTGTAAAAGGATAATAGCGCATTGATACGTTGATAATGAAGCTCTAATAAAAACGAAAACACAAGTAACAACAACATGACGACTATTAACACCATTTGAAGGCTGTTGTAATTTTGTTTAAAACTTAACGAATCGCGCTTAAGATCAGTTATATTCATAATTAGATTTGCTTTAATTTTTATTTAACTGGCCTAGCTTCCTGTTTATTTTATGAATTGTCAATTAATCCTCATAGAGTTCAAATGAATATAATTAAGCGCGACTTATCTAATCATTTTCTTGCTCAAGCTACTTATGCTAACCGACACTGTAAAAATTGGCGATTAATCAAAATAACAACAGACGCTGAAAATTCCGGGAACATTCTTCATGTTGTGCTTCATGTAGCAAGCTGTTTTGAACCGAATACAGAAGGAGAAATTTACATCTACCACTCAAATTGCTTACTTGTTCTAGTTAAAACTGGTGCAATTTTTGACCACTCTGGATTTAAAACAAAGCTTGAATATTTATTGTCTAGTTATCGTTTGCAGATTGAAATAAGTGATTTAAACTCACAACGACTCAGAGAGTTTAAAATACTTCTAAGCAGCATCGATCAAGAATATGATGACTATTCTTTTTTTCATAAAAATCGACAAAAAAGAAAAGAAAATATTATTTTAGTAGCAGACGATGATTTATTCATGAGATCATTACTTTGTGCTTCACTAAATCAGTTTGGCACATGCTTAGAAATTGACAATGGCGTTAAAATTCTTGAAAACTACTTACAATATTGCCCTAATGTTATTTTTTTAGACATTCACATGCCTCAAATCAATGGAATTGAAGTTTTAAATCAAATTTTAAGTTATGATCCACATGCTTATGTGATTATGCTAAGCGCAGACAGCTGTAAAGCCAATGTGATTAATGCAATTAAACTGGGTGCCAAAGATTTTATTGCTAAGCCATTTACCCCGCTCAAACTTGAACAATCTTTATTAAAATGCACTACAATCAAGCATCCTACAAAATTTAGCCCAAGCCAATTAATACGCTAAGCTCACAAAATCACAGCACACCAAGGTTTTTTGATTCTCATGCTAAACTGCATAGCAGTTATCCCCAAGTGGCTTTATCGCCCAAAAGGAACTTTTTTAAATGTGGCAGAATAAGCCTTAAACGTTGATTCACAAGCATTGGATGACTGGTCTCAGAGGTTTTACCATAAAGAGTTTGTAACATAAAGTCTTCCCCTAACTGCTGACAACACTGTTCAAATGCCTCAACCAACAAACCAACACCATACAAATCTTTATCACTCACAGAGCTAGGATGCAGACTACGACACACCAATGCGATGGAACCAAGATACAAAGCATAAAACATTTTAAGATGTAACAGTTTTGGAGTTTGGCCTACTAAACGTGCAATATCCTCAGTTTGTAATTTATTAATCACACGCATGTCATGATAGTTTCGAGCAGCCACTACCAATAAATTTGCAGGATGATAATCAGGGTCATTTAAATTAACCTGAATGGCAAGTTTGTTCTCTATATCGTAATAACTCAACACTGGCAATTCACTGCTCTGGATCGTTGCATTTTGCCTAGCTTGACAGAGTTTAATTTTATCAACTAACGGCTGGTCAAATTCAACGACTGCTCCCAAACGTGCACGTACCAACTGATCTGAACGAACAACCGTTAACGCCAAAGAACAATCGTTTAAAGCTTGCTGATCGGCATGATCGTAAGCTTGAATTACAGTTTCTGAACCTGCTACTTTCAACAACCCCAAAGCCATGTCGCACCCCCAAATAATCGAACGACCTTGAGCCAATATTCGTGCTTCAGCAAGTGTATTTTTAAACTGTTGCACTGCCACTTCATCACTGATGTTTGGATCAATTTCGAGAGGCAAAAAAGGCATGTTTTGAATGTGCTGATCTAAATTCAAGTGTGGCTGCAAGTGACTACGTTGTGAACTCTCAGAGATTTCATCATCATTCCAAAAGTTTGAGCTGGCTAACATTTTAGGATTATTTAAACTCCGCCACAATGAGTGCGCCGAGTGAGCTGGCCGAGAAGATATTGCAGAGTTGTGCCCACTAGGCATTAATGATGAGTGAATTGCTTGCGTGGCCAAAGAAACAAAACCCGACTGGGTAACAATAGAAAATAAATTGGGCATATTAAAACCTTCATGTTTTTTTGCGAATTGTATGCGTAATCTGAACAGCTAAATACGGCTACGCACAAAATGATGACAAAATAACCCCTTCTGAAAACTGAATTGACGACTGACGTACGTTAAAATAATAAAAAATTTTTAAAGTGAACTACTGAACCATGAAATCACTTCTGTTAATTAACGGGCCCAATTTAAACATGCTAGGTAGTCGTGAGCCGAATGTCTATGGATCGCTCACTTTATCTGAAATTGAACGTTCACTTCAACAACAAGCACAAACCCAAGGGTTTCAATTATCGTGCTTTCAAAGCAACCACGAAGGTAAAATTGTTGATCAAATTCAAAGCGCAAAACACAATCAAATTCAAGGAATTGTCATTAACGCGGGGGCATACACGCACACCAGTATTGCAATTCGAGACGCGTTGCTATCAGTCAATATTCCCTTTATTGAAGTTCATCTGAGCAACGTGTATCAACGAGAAACATTCAGGCACCACTCTTATTTATCCGATATTGCAATTGGCGTCATCGCGGGGCTGGGCTGGCAAGGCTATCGCTATGCCTTGGAATTTTTACTGCATCATTCCCAATGAATTAGGTGATTAATTTAGCTTGATTGGCTTTGAAGATTTGTTCAGTCGCACATTGTTGAAACAGCTCAGTCATGTGTTTACACAAAGTAACAAAAGCATCGGGAGTAATTTTTAATTCTTTCGGGCTTTCTCGATATTGCGACAAAAAAACCTGAATATGATTTTGCAGCGATAAAGAGTCAAGTTGCTCGTCTAAACGGAAAACACCCCGATAAGTATGCTCTTTACCACGACAGGTATACTTCAGCTTAAAAAAAACAACAGGCAAGGCACCTTGAAACGCATCACGAATTTTTTCAAGAGTACGATCCGCATCAAAAAAAGACCAAACTTGGTGACTTTTAATTCGCAATCCGCTTTCTGCTTCATATTCAATAAGCTCAATACCTTTTAACTGATACTCATTTGCCATATTTTTAACCTATCTTGATTGATCACAACCGAAATACGTCAACACAATTAAAACAAATCCATGTACAACATGTTATGAACTTAAAAAACACTTGAATGTCAATTACTTCAGTACAACGAATAATTTAAACAGTTTGGCCACATTGCACAATCCTACCAACGACCATTTTTTTGTTAGGGTTCGATCTGTTCGTAAAAAAATACTTTTCTTTTCAAGACTTTTCGTCACAAGTTGCAATATCAAGAAGCATTCATGCTAATGACGTCTTGAATACCGTGTTTTAAAAAAAGTGAAATTTTATTGAACTTTTACTCAAAGCAAGATACTAAGGTTTTTTGAATGAAGTAGGCTTTCATATGGAATCAAATAGTATCCCCAACCGTTGTAACATTTGCTTTGAAGAAAAAACCAACGCATTTGATGTGCACGGTCGACAACCTGAATCAGTGGCTCCAGAAAACAGTGGTCAATTGCACTTTATTTGCTTAGATTGTGCGCAGCAGCTATTCCGAAGCGCAACGCCCCATGCGGCATTTCGGTGCCCTGTTTGCCGAGAAAACATCAGTACCAACGCCATAACCCGCGCACTTGCGATTTTAGGCCCAGTGGTTGGTGAAGCATCAGATAACAACATGGCCCCCCAACTTCAGCGATTTTTAAACAACCGTAACACGGCGGCAGCAACCAGAGCCCCACGCCCAGCGTTTAATCCGCTGGTATTACAAGACATGTTGGGTGAGGTAAATCAAATGCTCGGACTTCCAAATCGTGTAAACCAAAACCCTGCAGGTAACGGCCAGCAAATCTTTGATATTTTAAACGATGCACTGGCTCTGTTTGATCAAAATGAGAATCAACCCCCGCAACGCTAAACACATCGATAGCACATGCTAACTTGAGTCGCTGTTGTTGAGCGACTCAATGGCGTTGTGCCTACTTAGATGACTTCATCTAACATTTCAAGCAGATCACCCCGCCGAAATGTGGCCGACAACTGTTGCAATGAAATTTCCCGCTCACCATAGCACTTCGTTAATGCCTGCACAATATCTTGAGTAGCAGCCTCTTGAAGTCGGCTTGTGTTTTGATCTAAAAATTCTCGAAGTACGTTGAACTGCTGATGAGTCACATCACCCAATTGAATACCACGTTCTTTTAATAAACGGCGCCCTACCAACATGGCAATATAATGCGACGCATACGGAAGAAAAGTAGGTGGATTCTTGTGAGAAGGCCGCTTGCGCTCATTTTCAACCTGCCTAAAAATAAGCGTTGCAAGAATAGCTTGTGCTGCATTTAAATTTTTAAAGATGTCATCGTAGAACTTTCCAAAATGTTCTTTACGGCGAAATTTAGCCTGATGCGGTTTTTCTCGCCAAATTGCCAAAACCGCTTCAGCCACAGTTAAACTGGTTAAGGTATTAGAGCCAACCGAACCTTGTTCTCTTTGCCTTTTGTACACGTACCCCAAATTTTTAACACCCAACTCCAATTGTTTTTGCAAATCGTCATTGGAACGTAAATCACGAAGATCAACAGGATTTTGGCTATTGGTGGCATAGGTAATGTCGGTTACAAAACTTTGATCTTCTTTAGACAACTCATACACACGAACCATCACAAACGTATTTTGATACTCTGAAGGAAGTTCTGGATTATTCAATGTTTGCTGGATTGTTTTACAGGTTTGACCACCATTAATAATCTGCATTCCTTGTAATTTCAACTCAAAATTTTCACTTTGAAGCGCGTTATACCGAAAATTTTCGCAGATTATGGTGATCCCATTATTAAAAAAATAAAAATTTTCTCGACAATCGGGATTCACTAAAGTCGATTGAATCGCCAGATTGACTCTATTTTCATGCAAACCCAAGTAGCGTCGAATATTTCGTTGCAACAAACTGTCTTCATGACGATTAAATAACTCCGCAACCTCAGACACCAATACTTTCCCAATCACCACGCGGCGGTAATTAAAATCCTCAACGACTGCTTTGCCCACCAAGCGGAGGGTATCGTTTACCGTTTTCGTTTTGCTTAAAATGCCAACAACCGAATTGTGATTAAAGTGAAGCCACTGAATTTGCCTTTCTGGAAGACCCGATTGATCAATCCACCGTTGAGCTTGATCGGTCCATTTGGCACCGTTATTACAAAGAATAACGCGAACATTCGGAATATACCCCTCCAACACCATCGAACGAATTTCTTCAACCTTGGGCTTTAGATGTGGATTCAAGTCGACCCGCTTGCTTGGATCAAATAAAACTTGCACCGTATTAATCGCTTTTTGTACCCCATTTTCAGGAAAATTTGCCTGCCCAGACAAATCATTCACTTTATACTTTCCCTGAAAAATCGTTACGAGAAACTCACCGTCATCCACCTCGCCGATGTACAACCCATCAACCCCCGCATCATTACTGCCTTCAGTCAACCAATCGGTACAGTCTTCAAGGGGTAAATCGAGACAACTCGACATACACAACAACACAAAAGCAGCAGAGCGTTTTTTATTGTCATCGTTTCCAAAACGCTCAAACCATGCTGGGGGTTCATCTAAATGACCAGTCAACCATGTTGGTAGGGGTTTTTGTAAAATACCAGTCAGTTGCTGATCAATAATACTCGCATTAATATCCATAAAACCCTTTGTAAAGAATCTAAAATTCCTACTTAAAAAAGAATTCTAACGCTGGCAGCCCTGTTCTTTCAACTGCCTCAAGCAAACGTCAACCCCCATACACGGGGTACCAACGAACCTGTATCCACTTGGCCAGGCAAAAGGCCAAAAAACTGCCCACAACAACAATTAAAGACAAAGCAAGCAACTGACTTGGGGAGTCTGAAATACCCGTTAAGGATGCAATCACTTGGGTGTATTGGCTGCTTTCAAAAAAATAAAGTAATGTTGCACCCAATGCCAACACAAAACTAAATCCATAACACCAAGTTGGCAATGCCGACCAACCCAAGCAAACACTAAACACAATTACAGGTAAAAGATACAGAGAGGCTAACCCACTGAGTGCAAATAGGGTGAAAACATCGTTCGAGCCCACAAACACCAACAGCACACTCAGCAGTAAAAACAAACACATCGCTGTGCGGCCATTTTTTAAGGTCGGTGCCATCACCTTCATATCTAGGGCAACCCATTTGGCGGAACTTGATAAGGTGGAATTTAAACTCGACATGGCAGCAACAATCAGTGCGGCACTGAAAAACAACATCGGAATGGGACCCAACAGACGCAGTAATACCGTATTCATGGCTTCATTCACCAAAGCTTGGCTTGCTGCAAAAACTCCTAAAATACCAAATATCACAATGAACAGTGTACTCATCCAATATGCATGAAAAAAGCTGCGTCGGGTGGTTTGACGATCTGCAATAAAACCCCTATCCATTAAAACAGGGTCATGCATGGGATAACTAATGACGTGCAGAAAAGCAACCAATAACAAAACAACCCCAGGCTCTGACAGATTAAAGGGCTGAACTTCAAACACCGCCCAACTAAATTCGGGGATACCCAATACCACTCCGATTAATGCAGCAAGCAACATGGTGAACACAATCATTTGAAAACCGCCTGTTCGTATGGATGCGCGTAACCCGCCTTGAACCGAATAAAATAAAGTAAACAACGAGAAAAATAAAATAATACCGATGTACGCGCCAGAACCTTCTGGGCCAAACAACAAACCTACAACCAACAGGTTGGCAAACACTTCGCTCATTAAGCGAATTCCAACCACGACATGATAACAACGGGTACCAACCCGACCAAACCGATCATTTAAAAAGTCATGAATACTGGTAAACCCATGTTTAAAGCGAATAGAATCAACAATAAAGGCCGCACTGATGAATGAGCCATAGTAAACCGCATAGGCCAAAACACCCCACACACCATAATTAAAGCCTAAAATAACCGCATTCAGCAACGACCGAGCAAACAACCAGGTCATCACATGAGAAACCATCAGAGACAACAAACTGGGTGGCAACCCGTCTTGCGTGTAGCCCAAGAAAAAAGACTGCTCTGAATTTGTTTTGGGTGAAAGAAAAATACTCACCGCCGCAACAGCCACAACAAAAAAAACTAAAACAGTTGATGGCAAGCGATCACCTTGAAAACAGTATGAATAACCAACAGATTACACCAAACCCAACACAACACTTAGGCTGATCTCGATTTTTTATTCAACGAATGAATTAATTGCCTCACTTTGGCCTGTCGTTCTTGCGCTGTCAACAAAGGGAATAATCCGTGCGTCACACCACCCTGCGTCGCAATTTCTTGAAGCATATCCGTCGACCCCACAAGCGATAATCCTTGAAAAAGAATTGTCAGTTTGTCCAATGCAATGTGATACATGCGATTAAGCTTGGCTTGAAACACGTCAGAGGTTTCAGCCAATTCAATTAATTTTTGCCGCACTTGCTCGCCATTGGATGCGCCCAGATAACGACCATCTAATAAAAACAAAGCCACAATATCAAAATGACCACTTTGAATGGCTTGTAAAAGAAACGTATTATTTTGAGTGGCTGGATTAATACGTGCATCATTCATTAAAACTTGAACACTATTTAATTGCCCCTCTTCAATTGCAACCTTCATCACTTTGAGTTGGTTCGCAAGCGGATTTACTTTAGGGTGCGCTAACAACAAACGCAACACATCGGTGTGACCATTTTTTACAGCCCATTCGAGCGCGATGTTGTTTTCAGTGGTTGGATCAACGCGGGGATCATTTAATAAAAAAAGAACCACCCGTGTATGCCCCTTTAATGCCGCCCAACGTAATGAAAAATTATGATTCGCTGCTGGGTTAACACCCTGCTTCTGAACCAAATATTTAATAATCTCAAGATGACCTTCCGAGGCTGCCATGCAAAGTGCTCGGTTTCCATCGTAGCTGGCAGGTACCGAATGCTGTTCAATTAAGATTTGAACGCGATTTAAATTACCCTCAGCAGCAGCTTTTAAAAAGTCTTTTGACAAAGCGATTTTGTCTGCTGTGGGTTTTAAACGAAATAAGGACACATGCGAAGGAATACGAGCAACCGCAGATTGACTTTGACTCACCAGCAAATAGCCCAGTTGAGAAACTGCTTGTACTAACTGCCCTCCCGAAGGGCCGATGACGGGGTTCGGTGCATCCGTATTGGATTGTAAACAATGACTTAGTACAGCCTGACTATCCTGTAATGGATGCATGATGTTAACTTTGCCCAATTAACAAATTAACGTTTTGTACACCTGAGTAAAACGCCAATCGGAAGTTAGTAGAACACTACTGTTTTAATTCTGTTGCATCATTAAAACCTAAACTAGAATCTTTTGTAAAGTTGTAAACCATTAAACCGATCGGAAGTGTTTCAAAAAACCGCTGATCCAAATCAACGACATGACAAATTGATCTAATTTGTTTTAGCATAATATCGCTCTGCGTGAGGAGTAGCTTCTAAATGCAACGCATGAAAACGAATATGCTCTTGAATAAACGATGCAATAAAAAAATAACCGTGGCCATACCCCGGCCATAAATGATAAGCCAGCGGATAATGTTTAACCTGACACGCCTGAATAAATAGCTCGGGCTTTAATTGATCAACCAAATACTCATCGACACCCCCTTGATCAATTCGGATCGGCAAAGGGGCCTCCGTGTAATGCTCTATTAAAGAGCAAGCATCATAAAGCGACCAAGTTTTTTGATCTAATCCTAAATAGCCCTTTAATGCTTTTTGACCTAACGAACAATGAACAACCGAACAAATCGGTGCAAACGCAGAAATAGAGCGATAACGCTGAGTGTTTCGTAAGCCAATCACCAAAGCCCCATGCCCACCCATCGAATGCCCACTAATAGCCTGGCGAGACAGATCTAAAGGAAATTGAAGGCCCACCAAAACAGGCAATTCATAGGTGATGTAATCATACATTTTGTAATAATCAGACCACGGTTTTTCAGTGGCATTCAAATAAAAACCAGCTCCATGCCCAAAATCCCATGCGCCTTGAGGATCATCGGGCACCTGTTGCCCACGGGGGCTTGTGTCGGGCACCACTAAAGCGATGCCATAACGAGCGGCATATTGCTGCGCCCCAGCTTTTAATACAAAATTTTCATCGGTGCAAGTTAAGCCCGATAACCAGTACAAAACAGGCACAGGGTGCTTTTTTGCCTGTGGCGGCAAAAACACCGAAAAATGCATGTCACACTGAAGCGACTCAGAAAAATGACGATATCGGAGCTGTCGCCCATCAAAACAGAGAGATTCAGACAGCTTCGAAATCTTCATGGATACACCACCACTGAACGAATTCCTTCACCCCGATGCATTAAATCAAACGCTGTATTAATTTCATCAATCGGCATGACATGAGTAATTAGGTCATCAATTTGAATTTTTTGTTCCATGTACCAATCGACAATTTTAGGCACATCTGTTCGCCCACGAGCACCGCCGAACGCAGAACCATGCCAAGACCGACCCGTCACCAACTGAAATGGTCGTGTTGAAATTTCTTGACCCGCGCCCGCAACACCAATAATACAACTTTTGCCCCACCCCTTATGACAACACTCTAAGGCGGCACGCATGACTTGAACATGACCAATACATTCAAAACTGTAATCAACGCCCCCCTGAGTCATTTGCACAAGATGATCGACCAAATTGTCGCAATCCTTTGGATTTACAAAATCGGTCATTCCTAATTTTTTTGCCAATGGCACTTTTGCAGGATTTATATCGATACCAATAATTCGCCTTGCGCCCACCATTTTTGCACCTTGAATCACATTTAAACCAATACCCCCCAAGCCAAACACGGCGACGGTTGAGCCAAGTTCTACTTTCATGGTAAAGGCCACAGCACCAATTCCAGTAGTCACTCCGCAACCGATGTAACAAATTTTCTCAAACGGTGCATCGTTGCGAACTTTTGCCACAGCAATTTCAGGCAATACCGTGTAATTTGAAAAGGTAGAACAACCCATGTAATGCAAAATAGGACGGCCTTCAAATGAAAAACGACTTGTCCCATTCGGCATTAAACCCTTACCTTGAGTGCTACGAATGGCTTGGCACAAGTTGGTTTTTGGATTTAAACAATACTCACATTGCCGACATTCTGGGGTATACAATGGAATCACATGATCACCAGGTTTTACAGAAGTCACATTGCGACCCACTTCAACCACAATGCCTGCCCCTTCGTGACCCAAAATTGCAGGAAAAGCCCCCTCTGGGTCTTGCCCTGATCGGGTAAATTCATCGGTGTGACACACTCCGGTTGCTTTAATTTCAACCAACACTTCATTGGCTTCAGGCCCCTGCAAATCGACCTCGACCACTTGCAAAGGTTGGCCAGCAGAAAAAGCAACAGCTGCTTTCGTTTTCATCATAATTCCTTATCTAAACCGATTAAGTTAACCCAAAAAAATAATTTAATACCAAGGAACAAATATTCAGTGTAAGTTACTAAGGAATTTTAGCTCAAGGGAAAATTGATTATGTTTGGTTGGATTGGAATTAATCAGATTAATCAAACCCCCGAGCAACTGTGTAATTATATTAGAACAAGTAATAAAACTCATTTTAAATTAGCACATGACTTTAATCTTCCTTCTATTATAGACGAAGATAAGGCCTTGGCAGAACAAAGCCGTTTTGTTCTTGCTGCAGAGCAAATCGCAAAGAACCCTGCAATTTTAACTGTTTTTTTCTCTGGCCTAGAAAATAGCTCGCAACATACCCTACAAGCACTTTCTTTCGTATTTGATCAATTATCCAACAAAAGAATTGTTATTGGAGCTCTTGAAGAAAATAACTCTTCTAACCTTATAATGAACGCATTAGCAAATAGCCGTATTAAAGACCTAGATGTTCATTTAAGAAACGAAACAGTAAAAAAGCTTTGCACAACATTTGCAACCATGAAAAATTTAAAATGCCTTAGATTTGAGATATATCGCTTCAATAAAAAAAGCTCCAAGATTTTGGCGAATACACTCAACAACTGCAAATATTTGCAAGACATATTGTATATGAATCGCCACGCTCGCAAAAAAACCGTCGAACAGTTTTTTTCTGAAGTTCGACCTACCTTAGAAAGAAATTGGAAAAATAACAGAAACATTGCTGAATTTGAATCTTATTTCCCAAGTTCAATGCAAAATAAATATGATGATCACAAAGGGCGTCGTTTTTACGAAACATTTATCAACACAATCGGAAACGTAGCTACGAATCACAAAGAACAACTACCCAGTGTACTCACACCCCATTTAATTGAACTTCTCACAACAGAAGACGCAATTAAAATAGCACAAACTTCGAAAGAAACTCTTTCAGTGGTTCATTCATTCATCAACAATCGTGAACAAACAGATGCACTCAAACAACTGTATGCATCAGAAAATTCAAAGACTTAAAGTAACTCTCAGTCGTTGCCGAATCAAAGGTTTTATAAATGCTAAGCTTTATTTGGTGTCGTGCTATCTAGGCAGAAGGTCACAGAGTAACGAATTGGGTTAATCCAAAAAATAATTTAATACCAAGGAACAAACATTGAATATGCGCTACTAAGGAGTTTTAGCTCAAAGGAAGATCGATTATGGTTGGTTGGATTGGAATTAATCAGATTAATCAACCCCCCGAGCAACTGTGCAATTATATTAGAACGAGTAATAGCAATTGTTTTAAATTAACACATGACTCTAGTCTCCCTTCCAATACAGACGAAGACAGAGCTTTGGCAGAAAAAGATCGTTTTGTTCTTGCTGCAGAACAAATCGCAAAGAATCCTGCAATTTTAGCTGTTCAGTTCTCTAATTTAAAAAATAGCTCTCAACATACTCTACAAGCACTTTCTTTCGTATTGGATCAATTATCCAACAAAAAAATTATCATTTTAGATCTTAATGAAAATGACTCTTCTAGCCTTTTAATCAACGCATTAAAAAATAGCAAAATCAGCTGTATGGCGATTGGAGTCAGAAAAGAAATAGTAGGAAGGCTTGGCCCAACACTGGCGACTATGAAAAATTTAAAAACTCTTCATCTTGTGATGTATGGTCTCAATAAAAAAAATGCTGACATTTTAGCAAATTCTCTTATACGCTCTCAAACTCTGGAAAGAATGGATTATAAAAACCGTTGCTCGGTTCGCACAGAAACGCTCCGTCAGTTTCTTAATAAACTGCAGCCTACCTTACAAAAAAATCAGATAAGAAGTAGAAATATCGCTATGTTTGAATCTCATTTCCCGAGCTCTATGCAAAATAGATACGATGATAACAAAGGGCGTCGTTTTTACGAAACATTTATCAACACAATCGGAAACGTAACCACGAATCACAAAGAACAACTACCCAGCGTACTCACACCCCATTTAACCGAGCTTCTCACAACAGAAGACGCAATTAAAATAGCACAAACTTCGAAAGAAACTCTTTCAGTGGTTCATTCCTTCATCAATAATCGTGAACAAACAAATGCACTCAAACAACTGTATGCATCCGAAATTGAAAAACTTAAACCAGATTGAGCTACAGTGCACGCAAAACAAAAACACCTAAAGTAATCGTTATCATCGAAATCACTGTTGTTAAAGCAATAATGTTGGCCGCCAACTGGCCATCACTGCCCGAAGCTAGAGCCATTGCAAAGCTAGCAACAGCCGTTGGGCTACTTAAAAACATCCATAAAATAATTAGTTCGTCATGTTGAACACCTAAAAACCAGGCAATCAAACAACTCAAAATAGGTGCGATCATGACTTTAATCAACGAAGAATGAAACGCGGCTTTACCCGACTGCTTTAACGTTTGAAGTGACAATGTGCCACCCACACAAATCAGAGCCAAGGGCAAAGTAATTCGGGCAAAATAATCTGCAGAAGTCACAATCCACTGTGGCAATACCAATTCGACCAAAGAAGCTGCAATTCCCAACATCACAGAAATAATTAATGGATTGGTCGTAAACTCACGCACAAATTGATTCAAACTGAACGAATAATTTGAGCTATAAAATGCCAAAATAAAAACTGCCAGCGTGTTAAATAAAATAATCGTAAAGCCTGCCAAAACGCCCCCAACCGCCAAACCGTAAGCCCCAAAATACGAAGCCACCAACGCCAAACTCACCACCCCACAATTGCCACGAAAAGCACCTTGAATAAAAACACCACGATTCACAAGATCAACTGTTTTGAAAGCCCACCACCAGCTTAAACCAAAAGCCAAGAATGTACCCATCGTCACACCGACGATTAATTCTGGTACCACCGCTTGCACTAAATCAGCTTGCCAAATGGCTAAAAAAAACATCGTAGGCATGGTTCCTTTAAACACCAAGCTGGAGGAAGTTTCAATAAAAGACTGATTAATCAAATTGATTCTTCTTAATACATACCCAAGAAGGACCATGGCAAACACTGGCCCCGTGACGGTAAAAATCTGGGTAAATATTGCAAAATAATTCATTCAACACCTTCAAAAATAAGTAAGACCGAACACCACCCAAGACTCTTTACAAACGACATCGTTTTTTCAGTTCAGGAAGATTAAATGATTAATTCACGTTAAGACTGGTAGCATAGAAGATCATCAAAAAATTGTAATTCAAAATTAGGATCGACATGAAAAATTTGCTTCGTCACCTCTCCGGTTTGTTAACCCAACCCGTTATATGGTTTTTTATACTATTTTCTGCAGCAAGCTCAGCTTGTGCTATCGGTTATGCAGAACACCCCAAAGCCAAAGAACTAGCCCAGAAACTTGAAATTGAAAACAATATCCCCCAAGAAAAAACACTTCGGCTATTAGCCAGTGCCCAGAGAAATAATAAAGTCATTCAACTTTACTCGCCCAAAGAAACTCAAAAACGAAGCAGCGATTGGGACACCTATCGAAAACAATTTGTCGAACCCTTCCGTATTCAAGAAGGGCTTCAATTTTGGCAAGACAATCAAATGATGCTTCAAGAAGCAGAACTCAGGTACGGTGTACCGGCATCCGTCATAGTTGCAATTATTGGAGTAGAAACTTTGTATGGTCGCAACATGGGCACCGACAAAGTTTTAGATGCACTGGCCACCCTAAGCTTTGATTTTCCATCAGGAACACGAGACCGTTCACCTTTCTTTTACAACGAGTTGGGGGCTTTTATTGTCTTAACAGAGCAACTCAGCATGGACGCAACCACGGTTAAAGGTAGCTATGCCGGTGCAATGGGTTTGGGGCAATTTATGCCGACATCTTGGCAAACTTATGCTGTAGATGGCGATGGCGATGGCAAAATCGACCTTCTCACTAATCTTAAAGATGGCATTTTCAGTGTGGCTAATTTTTTAAAAGAACACGGTTGGAAAACTGGACATGCCATGCTTGTACCCATTGAATTTAACCATAAAGACCACTTAGACACATTGCTAGCCCCCGATATTGTGCCCACTTTTACAGCCAAAGAAATGACTCAAAAAGGTGTAGAACTGAAACGCAAAACTCTCGAAGAAGAAAAACTAGCTCTGATTAAACTGGTACAAGGCGACAAGCCAGCAACTTATGTGGTAGGAGGGCAAAACTTTTTTGTGGTGACACGATATAACCGATCTTCATTTTATGCCACAGCAGTGCTTGAATTGGCCGAAGCGATTGAAGCGAAAATGAAAAAATAAAACCTCGGCAAGGCCATCGTGAACACACAAAAATTGAATCAATGCAAATGAATGGTTTTAACATTTGCCTTTTTTAGCTTGCCCTGGAGGGCAAAAAGTGCCGTGTGAATGGCCCTCAATTTCAACCCCCGGTATTTTTACCTTAGGCGGTTCCACCTTGACGCTTGGGCCTGTCACTTGGCACGCAGACAACACAAAAAGTAACAGCAAAAGCAAACTAGATTGACGCATGAATGATTTCCCTCAAAGATGAACGCTTTAGCGTACCAAAAAATATTCGCATTCGAAAAACCTCCCATCAAATTTACAACAAATTTACATACTTGACACACCAATTGGTACTTGAGTAACTATGCAGTCAAATCGACAGGACTTAAGCCGGAAACACGCCAGTAGATAAGTATCGATCACCTCGATCACACACAATAAATACAATTGTTGCATCGGTTAAAGTCTGTGCTAAACGTAAGGCAACCGCAGCAGCACCCGCTGCTGAAATTCCACAAAAAATACCTTCTTCTGCAGCCATACGTCGTGCCATTTCTTCCGCGTCAACCTGTGACACCTCTTCTATTTGATCAACCGCTCGCGGGTTAAAAATTGTGGGTAAATACTCTTCGGGCCATTTTCGAATACCTGGAATTTGTGATCCTTCACTAGGCTGAACACCCACAATTCGAATGTCTGAATTTTTAGATTTTAAAAATTGAGAAACCCCCATAATTGAACCTGTTGTGCCCATGGCACTTACAAAATGGGTGACTTGGCCTTCTGTATCTCGCCAAATTTCTGGGCCAGTGGTTTCAAAATGAATTCTGGGGTTATCGGAATTTGCAAATTGATTCAAAATAATACCCTTGCCTTGGTCTCGCATTTCTTCAGCCAAGTCTCGAGCATATTCCATGCCTCCACTTTTCGGTGTCAAAACAATTTCAGCGCCAAAGGCACGCATGGTTTGTCGTCGCTCGATGCTTAAATGTTCAGGCATCACCAAAATCATTCGATACCCGCGTAACGCCGCGGCCATCGCCAAGGCAATACCGGTGTTGCCAGAAGTGGCTTCGATTAATGCATCACCGGGTTTAATTTCACCCCGCGCCTCGGCCCCTTTAATCATCGCCAAGGCTGCGCGGTCTTTCACCGACCCCGCAGGATTATTCCCCTCTAGCTTACCTAAAATAACATTGCCGCGAGCACGATTTGCAACTGCATCAAGGTGCCTAAGCTGCACCAAAGGTGTATTGCCAATGGTGTCTTCAATTGAAAGATACGACTTCATAATTCCTACTTAATTTGAATGAACCACGCCATCACGCAACAACGGCCGATGCGGCAACCACTGGGGCAACAAGGAAAAAATCACAATGGAAGCACTGCCTGTGATTAACGCAACCAAATGGGTAGGCCAAATTTCTGTGTCTAAGCCACCAAAAAACCAAGGTGACCCACCAAAAAAATAAGTTGTCACACCCACGACAATCGACACAATTGCGCCCTGCGTGGTGGCTTTGCTCCAGTACAAACCAAAAGCCAAAGGCACAAAAGCGGCTGAAAGCGTAATTTGATAAGCTTGCTTCACCATATGAAAAATACTGAGCTCACTGTTTAAAGAAAAAAACATCACGCAAATAGCAAAAATCACAGTACAAACTCGCATCAACAGTAACGAAAATTTTTCAGGGATATGCGGAAAAACCGCTTTCACAACATTTTCTGAAAATGAAATAGAAGGCGCCAGCAAGGTTGCACTCGCAGTGCTCATAATCGCAGACAACAACGCACCAAAAAATATAACTTGCACAAACACGGGTGTATGCAACAACACCAAATTGGGCAAAATCAGTTGCGAGTCTTCTTCAAGCAAACGAGTAAACATGGCTGGGTCGATGAGCGTTGCCCCGTAAGCTAGAAAAACAGGAATAAATGCAATAATAAAGTACAAGGTACCCCCTAAAACAGCACCTTGTTTTGCAACAGTTTCGCTTTTGGCTGAAGTAATACGCTGAAAGACGTCTTGCTGTGGAATCGACCCCAACATCATGGTTAGCCAAGCACCAATAAAAGGTACCCACAAGGCTAAGCTTGCAGTGTCAGGAAAAAAATTCAGTTTACCGGCTTGGTTTGCATGACTGATGACTGTGCCTACCCCACCGGCTAAATCGCCAACCACCCACGCAATAAATGCTAAACCCACAATAATAACAACCATTTGAATTGCGTCCAAGTACGCAACAGAAATCATGCCACCAAACACAGTGTACGTTAATACAATAAGAGCACCCACAATCATGCCGGTCGATTGGCTCATGGCGCCATCACTCAGGATATTAAAAATTAAACCCAACGCTGTAATTTGTGCTGCCACCCAACCCAAATAACTCAGAATGATACAAATTGAACAAAACACTTCAACTGCTTTGTTGTAGCGCACTCGATAATACGTACCAATTGTTAACAATTTAAGACGGTACAACTTCGGCGCAAAAAACAAACCCGCTAAAATTAAACACAATGCAGCACCAAATGGGTCGGAAACAATACCACCCAACCCTTTTTCAACAAACTCAGAAGAAATGCCCAACACAGTTTCAGAGCCAAACCAAGTGGCAAACACAGTGGCAGTGACAACCGGTAATGACAAATGTCGACCAGCTACAGCGTAATCTGACGCGTTATGAACATTACGAGCAACATATAAACCAATTAAGACAGATATTGCTAAATAGGCAATAACAGAAGCGAGTAACATAGCGAATTTACCTTCAATAAAAACGAATTAATTTAATGATTGATGGATTCAAACAAAGACTGCAAAAAAGGCCAAGAAAAGTCAAGCGACAAAGCACTAAAACCAATCGCAACGATTAACAATAACCAAAAAAAATCACGATTTAAACGTTTTTGTTGGCGAACCAACACTTTAATTTGCTCATCCAGCAAGTTGTTGGGTGACGTTAAATTTTGATGCAACAAACGGGGTAATGCAGGTAAAATTTGCGCCCATTGCGCAGCCTCCCATTGTAAATTAGCCTGCAAGCCACGAAACCCGACTTGCTCTTGCATCCACCGCTCTAAGTAGGGTTTTGCTGTTTTCCAAAGATCAAGCTCTGGGTCTAGCTGCCGACCCAAGCCTTCTACATTTAATAATGTTTTTTGCAACAAAACCAATTGGGGTTGAATTTCAACTTTAAACCGCCTTGAGGTTTGAAATAAACTTTTCAGAACGTGACCTAATGAAATTTCTTTTAAAGGACGATCAAAATAAGGTTCAATACAAGCACGCACCGCAGACTCTAATTCATCAATGCGTGTTTCTTTGGGTACCCACCCAGATTGCACATGAAGTTGGGCAACGCGCTTGTAATCTCGACGAAAAAAAGCAAGGAAGTTTTGCGCTAAATAGTGTTTGTCATTATCACTTAAAGTACCAACAATACCGAAGTCGAGTGCGATATAGTGACCCACACTGTCAGCCCGATCACCCACAAAAATATTACCTGGATGCATGTCCGCATGAAAAAAACCATCGCGAAACACTTGCGTAAAAAAAATTTCAACGCCTTCTCGCGACAATTTTTTAAGATCAATTTGCAGCGCCTTTAAACGATTCATGTGTGAAATTGGAATGCCGTACATACGTTCCATGGTAATGACGCTTTTAGAACAGTACTCCCAATACATCTCGGGCACTCGCAGCAAATTAGCGCGACCTTTTTTATCTAAAAAATTGCGTCTTAGCTGCGACGCATTGGCAGCCTCTCGCATTAAATCAAGCTCATCGTGTAAGTGCTTTTCAAACTCAGCCACCACCTCACGCGGTTTTAGACGCTTGCCATCTATCCATGTTTTTTCTACCCAACCTGCTGCTGTTTTCATTAAAGCGATATCTTGCTGAATCACTTCAAGCATGTTAGGACGCAATACCTTAATCGCCACTTCAACGCCAGCGTAACGCCCCGATTTTAATTTTGCAAAATGAACTTGAGCAATCGAAGCACTGGCCACGGGTTGAGTTTGAAAATCAGAAAACATGTCGTCGATTTTCCGTCCCAGCCCTTGTTCAATCATTTCGCATGCTTTTTCTGCGGCAAACGGGGGAACTTGGTCTTGTAATTTTTCTAACTCATCAGCAAGATCGGTGGGCAATAAATCTCGACGTGTTGACAACAATTGACCAAATTTAACAAACAATGGGCCTAAATCTTCTAGGGCTTTGCGCAACCGCTCACCGCGACTGTCTTGATTATTTAATTTTTTTGCGACTAACTTTAAACAAGTTTTTGCCCAAGTACTTTGAATACTGTCTGCAGCGATATGTAGCAAACCATAACGTTGCACGACCGAAAAAATACGAAGCAAACGCATCCACTGCATTTAAGATTCCGCCAGTTTGTTTAAACGCTTTTCAAGTCGAGCCACACAATCAGAAGCCGCAGCAAGACTTAGTTTAAATGCATCGTACTCGGAAGCAGTGGGCACCATAGCCTGCTCGTACACTAAATATTCTTGAATAGTATGTTTAAAACGAGTAAACAAGTCTTGGGCCCCTAAACCCAATTGTTTTAAGCTATACACAACCCAAACGGCAGGTACATCACCAATCAACTTGGATAAATCAAGCTCAGGATCCCATTTTAATTGAGTGATCTGCAACGCAATCGCGTGAGCCAATTCAATGTCACCCTGAACAATCACATGCTTAATCAACGACGATTTAGACTGAGGCCAAGCCAAAAGTATGGCTTTAGAATCAACTTCGATCAACGTATCCACATCATCCACGTCTGCTTGCCCGTGTAGCGGTTCAAACAACCCATCTTGGGTAAGCCGATAAGACAAAACCAAGGGTGCAATCCGCACACTCAAGGTGCGGTCTGCTTGCTTATTTAATCGCGTAGACAACAAACCATTTTGTTGAATCAAATGATTCAACACAAGCGCAACAACCTGGGTCACCGTGGAGTTCAAAAACCCCAAAGGACCCAGTTGAAATAAACCCGCCGCTGGAAAAATTGAGTGGGTCAATTCGTGTTTAAACCGAACCAACACCCACTGTATGCACACCCGCCAATAGCCACCCGCCATTTTGTTTTGTGCGGCTAAGAACCCAGTGTTCGGTCACTTCGATCGGTGGTGCATCTTTTTCTTCACGCAACAAGGCGTTGAATTCAACCGTGACCTCTTCCTCAGTGTATGACGCATCATAGCCAACAATGTTAGCTTGCAAACTGACGACTTGAGTCACATTGACTGTATTGCCGCGTTGCTGAATTTCTTGACGTGCATAGTCAACCACATCGTCGCTACAATATTGTTTTAACTGCTCCAGGTTACCCGCATCAAATTCTTTTTGAATCATGATAAAAAATTGTTTTGCGTTGTCTAAGAATTTAGTTTGATCAAAATGAGCAGGTAAGGCATGACCCAAAGATTGCCCCTGTTGCTGAGCATTGCCAAACGCATGATTTGCAGGAGTTGCAGTTGTAGCAGCGGAAGTACCCGTACCAGTAGACTCGCGGACAGGAGCCTGATACTCAAAATGTTGACGTTGATTCAGTGTATCGCCAGTAGCATGCCCTGCATAGGCTGGCTGCCTTTGTTTTTTAAACATTCTAAACAAAAAGAGCCCCAACATAGCCACGGCAGCAATGATTAAAAATGTACCTAACATGGAGGCTAATTCATCACCAAAACCAAGCATAGAAAACAACGCCGCCAAACCAAGCCCAGCCGCTAAACCACCTAACATACCCATCAATGGTTTTTTGGCGGGTGGTGCCATATTGGGTTGTGTAGAACTTGTTTGCGTAGCAGACTGCTTGGCAGGTGGTGGGGCTGATTTGTTAAACATTCCAGTTGAACTTTTACCGACACTGCTACCTCCGCCTAAACGCCGAGCCTGGGCTTCAGGTGCAAACACCAAAGAAGTAAAAAAGATCAAAGTCAACGTACAAACGACCGATTTTAAAAATTGTTGTTGAAAAGTAAACATTGATTTCCTCTTAAAAGTATTGATGTCATTCATAATTAATATTTAATACCTTGATGAAGTGCAACCACCCCAGCAGTAAAATTGGTGTAAGTCACTTGATCAAACCCAGAATCTAACATTATTTGCTTTAAATTTTCTTGATCGGGGTGCATTCGGATGCTTTCTGCCAAATATTGGTAACTGCTCGAATCGTTGGCAAACAGTTGCCCAAGCCTTGGCAACACTGAAAATGAGTAAGCATCGTATAGCGGAGCCAAACATGGAACCACTTTTGAAAACTCGAGTACCAAGACTTTACCACCTGGTTTAACTACTCGACACATTTCAGTCAAAGCCTTTGATTGATGCGTCATGTTTCTTAAACCAAAAGCAACCGTCACAACATCAAAATAATCAGAGGGAAAAGGCAAGTTTTCTGCATCACAAAGAGCAACCTTAGGCATTAAACCCTGATTCAGCAGGCGATCTCGACCCACTCTTAACATGGATTCATTAATGTCGGTTAACCACACTTGCCCTGACTTGCCGACTCGACGAAGAAAAGCTTTGGCCAAATCGCCAGTGCCCCCCGCAATATCGAGTACTTTCATGCCTTGACGAGCATTGGCTTGTTGTATGGTTTGATGCTTCCACACACGATGAAGACCCGCTGACATGATGTCGTTCATTAAGTCGTATTTGGCCGCAACCGAGTCAAAAACAGCTTCTACTTTTTTGGCTTTGTCCGCACGATTCACTTGCTCAAAACCAAAATGAGTTGTTGAAGAATTGTCAGTTTGATTCGCCATATTCACTCATAAAAAAATTAAAACTTGGAATTGCAACTGGATGAACTTTGAACCGTGACCGACTGAAACGAGGTTTGGGTTGAATCACGACTTGCCCCCTGCTGTTGCAAACGATCTAGGTAATCTTGCCATAACCGAGAGTACTGACTACCCAACCAAAATAAATAAGACCAAGAAAATAAGCCCGTGTCATGCCCATCTGAAAATTTAAGCTTAATTGCATATTGACCTACAGGTTCAATGGACTCGACCACCACCTCTCGCTTACCCACTTGCAACACTTCTTGCCCAGGGCCATGTCCACGCACCTCGGCTGAAGGAGAATAGACTCGAAGAAACTCGAACGGTAAATCAAATCGCGTAACCTGATCAAACTCAATTTCTAACTTACGCGACTTGGCATGCAAAATAATTTGTGTAGGCAAGGGGTGCTGATTAACCATACAATGAAATGACCGAAAGCCTAAAACTGTATTTTACCTGACGATCTGACCTGTACCGTCTAAAATCGACCAATTGAGTACAAACTCAGATGTTTTTAACATTTCATCATCACGTCATCGTTTTGTCATAATTTTTGATTATTTTATGCCTGTTTTCGCTGTTTAATTTTATTTTCGGAAAGTTGTATGTCCAGTACCATTTTAGTCATTGAAGATGAACCCGCAATTGCCGAGTTAATCGCTGTGAATTTAACCTTTCATGGGCATAAAGTGTTACGGGCATTCAATGCTGAGCAAGCTCAAACCATTGTCTCGGCCGAGTTACCCGACCTCATTTTAGTCGATTGGATGTTACCGGGCAAAAGTGGTGTTCAATTGATCCAAGAGTTTCGCCGTCATGACAGAACGCGAAACATTCCAATTATTATGCTCACTGCACGCACCGATGAATCGGATAAAGTCAATGGCCTAGAGGCAGGTGCCGATGACTACATCACCAAACCTTTTTCATCAAAAGAACTGTTGGCGCGAATTAAAGCCGTGTTACGCCGACGTGCCCCCCAATTAACCGATGACTGCGTGGAATGCGCTGGCTTACAACTTGATCCGATCACTCATCGTGTGCAAGGACACAACCAAAAAATCGAAATGGGCCCCACCGAGTTTAAACTACTTCACTATTTGATGACGCACCCTGAACGCGTGCATAGCCGTACCATGTTGCTCGATCAAATATGGGGAGACCACATTTTTCTTGAAGAAAGAACGATCGACGTTCATATTCGGCGCTTAAGGCAAGCATTATCGGTCTCTGGGCATGATATTCTAATAGAGACTGTTCGCGGAGCTGGCTATCGTTTTGCTCCCAACGGGCCTTCAGAAACTACATAATTCTTATTGAACATCGCCGTACTCAAACACCAAATGGGAAAACTTGTTGGCTTTCTAACTCTTCTAGGCCTTGCCTTATTTAGCGCAGCAGGGATTGGCTATTTTTTTCATGGTTTATTCGGAAGCATCGCGTACAGCATTGGTTTATCTCTTTTGTTTTATGGCTTTCACGCTCGTTCAGCCAGCAAAATCATGGCTTGGTTAGACGACTTTACTATCGAGAAAATTCCGAATGTATCGGGTTGGTGGGATGAATTAGCGGCCAAGTTGTTCCGAATTTTAAAACTACAACAACGTCAACAACAGGCCTTAATCAATGCGCTCAGTTCATTTCGAACCGCTGCACAAGCTTTACCCGACGGCGTGGTTACACTCGATGATAAAGGTCATATTATTTGGTGCAACACCATGGCGCAACAGCATTTTGGGCTAAATCTCAATACAGACCTAGGCTCACTGTTAAGCAATATAGTACGTATTCCCCAATTTAACCAATACTTGTCAAAAAACCAATGGGAACAACCGCTTAAAATCAAATCCCCAAGAAACAATGGGAAAACACTTTCCACCCAAGCGGTACGCTATGGCGACAACTTAACTCTCATTTTAATTCGAGACATCACCACACTTGAAAAGCTTGAAAACATGCGACGCGATTTTATCGCCAACGTGTCCCATGAATTGAAAACCCCTTTAACAGTCCTAACCGGTTTTTTAGAAACCTTTCAAACCGTACCGTTAAGCGAAGCACAACGAAATGAGTACTTACAATTAATGCACAGCCAAGCCCAGCGAATGCAAAATTTAGTCGAAGATTTATTGGCACTGTCTGCGTTAGAATCACAACCGCTTACGCAACCACAAACCCCTGTTAATTTAACTGATTTAGCCTTACAAACCATCGAAGATGGTAAACAGTTATCGAACAATAAACACAAAATCAGCTTTTCTTTACCCTCTCAAGAGTTGCACACACTGGGTAGTACGCCAGAACTACGCAGCGCATTCATGAATATTGTTTCAAATGCAATTCGCTACACACCCGAAAACGGCGAAATTAAAATCACACTTCGAACTGGTCAAAACGATTTAGGTCACCCTGTGATTGCATTTTCTGTACAAGATTCAGGCATTGGAATTCCGTCAAGCCACATACCTCGGCTGACTGAACGCTTTTATCGAGTTGATCGAGGTCGCTCTCGTGAGTCAGGCGGAACTGGTTTAGGATTAGCCATTAGCTATCAAATTGTTGTCGA
>DIYC01000140.1:17636-18529 GCA_002428895.1 Burkholderiales bacterium UBA6064 | reverse complement strand
CAAACATGTATTAACCCGCCATAATGGGGAATTGTTAATTCAAAGTACGCCTAAAGTTGGTAGTACCTTTACAATCCAACTGCCCTATTTCAATGGCTCTGCGCCAAGCTTTCAATCAGAACGGAATAAACTTAATTAACAATTGAACTTATTAATCACTTTTACCCACTTAGTTCTTTAGTGGTAACGAGGTTAGCTATGTTAAGTGGTATTTTCCGTTTCAATACAGACGACTCTGAACATCTTTCACAAATCGATCATTCCCAACATGCTACGATGTTTAGCCAGCTTGAGGAAGCTGAACGCCACTCTCGCCTGTCACGAACTTTATCACATCTGTATCGTAGTTTGCGATCAAAGCTTTCTGACGAGGATGAGGCCACCGAGTTAATGGCAGACTTAGTATCTAACGACGAAGACATTAAAACCATCGACGAAAACCCAATGATGGCAAAACAGTCTCTTGTCGTTAATCCGGTGACGTGGCTAGATCACATGAATGCACTTCAAATCAAAGTGATTGATCGTACCAGCCTCGAAAACGCGATTGAAACCCGCCAAGGAATTATCGAATTGGCAGAACCAGGCCACAGTAGCTTGGCTCAAATGTGGATCGAAGCGCTTACACATGCCAGTCAGGTCAACCACAGATTCGTTAACCTAACACAATCGATTCAACTCACCTGTATTCAACCAATTCCTATACACCCCTCAAAAACAGAAAAAATAACCAACTGGATTATTCATCTCGTCGATCAAAGTACGAATGAACACTTCACAATACCCTTAACCGAAGTCCGTGAAACAATTACTTTAACGCCAAATTTTTCACAAATTGAGAATTTGCACCTAGCACACAACGCACACTACCCTTTAATTGAACAATCGTTTCA
>DIYC01000140.1:11475-17399 GCA_002428895.1 Burkholderiales bacterium UBA6064 | reverse complement strand
ACGTTGTACTCAAATCAAAACTCGCTAGCACTCATGCAATCACAGCTTTTAGAAGATGCACTCATTCAAATTGCAGCCGGTCATATTCAGCAAGTGGATGAAGCGATTCGACACATGCAAAATTTAGCTGTTTTACAAGATCGAGCCAATATTTTAATTCGTCAAAGCGAAAAACCCTCGATGAGAAAACTGCTAGAGTCTGCTCTGATTGCAAACCAAAACCCTGATCTGATTCACGAAATTCGGGCTGCCAAATATCGCCCGTTTGATCGCGCTCAACGTATTGCCAGAGAGCAAGTCATGTTGCCCCAACAACTGCCCATGATTGCACCAGAAAAAAAAGAAGAACTTGAATTTGACCCTTTCGCGATGACTCCGATCGCTAAACTCAGAAGACTCACCGAAGGGCCAGAACATAAACCCTGGTTAAGCCAAACTTTAATGGCTTACAAAGAACGTGCCCGTACCCAGCAACATAGTCGCCAAGCCATTAATAGTTTCTTTCAAGCACCTGTTGTCAGCAGTGCCGACATTGTGCAAAACATATTGCACACCGAACACAATCATTCACACATTGGTTTATTTCATCCCAAAATTATTCAGGCCATGCGACAAAGCCGAAGTATTGTGATTCATCGAGGAAATTTTTTAGGCATATCAAACCCAATGGGTTTAACCCAAAGCCATGTTGATCAAACGGCTGCCGAACAGTGGCGATCACTCATTACCATTCAAAACCCCGGCATGAGTGATGATCAAATTTGCAAACAAGCCGAAACCACTGCTAAATTAGAAATTACCCCCGATGACTGGCTCAGCGTCGCGGCAAAAGTAAGCCCTAAGCTGATGACCAGTATCATGAATGATCACATTCAACAGCTTAAAAAACTGGGCAAGTGGCGCCATTTACCCAATGCAGTCGAATTACTTGAATCCACAGTCGCGCAAAACCCTCACGAATTAGAAAAAACGTTGAACCGCTTGTACAACGAGGCAGAAATAAATAACCGCATGGTTACTTTAATTTTGCTGATCAACAAGCCCAATCATCACGGCCATTACGTCACCATTGTGTACCAACCCACACAAAAACGTTGGCTTAGCTTAGACGCAATTAATACTCATCTGGATGGCGTACAATCCGTCCATGTCTTCGCCAATAAATCTGAATTACTCGATTTATTACTTGCAACTCCCAATATTATTGTGCCTCGCTTTATTAATGCAGTATAAAAACTTACGCGATTTTATCAGTCAACTTCATCAACGCAATGAATTAATTCATGTTCATCACTCCGTCAGCCCCCACTTAGAAATGACTCATTTTTGCGACTCCCTGTTGCAAAAAAACGGCCCTGCGGTTTTATTTGACGCACCTCAAGGGTACCAACACCGAGTATTAGGCAATTTATTCGGCACACCGCAACGGGTTGCATTGGGTATGGGCGCAACCAACACGGCAGCACTTCGATCAATTGGCGAAACCTTGGCGTACTTAAAAAACCCAGAACCCCCGCAAGGCTTTAAGCAACTTTGGGATAAATTACCCTTGCTTAAGCAAGTCTTGTCGATGAAACCCAAAACGATTACCAATGCCCCGTGCCAAACCAATGTGATTCAAGCCAACGACGTTGACTTAAACCAACTACCCATTTGGACGTGTTGGCCTGGCGATGCAGCACCGCTGATTACATGGGGTTTAACTGTTACCCAAGGCCCTCACAAAAAACGCCAAAACATGGGCATTTATCGGCAACAACTGATTGGTAAAAATCGACTCATTATGCGCTGGTTGGCCCATCGTGGCGGTGCGCTCGATTTTCGTGATTTTGCGCTGAAAAACCCAGGCCAGCCTTTTCCAATTTCTGTGGTACTAGGCTGCGACCCAGCAACCATTTTAGCGGCAGTCACCCCCATTCCCGACGTCTTATCTGAACATCAATTTGCCGGTTTATTAAGAGGTTCTAAGACCATACTCACCCAGTGCCTTGGCAACACCTTGTTGGTACCTGCTGAATCAGAAATTGTCTTAGAAGGTCACATTTACCCAAGCCATGCAGCCCATGTGCAAGCCGCTCGGGGTTCGCGTGAATACGGTCAAATTCCTACCGTTCGTGAAAGCACGATGATTGCCAAACACAAGGCGCACATACCGCCCGTGCCTGCGCATCTTCAACACTGGGATTGCGCCCTTGAAGGCCCCTACGGCGACCACACGGGGTATTACAACGAACAAGATTGGTTTCCGGTGTTTACCGTGGATCAAATTACCTTTAGAAACGATGCCATTTACCATTCAACGTACACTGGCAAACCGCCCGATGAACCCTCTGTGCTTGGCGTTGCCATGAACGAAGTGTTTGTGCCCATTCTACAAAAACAATTTACCGAGATTGTCGATTTTTACTTGCCGCCCGAAGGGTGTAGTTATCGCATGGCGGTGGTGTCGATTCGTAAAGCCTATGCCGGCCATGCCAAGCGCGTGATGTTTGGTATTTGGAGTTTTTTACGCCAGTTTATGTACACCAAGTTTATCGTGGTGGTGGATGATGACATTAACCCCAGAGACTGGAAAGAAGTGATTTGGGCTATGACCACGCGAATGGACCCCGTTCGCGACATTACCACCGTTGAAAACACGCCCATTGATTATCTTGATTTTGCCAGCCCAGTCAGCGGTTTAGGTGGCAAATTGGGTTTAGATGCCACCAACAAATGGCCTGGCGAAACCAGCCGAGAATGGGGCACGCCGATTGTTCGTGATGCAACGGCACACGCTAAAATGAACGATTTAATTAGCCAACTTAAGTTTTAAGGTGGGGTTGAGTGAGTTTTGAATGAGAGGTAGCAATACACTGGGCACTATTCCCAACGAAGTTGTTAACGCTGCATTTGATAACGAATGGTCGCCCTGTAAAGCTTGGCGAGAACATCTCAGACTTACACAATCTGAAGTAGCAAAGCGCATGGGTATCTCACAATCGGCCTACGCTCAAATGGAACTTTCAACGCGCCCAAGAAAAACAACTTTAATCAAAATTTCAAAAGCAATGGGTTTGACTTATGAACAATTGGCGTGGTGATTTCTTGATTAGACCATCTCACTCAGACGCGATACCCATAACTGTGTCACAGAAACTTGAAAGCACTCCTTGTAGCATAAGCTTACATTCTCAAATCAAGTCTATAAGCTACTATACATTATTTTATTCTCCATTTGAATTAAACGTATTTCCCAGTGAACTCATCAAAAGAGTTTGTATCGGTAAACCGTACATCATTACCCAGAGCTTTAAAATGGGCAATACCGCATTGGATTTTTGCATTTTCTTTTGGGCGACGCTCTTCTGTAAAAATTGTGCTTTTGGTCTCAACAACAAAGTAGAGTTTCTCTTTGCCATCTACCTCAATAAGCACAGCCCAGTCTGGATTATAGGTACCCAAAGGCGTGTCAATTTTGAACCAGTCAGGGAGCTTGGCGTAAAGTTTAATGTCGTCGCTTCGCTCAAAAGCACAGGCAAACTCCAACTCTACATCGGAATCGTAAACCACATGGTCAAAGACTGACTTCTGGCTTTCAACCATGTTTTTCTGCAGGTAGCCAAACAGGTCGTTGTCGCTGAATAGTTCCTGAGCATAAAAGTGATCGTCACCGATCTTATGGTATTTAATCCCGTTCACTATAAAAAGGCGCATTTGTTGCCGGATGATAGTCGAAACCTGCTCGATGAATTTCTGTGGATTGTTTTTAAAAGACTCCAGACGACCGCTGTCATTGATAATCTTAACGATTGTACGACGCGTAAGGTTAGTCTCGTTCTGGAGATAAGTAATCAAATCTGGGAGCTCGAAAGAACGTGACTCATAAACACTGGCAGTTTCCTGAACCTGCTCAGTGTGAACACCGCCACGGTCTATCTCGGCTTTTGCCTTTCGGTAAATAAACCTGGCTTTGCCCACCTGCAAATTGGATTTAATTTCTTCAGCGCATTTTGTGGCAAGTGCCTCCACATCAAAATCGACTCTGAATGTGGTCTTGTATTTGATTCGGTCCCATAGCGCTTTGAAATCTGGACTTAGGAATACAGCCTTATTCATCAACACCTTTTTCTTGTCTTCACGGTTCTTGATATTGAGGTTGCCGGACACTTTTTTCAACACCGCAGCAATTTGCATGGCATGGCCTTTGAATTCTTCGGGCAGGTCAAGCTCACCGCTTTTCAAATCTGTTTTTAATGAATCTTCGACTTTGCCTTTGGTGTCAATGTAACCAGTGGTTCTTAGGTGTTCCCACAGTTTTTTGGAGGCATCGACACCAAGGTATTCATTGTTGTAATCGTCAACCGGAACAACAATGCTAGCAAAGAGGTGTTCTTCAACCACGCCAAACTTAATGCCTTCTTCCTCCTCGATTTCTTTTTGCAGTTGCTCGGCAAATTTTTCATAAGACTCGTTGGCCATAACCGTAAGCGTGTTGACCTCAAACCCGTGAACACGTTCACCATCCTGATTGACACATATACGAAGACCACGGCCAATTTCCTGCCGTTTCTTGACAACGGAATTGGTTTCGTTAAGCGTACAAATCTGGAAGACATTGGGGTTATCCCAACCTTCTTTCAGCGCGGAGTGTGAAAAAATAAATTTTAATGGACATTCAAAACTAAGTAGCCATTCTTTAGCTTTCATAATTGTATGGTAGGCACTTCCGTCTGCTTCAGTAGAAGCTGATTTATTATCTTTATCTATTTTAGATTCTTTAAATCTTGGGTTCCCTGAAGTGTCTTTCTTTGGGTCAATCGCAAAATACCCGTCATGCACACCTATAGCCACTGTATCCAGATCGGCTCCTTCAAAGAGGCTCTTGTACTTAGGTTTGAGGATTGCCCGGGCATACTCTTCTTCAAACATCAAGGCAAATTTTCCCTTTTGCGGGTTTCCTTCCTCGTCATACCAACGATAATTGGCCACCTTATCGATAAAAAACAGGCTAAGAACCTTAATGCCCTGCGGCCTCAGACGCATCTCTTTATCCAGATGTTCTTCAATGGTCTTGCGTATCTGCAGGCGCTTGTATTCATCCGGGTCCACTTCACCAATAGCTTGGCCCAACTTCAGGACTTCCGGCTTACTGGTAAAACTGATGTATTCGTTGCCGTGTTCGCAGTAAATATCTTCAATGATGTAGCCATCATAAATATCACGTCCACCGCTGTATTTTGCATCCAGCAGATCGGCACCACCTGAAACCACCACTGCTTTGCGCTTGATGTCACCATTTTTCATACGACAATCGATCTCTATTTGAGCAGTAATCGGGCTACTTTTGTTATTTACACTCAAGAGCTTTATATACGCTTTGTTATGGCCGTCTTTAATCTCAACCCCAGCAACTTCAATCTGCTTGACCAACTTACGCTCATAGGCATCAACGGAATCCAGTTTGTAAAGCATGTGATGCTTATCGATATGAGTAGCGGAGTAACGAAGTGTACAAAGCGGATTAAGTGAGCGAATAGCCTCTTTACTCTTTGCCGTGTTGTCTACACTCTGCGGCTCATCCACGATAACAATCGGGTTAGTGTCCTGAATATATTCAATCGGCTTTGCCCCGGTCATCCGGTCATGGGGGCGGTGGATAATATTGGCCTTATTCGCCATTTCTGGATCAGCAAAACTTTTTCGGAAAGCATCAATATTGATCACCATGATCTGAATGTCAGGGCTGGTGGCAAAATTTCTCACATCGGGAAGCTTGCTGGAGTCAAAAACAAACGCATCAAAAGTCACATTTTCGTAAAGCGCTTTAAAGTGCTGGGCAGTAATCTCTAAAGACTTTGCAACACCTTCCTTGATGGCAAGGGACGGCACCACAATAATAAATTTAGTGAAGCCGTAAAGCCGGTGCATTTCAAAAATTGTGC
>DIYC01000140.1:0-11249 GCA_002428895.1 Burkholderiales bacterium UBA6064 | reverse complement strand
AATTGTGCGCAGGTACACATAAGTCTTGCCGGTTCCTGTCTCCATCTCCACGGTAAAATTCATCGCACCCATTTTCTCGGAAGGTGCCAGCCCATTCTGCAGCTGTATTTTGCGGATATTTTTGTGAATGTCCTCGGGCAAAAGTTTTAAGCGGTTACCAATACCCAGATTGTTTTCCATGCTAGGAAACGCCTGCTGGGTTGTGTACTGCAAAGGGGCCACGGTAAAATTGGTCTGACATACTTCCTGCCCTTCAAATACACCGACGACGGATTCTATTGCCTGTTTCTGGAAGTCCAAATTCGGATCAAACTTGATTTTTATGATAAGCCTCCATTTTGAACATCTGAGGAATCCTCGTGAGTCGCTTCCCATTCGGCTTGTGCATCTTCTAGCTGTTTTTTCAAAGCCTCTTTGTCAGGAAGGTACAGTTGATAGGCTGAAGCATGAATGTTGGAATCTTTGGGTAACGTTAATTCAACCAAGCGGTCATCCTTTGAATGGCAGAGCAGAATCCCTACAGTCGGTTTTTCATCCTCCAGTTTCACATAGCGGTCAAAGTAGTTTACATACATTTGCATTTGACCGAGATCCTGATGGGTAAGACGTTCTCGCTTTAAGTCGATGATGACATAACAGCGGAGCAGCCGATTATAGAAAACCAGATCGACATAAAAATGATCATCGTCAAAGGTAAAGCGTTTCTGGCGTGATTCAAAAAGAAAGCCTTTTCCTAATTCCAAAAGAAAGTGTTCGATTTTATCAATGATGGCCGTCTCAAGGTCATGTTCAGAATATTCTGATCGCTCCTGCAATTCGAGAAATTCCAGAATATATGGACTTTTTAAAACATCGGAAGGTTTTGCGACTAACTGACCTTTTTGCGCTAACTCTCTTACTCCTGCCTTGTCTCGGCTCAACGCCAACCGTTCGTAAAGGCTGGAATTGATTTGCCGCTTCAGTTCACGAATACCCCAGGCATTCTCAATCGCTTCCAGTTCATAAAACCGACGTTCATCTATCGAATCAATCGTGAGCAACACTACATAGTGCGACCAACTTAACAAAAATCTGGCAGACAGCATCTGCCAAAAATTTTCCCGTTTCGAGTCCCGAACCAGCATTTCGGAGATGACAGCAGGTGAAAAAGATTGCGCAGGCAGTGTCTGTTGAATCTTTTCAGTGACTAAAGATGTAACAGGCAGTGCCTGTTGAATCTCCACATACCCTTGATAAAAATCACGAAATTTCCGCAAATTTGTCTGGGACATCCCTTTGATTCCGGCCTTTTTCAATCTCTCCGAAATGCGACTAAACAACTTTTTACCATAGAGATCCACCCGTTCGGCGCCGCCGTTTTCGAACTCAACGATATACCAGCCGAATAGCCAGTTGCGCACTACAAGGGCAATATCCACCGAACGTGCAGCCTGTGACTGCATCGCCGTCTGCGTTTGCTCAAACAGCCCAATCAAACCGTCAAAACCCACTTCCATGTTTTCTGTGTGTTCCGTGGCACCCTTCTTCATTTTCGCACCTTTTGGGTTAAATCTTCGTGGTTCATTACAAACTCCTTACATCAACAATGCCAGCCTGTTTAAGAATCTGAACCGCATTGGTTTTAACCACGTCGTCTTTGAAACCCGAATCCTTAAATACTACTCGCATCATCTCGGGTTTAAGCTCATCTTTCAGCTTAGCGATACCTTCGACCACCTCCAGGGAAATCGCATCCGACAGGCAAATGATGAGAGCACCCATACCAATATCGAATACCTTTTGCCCGGCGATAACGTGTTCAGTGATTGGCAGCGTCAGGTCGAGGCCATACTTAAGCAGAACCTCGTAAAGCACATCTTCCTCACTGCGATCAGTTTTGATATTAGAGATAAAGCCTTCAAGGGTACGCTCGGTCAGGTCAAAGTCCACTTCCCACGGTTTGATGTTGGTGGAGTCAAGCTTGAATACCTTGAAACCTAAATCGCCGTCGTATTCAGGGTTTTCTTCTTTGATTTTGGCAGCGGCCCGGCGGATGCGTTCTTTGCTGATTTCGGCGATTGTCAATGGTAAATTATTTTTTTCGCAAAACTCGATCGATGGCTTATGCTCTTTCTTTTCGGCATACAAAATTTCCGGAAACTGGATGCCGATGATTCTTAAGACTGCATCGTAATCAAAACCAGCATGAAAGGAGGTTGCTGAGCCCAAAAAGAAGTCCAAGGCAAGGTCGCCATCTTTACAATTTGCAATTGAAAATAAGTTTTTGATTAATTTCAACGGCTTTGGATTGCTAAAAGTATTCTTAATACCATCCATTAATTCAGTTAAAATTGCATTGCCTTCCTGATTGTGACCAAATTGATCATGTGTCCACCAATTGGTTGCACATTGCCCCTCGTTTTCTCTCTCAGATTTGTAATATTTTTTCCTAGGTGCTCCGTTCCCGTTGTTTGGAAAAATAATCCTATTGTCTTCCAAAAGTTCCTTGAAAGTACTTTCTTCACCCATCCAGTTTTCATCCAAAACTACTCCGGTAGGCGTTGTAATTATATACCGAGAGCCACTTTGATCACTACCAACCTTCCATGGTTTTGATGCCCAGTCTCCTCGTGAATCATGATCAGGATTATCGAAACTTCCTGTTAATCCAATTTTCCCAACACCTGCTGCTTTAAGATGAACTTTATCTTTGGCATAAGCAAGGATATGCTCGGCAACCAGTCCTATCATTTTAGTAGGATCATTTGGCTGATTATGTCTACGTCGCCAGTGAATAATTCCCTCAAAATTCTCCTCCCCAAATACCTCATCACATATTTTTCGGAGATTTGCCACTTCATTGTCATCAATACTAATAAAAATAACCCCATCATCCTTCAGAAGATTTCGTGCCAGCTTCAAACGTGGATACATCATATTCAACCAGTCGGTATGGTAACGCCCACTAGTTTCTGGGTTGTTCGAAAGGTTACGACCTTCACCATCGACCTGGCCGGTCATCTGTTTGTAGTTTTTAATGTTGTCTTTAAAGTCGTCCTTGTACACAAAATCATTGCCGGTGTTGTAAGGTGGGTCGATATAAATCATCTTCACTTTTTTGTCATAACTCTTTCGTAGCAGCTTGAGCACCTCTAGGTTGTCGCCTTCAATGAAAATATTCTGGGTGGTGTCCCAATCCACCGACTCTTCTTTGCAAGGGCGCAGCGTACCGGTGCTGGGTGTTTGGGCAATCATCCTGGCTTTGCTCTTGCCATTCCATGTAAAGCTGTAGCGTTCATCGCGGTCATCCACAAACGTGCCAAGCACTTCCTTCAAAGCGTCGAAGTCCACCTTGCCTTCGGTAAAGACTTCTGGAAAAAGCTCCTTCAGCTTGGCGACATTATCGGCCACGATGTCCATTGTTTTGCCATCCATTTTTTCCATGATTACATCTCTTATTACAGGCTCTCTGCCAGTTGTTTAAGTTCTTGTTCAAATTTCTTAATTTGTATATTCAGCTCCACCTGCCGATTAAAAGCTACCTTTTTAATCTGCCCGCGTAGCTCCGATATTTTTAATTCAATTTCTCGGCACCGTGTTAATTGCTCCAGCCGCTCCCCAGCTTTACCGATTGTAAAGGCCCCAGTGAACACTGAACATTCGTGCGCAATAAAACGATCTGCCCAGGCATTGTATACAGTACCGTAGGTTTGAAGCGGCATACTGTTCCACTCAAGTGATGCGACAAAGGCAGCTTCTTGAGTCTTGAATGACTCGCTATTCATCCAGCTTGTGGTGTAGAAACGCTCGGCAACAAAGGCACCTTGCTCGGCCTGACTAAAACGCTTGGGGGCGATGCTCAGGGCTATGTCTCCGCTTTCGGTATAAAAACCCAGCATTAAGGGGTACGGGATGGCACGGTGAATGATTTCGGCAATTCGTTTGTGGCCTTTCTGCGTGATCATTTCGACCTGCAAAACAGCCACCTCAAGGTATTCACGCTCATTATCCCTGTAGGGCAGAACCAGACAAGTTGATGACTTCAGGGTGTATTCCCAATACACGTTTTTCACATTTTCACGAAACAGCTTTTTATCGCTTGCCACGAGTTCGCCACTTTCAAGAAACTGCTTTTTAGGAACTCGTTTACCCAACAGGGCCGCTTCGGGAAAGGCGATGGCATTCCAGATGCGTTCAATGGCCTTACTCATCATCTGCACCCTCACCAAGCAGAATCAGGTAGCTGACCACTTCAAAATCATCTATGCCTTTAAAGCTGTTTTTATGAATGACGGTACCACCAGGAGAGAAAAGACTCTCGACACCACGCTCTTGCGCGGCACCGGTCAGAGCCTGAACCGCTTTAGCCAGCAGGTTGCAATACTGTGACATGTCGGAGCCACCTCGAGTCAGATCAGAAAGTCGGGTTGTGGCTGCGCCATCAACGGACTTTCCATGGTGGCTCATCTTCTTTAGAAGATCCAGAATTTTTTTGGTTTGAGTAAACTGCAAAAGAACAGAACCATCGTTTTTCACATAGACCAGATAGTAAGGCGACAAGGCATAGGTAGTGTCTGAAACCGTTTGAGCACCTTCATGTTTGAGGCAGAAAATTACTCCAGGTGAAAACTCACCTTGTAAAGAATCGTCGATGGTTGCAACGGCATATGCGCCAGAGGGTATCCGCTCCAGCAGGTTCTCATGCTCTTTAATGTAGTCACTGAGATCCATACGAAAGTCGTTCAGTGTAAGGTCAGTAATGGAGATGCCACCTTCGATGTCATCAATATCGACGACTTCGTTCTGAAGTTTCTCGAGCTGTTTACGGCGGTATTCGAGGTCATTCATTTTCCCTGAATCGGTAAACTCAATGACGTTCTCTTCACCCGTAGCCGAAATATCCAACAAAACCATGCGACCAGAAACGCGAGCCTCAAGATTAATGTATTCATCCAGCTCCATGTTGGGCCAAAAGTTCACCAGTTGGATTTTGTCATTTTTGGAGCCCAGCCTATCAACACGGCCAAAACGCTGAATGATTCGAACCGGATTCCAATGGATGTCATAGTTGATCAGGTAATCGCAGTCCTGCAGGTTTTGTCCTTCTGAAATACAGTCGGTGGCGATCAGCAAGTCAATTTCTGCAGTGAGAGACGAATCGATCTTTTCACGCTCTTTAGATACTGGGGAGAAAGACGTAATGATCGAGGCCAGGTCTTTGCGTATACCAGGCATCTCGGTTTTGTTTTCACCGGAACCGGTAACCAATGCGGCATAAACACCAAGCTCACGATGTGCCCATTTGGCAGTGTTTTCATATAGATACTTTGCAGTATCAGCAAATGCAGTAAAAATGATGAGCTTTTTGTTTCCTGGGTTAATCGGATTGGTTATTTTATAGCGAATCAGCTCCTTCAGCTTCCTGAGTTTTTCATCTTGGGGCGCTTTGACGGACTGTGAAGAGGCAATCAGCTTTTCCAGAATATTCCGATCCTCCTCAAGCTCTTGCTTCCAGCGCACAGTGTCCATGTCCTGAATCAAGACTTTGACTTTTTTACCGACAACAAAAGGAGAAAATGCATCATCTTCAATTTCAATCTCTTCAATATCAAACTCTTCAACCGTTGAATTGTTGCCTTGGTCTGCAATTTTCTGAATCAAACCGGTGACTTCACCGAGCAGTTTTTCCAAAGTCATGGTGAAAGAATTGATCGAACTTTCCATTCGCTTGAACAGGTTTACCCGCATTAAATGAATCAAACTTTGTTCACGATCGACCTGCCTGAACACGGAACCACCAGCAACCTTGCGGTCATACTTACGACTGTACTCTTCAGCCTTTTGCGGCAGAACATATTTCAGTGGCGCATAGGCGCTGAGGTTAAGCCGACGAATATCACGATTAATACTTTCAAGGGCCGGAAAACGCCCCTCTGTATCAATGTCTGTCTTAATATTGACGGGTTTGAGCCTCTCCGGAAATTTTCCGATTTCCGTTACATCATAATATTTTTCGATATGTTTTCTAGATCGAGCAATGGTGAGAAGATCCAGCAATTTAAAATAATCAAAATTCAAAGTCCCCAGCAGTGACTCGGTAGTTCTTTCGCTATCGTCGAGATTTAGCCATGCATTAAAGCGGGTCTGGGCCATTTTCAACGTCTGTTCAATGCTGTTAATACCATTGGTCTTCAGCGCATCGTCTTTGGCTTCAACTATAAAAGCGACTTGGTTTTTCAAGTCGTTCATTCGATTGTTTACCGGTGTGGCAGAGAGCATCAGTACTTTTGTTTTTACCCCTGCTTTAATGACTTCATTCATCAATTTGGAATAGCGTGTCAAAGAATCATCCTTGCGCGCTGGATTGTTTCTAAAGTTATGCTACTCGTCAATAACGTCCAGATCGTAGTTCCCCCAGTTCAAGGTCTCTAAATTGATCTCCCCGGTCATACCTTGTACACGGGTTAAGTCAGTGTGATTGAGCACATCAAAGTTAAACCTGTCGCTGGCGAGAATATTTCGCTTGTCATTGACAGTATATAAAGTCCAGTTTTCCCGAAGCTTTTTGGGACATAAAACAAGCACCCGATCATTTCGAAGTTCGTAGTATTTGATGACCGCAAGCGCCTCAAAGGTCTTACCCAACCCCACGCTGTCTGCGATGATACAGCCGTTGTAACGTTCAATTTTATCAATGGCTCCAAGTACGCCATCCCGCTGAAATTTGTAGAGCTTCTGCCACACCTGTGTGCTTTTAATTCCTGTCTGGCTCTTGATGATTTTGTCTTCATCCAACTCGCCGATAAAGTCCCTGAAGATGTTGAACAGTGTCAGAAAATAGATTTGCTGGGGCGTTTTATCGGAGTAAATTAGCGAAAGTGCTTCCTGCAAATTCACCTCAAAAAGATTGTTGTTTTTACCTGAAGCCCACAGTTTGTCAAACCACTTGATGAGCGAATGTGCCTCATCAGAATTTCGAAAGCAGGTATTCATGTGGTGTGCCTCAGATAGAAGGATACCCAAGCCGTCAGTACAGAAAGATGCACTTCCCACAATAGCAAGCTGTTCATCGTTACTGGAATGTGATAAGTGAATTAGATTCTGGTGAACCGATGACGGCAATTCGCGAACTTCGCATTTCAGCTTCAGCCACTCGGAGCATTCCCGAGCGATACGGGTAACATCAAGTCGATTACGCAGGCTGCGGTCCAAGTAATTTCCGCAAAGATTTGCAAAGAAGCTTTCGCCATCACCATCGGATGGAACAAGGAGCCTGAACCTGGAAACTTTTGAGAGATCCTCGCTCAGTTCGTCATAGGCGTAAATAGAAAACAGAGCGGAAACGACAGAAAGAGAACAGCCGCCTGAGATATTTCCTTTAAGCTCGGATACAATAGTTCCTAGAGATTTGTTGTCAAGTATTCCTGCTGACTGTTTCACTGATTTTCGCCCTCTTTAGAATCTGTAATAGTCTAATCATTCTGTAGCCGTAACAACCTATAAAATAACTTAAACTATAGGAAATGGCTCATGTTAGAACCCAACAGAAAAGAACGAGTTATTTGTTCAAGCCAACAAAAAGAGATATACGCCCTGTTGATTTGCATTTTATCAACCACACATCATTACACTCAATACGTCCGATACACGTACTCAATAGCCTCTTCCATAGCAGGCCAGGCTTTATCGGCATTAGCGCCATTAACGAAAATTGTAAATGCATACCATTGACTTTTTTTGGTGCGCAAATAACCCGCCACAGTGCGAACATCATCAAGACTACCCGTTTTCATGTAGGCGTAATGGTCAGTGCCTTTTAAGCGCGTTCTCAGTGTACCGTCGTGACCCGCACGCGGCAAGCTCGATAAAAAATCGGGAAAGTCGGGCCGACCCGCCATATACACCAAAAAATTTGAAGTGCCTAAGGCCGTAACTCGCGTGTTTCTCGACAAGCCAGAGCCATTTTCAAACGCCCAACCGCGAATATCAATGCCTAAAGAGGCCAACCATGCACGCATGCTTTGATCAAACGACTGATCGGGTGTCAAGGCAGCCATTTCGAGGTGACGTGCCACTACATTGTTCGACCACTTATTCACATCGCGTAAAATTCGATTAATCGCTGGGCTACGATGAATCAACAGCGAAACCGTGTTGTCTGGCAACCGCCCTTCTTCGATTGATCCCACCAACACCCCACCCAATTGCTGCCAAATTTCACGAAACCATGAGGCAAACAACCAGTCTTGATTCAACACGCGGATCGACAACGAAGAGTTACCGCAACTCACAGGATATTGACCCGACACAGTGACCACCACCTGATCTTGTTGTTTGGTAAAGTCAACACTTAAATTGTTTTTCCAAGAACCACAGGGCCCCGCAACAGGTTCTAATTGAGACACGGCCGACCAAGTTTGCGGTGCTTCAGGCAAATGAAGCTGAACCGCATTGTTTTCAAGACTTACTTCGATCAGCATGGCGCCGTGGTTCATTAATAAACTGTCAGGTTGTGCGTGATAAGCACGGTAAGGCGCCTCGTCAAACGGCTCTTGGATCTCTGCTGTAGAACTAGTCAACGAATGCAATGGGTATTTTTCAACAAAAGCCGAACGGTCAACCACCACCGCCCCCTCGATCACAGAAACACCCTGGCGACGCAACTGAAGCAAAGCAGCCCATAAATCACGCGTTAAAAACAAGGGGTCGCCACCGCCCATCACATACAAATTGCCTTTTAAATGCCCATCCACTGGTTTAGCGTCTGCACGAAATTCAGTGTTAAATTGAAAGGTGGAGCCAAGTCGGTCTAACGCAATTCCGGTGGTAAACAACTTAACCACCGAGGCAGGATTAACTAATTTTTCGGGCTGATGCTGATAGTGAATCGTGTCACTGTTAACGTAAGGTGGAATGGGTTGTGCGACCATGGCAATATCTTGTACGGCAATGCCCCGCTGGGCAAAACCAGATAAAATCCAGCCGTCAAAGTTGATCACCTTAGGTTCTGAGCCAGCAAAAGCTGAACTTGAACACAAAAATAAAAACAAAAAACGCAATAAAGCCAAATAATTAACCAATTAGAAATGTGATGAATCACTATAACAGGAAATAAGCTGGCAAGAATTTAAGTCAATTAATTGGGGCTTCTTCCTCAGCCGAGCTGGTTAATTGTTCTAACATCGCAGGCTCAAACTTAGGGCGACCTGCTGCTGTTGAAGGTAGAGTAACACTCAACGGGGGTTCAGCCGGTTCAGAGTTAGGCTTTGTTTCTGCAAGTTCTATCGTTTTAGGGGCTACGGTTTCAATTTTATTGGCCATCATGTAGTCGTTCATATCGCGCCAACCTTCAAAAACGCCAGACTGATACGCATTCGGGTTTAAAGAAAAGCAATCTTCTAAAGCTCGCCCTGAATGCCGACATGCTGCACCTACAGCTTTGCTGTCGTCCATTGACAAACGCGTATCTGGCTCAAACAACTTGCTCACATCACAGGATGCAACTGAAAGTGAGACAAAAAACAACATGAGCACTCTTGATAATTTCATATTGCCCCTTAATGAATGAAAACCAAAAACTACACCCCACTCAGCATCGGGATAACCCATTGCCTAATTCTTTTACGACAGCTTTAGAAATAACTTTAATTGGGTTTTCAACGAATTAAACACCAAAAAGACAAAGATTTCTTGTCAAACAAAAACAATGTGTTTATACTTGCGCCTAGCAAATCAACATGCCGCAATGCAATATCAGAAAAAAGGCGAAGTTGGGTTGCCTAAGTTGCCGTCAGGCTAATCGCCCATTGCCGCCTCGTTTTTAATCCTGGTTCTTATTATTGCTACCAGCTAGGGTTTTTCTTGGTTGCTGGTCTCTCACATTCACGAGAAAAATCAAATCATGTCCGATCTATTTAAATGCATGTCTTTAACAGACTCGCTTTTACGCGCCCTCGATGCGCTTAACATTACAACCCCTACACCCGTTCAAACCGAAGTGATTCCCAAAGCTTTGGTGGGTGGCGACTGGATGGTGAGTAGCCAAACCGGCAGTGGCAAAACATTCGCTTTTTTACTGCCTGTGTTAAATCGTATGATGCTACAACCGGCTGCCCCTGCAAAACACCCTTGCAGCCCAGATACTTTAGTGCTATGCCCCACCCGCGAATTGGCGCAGCAAGTTAGCCAAGACGCAATTAATCTAGTTAAATTTCACAAAGGCCTACGAATTGCGCTCGTTGTGGGCGGCATGCCTTACCAAAAACAAATGGCTAGCCTAACAGGCGCACGCGTTGTCGTAGGCACCCCAGGCCGTCTTTTAGACTTATGTCGCTCGGGTAAATTACAGTTAAGCAACGTGCAATCCTTAATTGTCGACGAAGCCGACCGTATGCTCGACCTCGGTTTCTCTGACGACCTAAAAGCACTCAGCGACCTGTGCGGTAAACGAACTCAAACCCTCATGTTTTCAGCAACCTTTGCGAAACATGTCGAAAACCTTGCCAGCAACTTAACCAATAACCCGACTAAAATCAGTATTTCTGCCGAAAACATCAGCAATACAGACATTGCTCAGTCCTTATTCTGGGCCGATAATGCGGGACACAAGCGTCAAATTCTTAGCCATTGGCTAGAACAACCTGAGGTGAATCAAGCAGTTATTTTCACCAGCACACAAAAAGATGCAGAAAAACTGGCATCAGACCTTGATGAAAAAGGCCACAACACCTGTGCACTGCACGGTGCCATGCCACAAGTGGTCAGAAATCGCCGCCTTAACAGCATTCGCAAGGGCACTATCAAAATTCTTGTTGCCACCGATGTTGCAGCCCGTGGCCTTGATGTGCCCAACATTAGTCACGTCTTTAACTATGGCATGCCCATGAAAGCCGAAGACTATGTGCATCGTATCGGTCGCACCGGTCGTGCAGGTCGCAGTGGTGTTGCTGTCACACTAGCCAGTGCAGACGAACGTTCAAAAATTAACGAAATTCAGCGCTTACTTAAAGTGACTATCCCAGTGAATACGATTCCTGGCTTAGAACCCACTCAGTCAATGACCGACATGACGAACAAAAAACGAGGCTCTTCTAGAAGAAAACCGCATTCAAACAGCGCACCTGCAAACCGGTCGTTTGACAAACCAGGTCGATTTAAAGAAAGGTCTTCTGAATTTAAAACCAATGACCGTAGCTCGGGTTTTGGTGGTAAAGAACGCACATCGCGCTTTGACTCAAAAGAGCGCAGTTCAGGTTTTGGTGAAAAAGAAC
>DIYC01000161.1 GCA_002428895.1 Burkholderiales bacterium UBA6064 | reverse complement strand
AGCCGCCATGGTGCCACGTTTACTTCGCGCCACGGTCACCACAAAACCACAACCACTCAGCCTGCTGCGAATGTCTGAGCCAAGGTGCTAATCAGGAAAAATTTTAACTCTTTATCACTCTGAGGTAATACAACATGGATTTTTACAATCAGCTAGTTAAAGAAACTGAAGTTGCACGGCAGGAGCTTTATAATGTTGCGCAAATTAAGGACAGCTTTAAAGGCAATATTAGCTGTGATACTTATATTGCTTATCTGAATGAAGCCTATCATCATGTTTCACATACAGTGCCATTGCTAATGTCGATGGGGTCAAAATTACCACCCTCAAAAAAGTGGATACATCAAGTAATTATTGAATATCAAAAGGAAGAAATTGGTCATGAAGAATGGATTCTCAATGATATCGAGGCTGCGGGCGGTCATAAAGAAGCAGCACGTAACTCAATCCCGAATTTGGAAACGCAGGTGTTGGTTGCCTATAATTATGATTACATCACGCGAAAAAATCCGGTCGGATTTTTTGGTATGGTGTTCATGCTTGAAAACACCTCGACTCAAATCGCTCGTAAAGTAGCAGATGCGCTAGCAGATCAACTTGATTTGCCAAAAAAGGCTTTTTCCTATCTTTATTCTCATGGTGATCTAGATATTTCTCATATGCAATTTTTTGAGGGGATAATCAACAAAATCACCGACCCTGAAGACAAAAAGGCAATTATCGAAGTCGCACAAAACACGTTTCGCCTGTTTGCAAATGTGCTGCGTGCTATTGCCCACAACGGAGCAAATGATCATGCTGTTTAAAGGCACTTTGGAAGGTAAGTTTGTTTACATCACTGGCGGTACTGGCGGAATTGGAACTCCATTCGTTCGAATGTTGAAAGAAGCTGGTGCAACAGTGACTGCACATGATTCCAAAATGGAAGGGGACTTGGTTGCTGGTCTTAATAAAATTTGCGCGCAGCTTCAAGCCAATACACCCGATATTCTAATTAATATGGCTGGATATAACGTTTTTAATTACTGTGAAGAACAAAATCTCAAGGCGATTATTGATTTGAACTTGATGGTCCCTATTCGGCTTTCGCAAGCTGTGCTGATCAACATGAAACGTCGTAATGCGGGTCATATTGTTACTATAGGATCAATGACAGCGCTTATTCCACTGCCTCACCTGACGGGTTACGTGACAGCGAAGGCTGGCTTGAAAGGTTTTTCCGATAGCCTTCGGCGCGAGCTTAGTGGCACCCATATTACTGTCACGCATATTGTGCCTCGCGCTGTGCGCACGAAAATGAATACGGGAACACGCGCAGAGATTAACGAGCGTACTGGTGTTCGCTACGACGAACCTGAAGAGGTTGCAAAAAAAATCTTTAAGGCGATTATTCAACAACAACGAGAGGTTCGTCTCGGTTGGCCAGAGCGATTTTTTGCATTTTTAAATGCAACCTTTCCTTGTCTGATTGATTGTGGTCTTCAGAAAAACCGGAAAATTGGCGAAGAAATTTTAGAGGCGGATAAGGCTAGAACCAAAGAAAAAATACAGAAAGAGGACTCTTTAAAAGAGTATTAAAATGCATTGTTGCCTGAGTGATTACAACTTGAATAGGGAAGGGAAAAGCATGAAAAAAAGACAAACTTTTACTTTAGGGGCGCTGGTCTTAACCATACTTGGTAAGCCGTTTATCTCGAACGCGCAAGAGCATGAACCGTTTACTACACAGCCACAGTCAGCTTATTTATCTGCACAAACACAAAGTAATCAAGCGCAGAATGTACTGAAAGACGTGGTGATGGAGGAGATTTTATCTTTGCAACGCGAATGGGCACATATTAAATATCAGATTTCCGATAAAAGAACTCAAATTGAGGAACTCAAAAAACTCGCTAATCAAGCGCAGCAGGTGAGTAATAAAAACCAGCTTCGGGCAGAGCCCAAAATTTGGCAAGCGATTATTTTATCTACTAAGGCAGGAATTGAAGGTGGGTTGGGCGCTCTTAGTGCGGTGAAACAGGCTAAGGTTCTACTTGAGGAAGCGTTGCAGCTTAATGAAAACGCATTAGATGGTTCTGCACACACCTCTCTTGGGGCACTGTATTATCAGGTGCCTGGTTGGCCAATTGGGTTTGGTGATGATCAGGAAGCGGAAAAACATTTGAGGATCGCTTTGCAAATGAATCCCAATGGGATTGATCCTAATTTTTTTTATGGCGATTTTTTGATCGAGGAGCATCGTGAACAAGAGGCAAGAGGGTATCTTGAACGCGCTTTGATGGCGCCAGAACGTTCTAACCGAGAGCTTGCTGACGCAGGACGTAGGCAAGAAATTAAAGCTAAATTATCGGAAATCAGCACAATTTCTAAAACTGAAGAGAGGACAAAATAGAATTTAAATTTGAGTAGTAAGCCGTGAGTGATTCAAGTTTCGTTTTTTTCTTGATTGTTTGATTTGTTTAATATGGCTTGGAGATCCAGTTTCTATGAGAGTCTTACTGATTGAAGATGATATCAATTTAGGCAGAGCCACTGCGGAAAGTTTAAGGTGTTCTTATGCCACCGATTGGGTACAAAGTGCAGAAGAAGCCAAGAATGCCTTGGCAACTGTCTCTTATGCTTTGATCGTTCTAGACATTAATCTGCCTGGTATATCAGGTTTGGAGTTTTTATCTCGTTTACGCAATCAGAAAGACCAAACTCCAGTCTTGCTTTTAACTGCTCGTGATTCTGTTCGTCATCGTGTAGAAGGGTTGAATACAGGTGCGGATGATTATATGGTGAAACCGTTTGATCTGGATGAGTTATTGGCACGCTGTGCCGCACTGATTCGCCGTAGTAATGGTATCGGTACTCCACTGATTACGCATAAAAATTTGACTTATGAACCCGCTAGTGGTTATTTGCAACTAGAAGGTAAAGTGGTTAGCCTTTCAGGACGTGAGCGTGCTATTTTTGACTGTCTGATTCGTAATATTGGGCGTATTGTTTCGAAAAATAAAATCACTGAAAGTATTTACGATTGGTCATCTGAAGAGATTGAAAGCAACACAATCGAAGTGCATGTCGCGTCATTACGTCGTAAATTAGGCCGAGACTTAATCAAAACACAGCGCGGTGTGGGGTATCTAATCGAATAATGAAAAATTACTCTTTACGCAGCCACTTAATTGCTTGGATTAGCATTCCTGTTGTAATTGCCATACTGTTGTCGCTTGCTTTAAGTCATCAATTTGCCAGTGAAGAAATTTCGGAGGTCTATGATGCTCAGCTCGTTCATTCTGCCAAGGTGCTTTTACAATTAATTGAGCATGAAATTGAATACAATCAGAATGTTGTTCTTGGTCTTGAAAATCCCGATCTACAACACCGCTATGAGCGTAAATTAGGTTTTCGGATTTGGGTTGGAAATAAACTGACAACAGGCTCAGCCAACACGGATCATTTTGCTGACTTTGAAGCTCCACCAGGTTTTTCTCAGCATCGTGTTGAGCAGCACGACTGGCGATTTTTTGTTTTTATTGAACCTGTGAAGCAAATCAAAATTGAAGTTTCAGAGCGTATGGATATTCGTGACGAGTTAATTGTTCAGTTGATGATCGCACTGATTGTTCCAGCACTTTTGTTCTTGCCCGTGATTCTATTTATTATTTGGGTGGGTGTACGCAAAGTTCTTAAGCCCGTGATTAAAGTTTCTGCCGATGTAGATCAACGCGGCAGTAATGATTTGACGCCGATTAATCAAGAAACTTTGCCGCAGGAAATTGTGCCGATTGTTGTCGCGCTCAATCATCTGTTTAAAAGATTATTTGATAGCTTTAAGCGTGAGCGGGAATTTACGGATCATGCTGCACATGAACTTCGCACACCGTTGGCTGCAATGAAAACCCAGACACAAGTTCTGCTGAAAAAAACCAAAAGCTTACCAGAATGTCAGCAAGGTCTTGAAAACTTAGAATCCTCGATTAATCGAGCTACGCATATGGTGGAGCAGCTTCTTACATTAGCACGCTTGCAGCATGAAGAGTTATCGATGGAGTCAACAAATCTTTCAGAGCTCCTGCTTGAGTGTTTGGATGATATTAAGCAGCGTGCATACATTAAAAATATTTTGCTAAAAGTTGAGACTCAGAATTCGTGTTTGATCATTCAAGCACATCCCCATTCAGTGAGTATTTTGTTGAGTAATCTTCTTGAGAATGCTGTCAAATATACTCCTGAAGCGGGTGAAATTTTAGTCAGTCTTTCGCAAGATGGACTTTTAATCATTGCTGATAGCGGGCCTGGTTTAAGTGATGAGGATAAGAAGAAAGTATTCGGACGTTTTGTCCGTGCCGATAAATCAGGTCAAAATGGAACTGGTCTCGGACTTTCTATCGCACAGTGGATTGCAGAATCTCATCACGTTAATATAATTCTTAAAGACAATCATCCGTGTGGATTGAAAATTGAAATTCAATGGAAGGTTGCCACTTTAGCGTTTGACAGTTGAACAAGTTAACTACTCAGTTTGAGGGTGTTTTGAGAAAATGGGTGTAATTAAGCCATTTTTTTGTGCGTGTTTTCTTTTATTTGAGTTTTATTTATCTGAGTAAAATTCAGTTTCAATGAATGGAGGCCAATTGACGGGTTCAAAAACTGCATCTTCAGAATCATCATCGTTATCATTTAATCCACAGTTGTGATTTTTTGGCCGGTATTCGTTCCATTGATCAAAAATATAATTGTCTTTTTTGCGACAACTTGGAATTGATTTACGAATTCTTTCAAATATGCTTGCAGCGGATTGCTCAGGTGCTTGAGATGTTTTTAGTAATACAGCGAGTATTTCTCCATAATCTTTGGGCTCTAGCGCTAGTGTTGGGTTTATATATATGTTTTCTTTGCCTCGTTTTGAAGCCCAAAGGCCATTGCCCAAACCTACAGCATAGTGAGTAACATGATTTTCTTCGTGAGGTTGTTTGTCATCTTTATTACCAAATATTACAAGAGTATTGGCTTGATCCATTTGGTGAGGTTGAAGCTGTTTAAATCCTAATACACTTAATTTGCTAAGAATTTTTTTTAGAGGAATTTTTGTGTCTAAAGTCGCTTTACCCAGTCTCAAAAATGAGGCAGCAAATTCTTCGCAACTGTACAGTTCAGTACAGGTGTCAGCTAACAAAGAAAAACTTTCTTTTGTATCCAGAAAATTAATGCTATGCATTTGTTTGGTGTTTTGTTCAATTTGAGGTAAGTGTTTATAACCGAGAGGGAAAATAACCTCTTCATAAAAGTTATCATTTGGTTCATTAGGGTCGTCATCGATATTACAGTAATCTGTCATGATTAAATGTTTTTTGTACACAACGTACTGGCTGTTTATAATTTTTGAATTCAGTGCGCTTAAGCAAAAACGAATGATTTCAAGACATTGATTCGAGTTGGTGACATTTTGTAAAGACAAACTTAAATAAAGTGCTTTTGAGCCAACGTGTACTTTAGCTGAATCGTTTAATTCAAGCCATGTTTTATGAGGAATTCGTTGAATTGATTTGTTTAATAAAATGAGGCTGGCAGCTTTAGGTTGAATATTAGATGTGCGAATTAAATTTAAAGTACCTTTAAGTCCACCTTCGTCAGATTCAAGTACTTCTGAAAAATATTCTGTTGCAAGTTGCTGAGTTTCTGGTTGATTTAAATTAGAAATAATTTCTTCGAGTAGCGGTTTTGAAATATTAGAACTAATTTCTTTGAGTGGCAGTTTTGAGATTTTCGAGATGCTAACGAGCAATTTACAAAATTGGGTTACCTCAATTTCAGGCGTAAATATTGTGTTGAGTTGTTTTAAATCAATAGGTTTTATATGGGATGCGATGGTGGCACTGCCTTTAATTTCATAATCAGGCATTTCTCCAAATGGTGTTACAAGACGTGTTTTCTGTTGCTGTACTGTATTTGAAGTGGTCGTTGGAGAAAACGGTTGTGTTTGTGCTAAATAGTGAGCTGCAATTGATTGGGCAACGTGATGGGTTGGGTTGGATAAAATATCGTTTTCTTGAGATAAACCTTGAGGCAAATCAAGCTTTGGTTTTTTTGAAGGGCTTTCAGAGTGAATGAATGGCATAGTGGGTAAAGTTGAGCATAAATTCGTATGTGATTTTTTTAGAATAAATAGTTCCTTATTATTTAAATAAGAGTTGCACGTAGATGGGTGCATACGCTTCTGTTTGCGTGAGTTTAACCAACGACTCGCGTGTTAACTCGAGTAAGGCAATAAAGTGCACCACGACAATTGATTTTTCAGTTGCATGATTAAACAATTCGTAAAATTCTACAAACTGTTTAGTTTGTAGTGTCCTAAGAATGCTAGCCATGTGTTCCCGAACAGACAATACTTCTTGGGTGATCGTGTGGTGCTGTACCAGTTGAGCTCGTTTTAAAATAGCTAACCAGGCTTGTTGTAAATCATTCGGGTTTACTTGAGGCAGATTTTGGGTGCTCAACGGGTCATGAAAGGCTTGGGCTACCCAAAAGTCATGACCAACAGTGGGCATGTGGGTGATTTTTTCGGCGGCTAGTTTAAGTTGTTCATATTCAATGAGGCGCCGTGCAAGTTCAGCGCGTGGGTCTTCAGTTTCTGGGTCGTCGGGTTTGGTAATGACAGGCAATAATAGCCGAGACTTAATCTCAATAAGCATGGCTGCCATGAGTAGGTAGTCGGCAGCGAGTTCTAAGTTTCGAGTTTGTATTTCGTCAATGTACAATAAGTATTGCTGTGTGAGGTGAGCAAGCGGAATATCGAGAATATTAAAATTTTGTTTGCGGATTAAATACAGGAGTAAGTCGAGCGGCCCCTCGAAACTGCCTAAAAAGACTTCGAGTGCATCTGGTGGAATGTATAAGTTTTCTGGGATTTTTAAAAAAGGTTCGCCATATAGTTTCGCGAAAGCCTTTGGGGTAGGTTCATTGTGAATCAAGGGTGCCGACTTTTTTCAATCAAATGTGTAGAGGTTAATCGGGTTGGTACACATACGGTTTTTGTTTCACAGTAGCTTGTTTAAATTGTTGTTGAGTGTCCAGGTTAATTTGTTTGTCCCATAATAAGGCTCTGCCTTTTTGTTGATCGATTTCAAGATGTGGGCGTTCGGTTTTTAATTGTTGTATAAACTCGCTAGTGGGTGAGGTGTACTTCATGTGCATGCTCATGTTTTTCTTAGAGAAAGATTGACTAACTAATTTTCATGCCAGGTTTGGCGCCGGGTAATGTGGTTAATACGGAAAGGGTTTTGGTTTTTTCGCAAGAGGCGCTTAACACCATGCCTTCAGAGACGCCAAACTTCATGGTTCGTGGCTTTAAGTTGGCGACTACGGTCACTAACTGACCGATTAAATCTTGGGGTTGGTAGTAAGCAGCGATGCCTGAAAAAATATTTCGGGGGCTTGCCTCGCCTAAATCGACTGTGAGTTGCAGCAGTTTATTTGAGCCTTCAACCGCTTTGCATTCTAGCACTTTGCCGACGCGCAAATCAATTTTTGCAAAGTCGTCAATGCTGATGTATTGCCCCTCGGTGTGTTCAATCGTTAAGGTGTTTGGCTTGTTGGTTGCGGGCGCAATCGTAGTTGTTGTGCCAGCTACTGCAGTGGTGGTTTGTTTATTGGCTTCTAATAGCGCTTCAATTTGTTTGGCATCTACCCGTTGCATAAGGTGTTTAAATGGTTTTATTGGATTGGCTGAAGTCAGTGGGGTGTTTAAGTGTGCCCAAGTTAAAGGTTGAATGCCGAACAGGTGTTCAACTTGTTGGGCTAATTCGGGTAAAACAGGCTTTAGGTAAAGGGTTAGAATGCGAAAGGCTTCAAGGCTAACTGAACATACTTCGTGTAAAGTTTTTTTCTGTTCGGATTGTTTGGCCAAGTCCCAGGGTTTGGTGCGGTCAATGTATTCATTGATCGAGTCGGTTGCTGCCATAATGGCGCGAATGGCTTTGCCATATTCTCGCGTGTGAAAATAGTCAGCAATGGCGTCGGCGTGTTGTTTGACGTTGCGGATTTCCTGGTGGTCTGCGCTGGTTAAGTTGCGGATTGTTGTTAGGCAGTTCTCATTGACTTTGCTGTCAAAGAGTTTGATTAAAAAACCACTGGTGCGGCTGGCAATGTTGATGTATTTGCCGACCAAATCACTGTTGACCCGTGCAGAAAAATCTGCGAAGTTTAAGTCGATGTCTTCCATGCTGGCGTTTAATTTGGCAGCAAAATAGTAGCGTAACCATTCAGGGTTCATGTGTTGTTGTAAATAGCTCTCGGCAGTAATAAAGGTGCCGCGTGATTTACTCATTTTTGCGCCGTCTACCGTTAAAAAGCCATGTGCATTCACTTGAGTGGGCACGCGCATGCCTGAAAATTGAAGCATGGCTGGCCAAAACAAGGCGTGAAAGTACAAAATGTCTTTACCGATAAAATGCACCATTTCGCAGGGTGAATCGGGGCGTAAAAATTCTTCGCAGTCAATGCCTTGTTGGGTGCAATAGCGCTTAAAACTTGCAAAGTAGCCCACTGGCGCATCAAGCCAAACATAAAAATATTTACCAGGCGCATTCGGAATTTCAAAACCAAAATAAGGTGCGTCGCGAGAAATGTCCCAGTCGGCCAGTTTACTTTCACCTACTTGACCCAACCATTCGAGCATTTTTTTAGCAGCTTCGGGTTGAAGGTGTTTGGGTTGATTCTCAAACTCGGCTTGATTTTGTGTCCAGGCGCGTAAAAATTGTTCACAACGCGGGTCGGATAATTTAAAAAAATAATGGTCTGAGCTTTTACGAATGGGCGGTACACCTGACACCACCGAGTAAGCGTTGATTAAATCAGTAGGTTGGTAGGTTGCACCACAGGCTTCGCAGTTGTCTCCGTATTGGTCTTTTGCGCCGCATTTTGGGCAGTTGCCTTTAATGAAACGATCGGGCAGAAACATTTCTTTTTTAGGGTCATAAAATTGTTCAACGGCGCGTTGCTCAATTAACCCTTGCGCCATTAAAGCGGCGTAAATGGTTTCGCAATAGTGTTTATTTTCAGGTGAGTTGGTGGAGTAGTAGTGATCAAAACCAATGTGAAAGCCTGCAAAGTCGCGTTGGTGTTCTTGGCTAACACGTTCGATTAACGCTTCGGGTTGAATGCCTTCGGCTTGTGCTTTAAGCATAACAGGGGTGCCATGCGTGTCGTCGGCGCACATGTAGTGCACTTGGTGCCCCTGCATTTTTTGAAAGCGTACCCAAATATCGGTTTGAATGTATTCGACCAAATGCCCTAGGTGAATGCTGCCGTTGGCGTAAGGCAGGGCAGAGGTGACTAAAATTCGACGAGTTTGCGGTGTGTTCATAATTAACAGTAGCTGAATGGTGATGAACGGCAGTATAACGTGTTACGTCACGTTGTATTTATTTCAATTGCAGGTCTGAGCTAAGGCAAAGACTTGTGTTCTAGCATCAGGGTTTTTATACTCAGAAATAGGTATATCTGTGGTCTGTATTTGTATTAGTTAGTTAATTAGCGCTCATCTATTTCAAATCACTTCATTACTAAGGCAAGTCTTTGAAAATTTTTATTCAATCTGGGTGGATTATTGTATTTGCCTGTTTTTCCGGTTTTGTTTTAGCCACTGAACAGGAAGTTTCTTCAGTGCCTGAATCGCAGGTTGAGTTGCCAGTTCAAGTGCCTGCTAAGGTAGATCGCGTATACGTGGAGCCTACGTTTGTGGTGTCAGGTTTTCAGATTGAAGGCCCAGCATTAATTGATCGCGAGCGCATCTTATCTTTATTGGTGGGTTTTGTTGATCGGCCCATTACGTTTTCTGAATTACGACAAGCCACCGAGGCGGTTGAACGGTTGCACGGCTTAGCTGGGTTTGAAGTGGTGCGCGTGCTGATTCCAGAACAGGAGTTGGCACCTAATTCAAAGCTAACGTTACAAATTTTAGATGCTCGGTTGGATTTAATTACAGTTAAAAACAATCAGTTTTTTTCGTCAGAGCAAATGACTCGCGAAGTGCATGTGTTGCGTCAGGGGGTTTTGTTAAATACCCATGACATGGATAAAAATTTGCGTTTAGTCAATCAAAACCCAGCTCGAACTGTACAAGTTGCTTTAGAGCCGGGAGATGAGCCGGGTTTAGTCAATGCAACGATTAATGTGCAAGATTCTGAACCTTTAGTGGGCTTTGTCACCTTAGACAATACCGGGACTAATGCCACGGGTGATTTTCGTTTAGGTGCCGTGGTGCAACATAATAATTTGTTTACGCGCGGTCATTCGGGTTCGTTTCAAGTGGTGACTTCGCCTGGGCATTGGTCGGATGTGAAGGTGTATGGCTTAACCTATCAAATGCCGTTGTATGCATTAGATTCGTTGTTGGAGTATGCGATTAATGATTCGTCAGTGAATGCAGGTGCTCTCGCTGTGGGGGGTACTAATTTAATGATTAATGGCGCCGGTACTTCTCAAACACTTCGTTTAACGCGCGTGATGAATCGCATTCAAGGATTTGATCCGCGTTTGTCATTGTCGTTTGAACATAAAAAATTTGTGAGTCAAGTTCAAGTGAACGGCACAGGCCCCAGCTTGGTACCCAATACGGCTTCGTTTCCTGTGGGTTTAACCTTGTTGCTTAAATCTGAGCAACCTAACGTTCAACAAGCCTTCAGTGTGGGCTATTTTCGTAACGCTTTTCAAAGTGGCGAAAATTCGACCGCGCAGTATCAGTTGTCCAATGCTGCGGCCGATGCAAACTTTGATTTGATTAAATTGAATGCATCTTGGTCAGGGCCAGTTTTTTCAACTTGGCGTTACAGTGTGAAGTTAGATGCACAATTCTCCGATTTTAGTTTGATCTCGGGTGAGCAGTTTGGCTCGGGTGGGGTATATTCGGTCAGGGGTTTTGAAGAACGGGTATTGTCGGGTGACAGTGGCTTTCGTCAATCGTTTGAAATGCTGGGCCCCAATTGGTCAAAAAAAATTCATTCCAGTTTAGATCGTTTTCGCATGGTGCTTTTTGCTGAGGCTGCGCAGGTTCGACTTAATTCGGCGGTGAATGTTGCGTCTGAACCGCACATTGCATCGTTTGGTGCGGGCTTTCGGTTTGCGTTTACTCCCAATCAACAAATTAATTTAGATTTAGCACGGGTGGTTTCGGGTGTGGAGAGTCAGCCACATGGTGATGTGATGCTGCATTTTAGTTTTGCAACGGCACTTTAACAGTGAGAATTGCGCATGAATAAACGAACTGAGCAAATACCCTGTAGCCCGCAGTTTCGGCTGACTACATTGACTGCAGCTTTGGGCTTCATGTTGAGTGGTGCAGTGTATGCTAATCCTGAAGGAATGAGTGTGGTGGCAGGGCAAGCCTCGGCTTCAGCTTTAGGAGGATTGCTTGAAATTCGAAATACACCCAATGCGATTTTAAACTGGCAGCAATTTAATATTGCCCCAGGTGAAATCACCCGATTTATTCAAGATCATGCGGTGAGTGCGGTGTTTAATCGAGTCACTGGGCAACAAGTTTCTGAAATTCTTGGTACCTTGCAAAGTAATGGTCAGGTATTTTTAATTAATCCGAACGGGATTTTATTCGGTGCTGGTGCGGTGATCGACACAGCAGGTTTTGTAGCCAGTACCTTAGCTACCAGTAANGCCGACTTGTTGGCTGGGCATTTACAATTTACCGCGGCAGAGGGAGTCTCTGGTTCGATTAAAAACCTAGGGCAACTTAAAACGCATTCGGGTGGTTCGGCGGTGTTAATTGCTTCGTCGATTGAAAATCACGGCATTATTGTTGCTGAGGGCGAAATTTTGTTGGCAGCTGGGCATCAAGTCACTTTAGTTGATTTGCAGCACCTCACTTTAGCTTTAACTGTGCAGGCCAAAGCCAATGCACAAGCAATTAATTTGGGTGAAATGATTGGTCGAAATACCTCATTGTTTGGCAGCTTGGTGGGTAATCAAGGGTATGTCGAGGCAACAGGTGTTCAATTGGGTAAAGCGGGTACGGTTCAATTGGTGGGTACCCAGGGTGTTACTGTTTCTTCAAATTCGCAGGTACGCGCCACAGCACAGCAAGGTCAAGGTGGGCTGGTTCGTATTCAAGCTGCGCAAGGGGATGCCTTGGTCGCAGGGTCAATCAACGTGAGTAGTGCCAATGGCAGCGGGGGCCAAATTGAGGTAACAGGTCAACGGGTAGCTTTATTGGAAGGTGCTATTTTACAAGCGGATGGGGCAGGCATAGGTGATGGGGGTCAGGCTTACATTGGCGGGGGTTGGCAAGGTCAGCGAACTGATTTGCAAAATTCGACTTATACCGTGATGCAAACACACGCACAGATTTCTGCGAATGCTGGCATTCAGGGTGATGGTGGTGAAGTGGTGCTTTGGGCCGATCACCGTACTGAATTTCAAGGAGAGATTACGGCGCAGGGTGGCTTGCTTTCAGGTACAGGTGGGCAAGTTGAAACATCAGGAAAGCAGGTGTTACAAGCCACGGGGCAGGTGAATGTTCATGCAAAAGACGGCGGGGGGTTGTATCTGTTAGACCCAGGTGACATTGAAATTGTGAGCAATCCACCTCCAATGACAGCAGTATTGAGTGGGCCTTTTTTGTTTAATGCAGGCGGTAGTGGCGCAGCACCTATTTCTTATGTCTTAACCAGTAGTCTAGTCAGTGCAATTCAAAGTTCATCGGGCGATGTGGTGGTGACAACTGCGGGTACAGGCGATGGCAATATCACGGTGGTTGATCCGATTATTACTTCTTCAATTGGTGCAGCAAACAGTTTAAAACTTATTGCTGACGGTAGTATTTTTATTAATGCACCGATTGATTTTAGTACCTTATCGCCGGGTACAAAACTTGAATTAACTGCGAATAACCAAATTCAAATTAATTCGAATGTCATCTTAAATGCTGCCCAATTAATTGCGAATTATAACGTAGACAGTGGTTTTGTGATGAATGGTTTGTTTAGTAATTCAATACCTTCGCCACCTCCGTTGTTGATGTTAAAACCGTTTGTTTTAAGTTCAACACGGCAACCTAGCGCTAATTCAGTAGGATTAAGATTTGGCCCTAATGCAGCGTCTCCAAACATGTTGTTTGATTTAGACTTTAGTCCTTTTGTCGATGGCAATGGCCGGTTTGGTGCGAATGTGACTACTGTTGATTTCGTCACAGGGGGTAATGGTCTACCTTACAGTTTTGGCAGTATAAAAACCAGCGGGATTGGTGTTGAATTTTTGTTGCCACAAGGCGTTAATCGAATGAGCAGCAACGGTGAGTTTAGGGTTGATTTGCTTGATATTAACTCGAATGTGAGTTTTGTTCATTTGTTAACAACACCAAACCAGGGTTCGAATACTTTAACGCAGGTGGTTGATGTTTTATTGACGGATTTAATCATCCGTTCAAATGGACGCCTTATTTTAAATCCTTATACCATCGGTTCATTTGATTTAAGCGCTACGCTTAAAACGGAATTAGGCGCTGAATTGGTTCTTAATGGTAACCCAGACCCTAATGCGCATGAAAACTTGATACCCGGAATTTTTCAAGCGGGTGCAGTTTTAGATGTGACTTTTTTGGGTGGTCAGCTTAACCCAATGAATTTATCAGCAAGTCCTTTTTTACCAGGCGAGATTGGTTTAAAAGTGATCGCCAAAGGTTTTGATTCTCGCATTCAAAACGATGTGTTAGACAACGCTACTTTATCGATTGGTTCTGTTGTTGACATTGTTGCAGACGCGGGCGTGCCCATTAGCACATTAAATTCAGGCAGCACATTAGTTGCCAATGTTCCTGATTTTGAAGATGTTTTAAGCATAAGCAATTACGATTCTCAGTTCATGCCAGGGTCTAGTCCTGGTTTGGTGGGCACAGTCAATCTTGCAGGTAAAGTGACTTCAAATCGTGGCTTAGTGTCTGTCGAGGCCAATCAATTGATCTTTAATCCTGGCGTGCTGATCGCCAATGGTCCACAGGCAGCAGTTAGTTTAAAGGGCAATCAAATTACCAATCAATTAATCAATAGTTCAGTGGTTCGAAACAATGGCGGTTTTTTGGGCTTAAGCGGTACTTGGGAAAATCAAGCCACTTCTGTTAACCCATTTGCACAAGGATCGATTGTTGCTTTTGAAGATTTGACGGTAAAGGGTGGTAGTCTGAATACGGAAAGTAATCGAATGATTGTGATTGATGATGCGCTAGTCAATTTTCGAGGGGTTAGCTTGTCTGGAAAATTTGATCTATTCAGTGGCGCTGCAATGATGCTGGGTTATTCTGACCCTGGAATAGGTACGCTGACTAGCTTAAACAATGCCCAAATTAGTTTGTCGGGCTACGATGTTGTTTTTGTGGAAGGCAATTCGCAAACTGCAGTGGCGACACTAAACGGTGTAGGTGAAATTCGTTCCAGCAATCAAGGCAATGCCATTTTAGCGTCTAATTTTATTCCAGGCGATTCAGCTTCGCCAACAGGGTTTGGCCAACCAAACACTCTGAATATTGGCTCGGGTATTCAGGTTAACGCTTTGGGTAATCAGGTTTCTATTCGGCCTGACGGGTATGTGAGTGCCAATTTAAATGGTGGCGAGCCTACCTTTACTTTTGGCCGATTGCCTGCTGCTTTAGTGGCAATTTTTGAATACGATGAGTTTTTAGAAATTACCACGACGCCCTTAGAGTATGGTTCGCCAAGCAATTTTATTTTGGATGGTGTTGCAAATAGCTTAACCCCTTTAGATTGCAGCAAACCTTGTTTTGGTATTCGCAATGATCAATCTGTCAATTATGCGGGTAACATCAGTTTAGGCAATGGTGGGGCGTTGTTGGGCGATTTAAATTTAAACAACGTCACTTTGTCTGGCAAAGGCGTGATTAATGGTAATGTGACGTTAAATGGTACTTCAATTTTATCGATCGGTAATTCGGCAGGACAACTGACTGTTAACGGCAATATGACTTTAGGCGCCGATTCAGTGAGTCGTTTTGAATTGATAGGCAATGGTCAGCAAGCGGGTATTGATTTTGATTTTTTAAAGGTAGCAGGCACTTTAACTCGGGGTGGTCGTTTAGAGTTAATTAATCTATCTGGTGGTACGTTAACAGTGCCACAAAATTTTCGATTGATCGAAGCAGCAGCTTTTTTAAATCAGTTTACGCAATTGACCAAAACCAATGTCGGTACGGTGTTGCTTGCCGATCCGGTCGATGGCCTTTCAAGCAGTGGCTTAGCGATTATGACCGTATCGGCGAATGCCGTTATTCAAAGTAATTCCACAACTTCGCAAACATTAACGCAAGCACAGCAGCCCACACTGCCACCGCCAATATTACCTATTTCAGAGCCTGTGGTGACGTCTTCTGCGACAAACCCATCAGCCACTGAAGAAGAGCAAGAAGCTGAGCAGCAGCTTGCCGCTACGCTTGGAACCACCCCAACGCAACA
>DIYC01000047.1:16577-17597 GCA_002428895.1 Burkholderiales bacterium UBA6064 | reverse complement strand
AAAAACGCCAAAGGGGTATTACGAGGCTTACACTTTCAAATTAGCCCCAAAGCACAAGGTAAATTGGTTCGGGTTGTTCGTGGTGCAGTCTTTGACGTTGCTGTAGACATTCGTCCCGACTCCCCTACCTTTGGCCAATGGGAAGGCGTTGTGTTATCTGAAAAAAATCATCATCAACTCTGGATACCCCCAGGTCTTGCCCATGGTTTTTTAACGCTCGAAGACCACACCCTCTTCCAATATAAAGTGACCGACTACTGGAGCAAAGACCATGAACGTTGTATTGCCTGGAACGATGACGAGCTGAATATCGACTGGCCCGTAGACCACAAAAGCATGATTGTGAGCAATAAAGATGCACAGGCACAATCATTAGCCAGCTACAAACAAGAATTACTGCGCACCATCGAAACTCATGTCAAGGCATTTTCAACATGACACTAATTGTAACGGGTTCAGCCGGTTTTATTGGTTCTAGTTTTGTGCGCCAACGCATACAAACCTCAGATGAAACCATTATTAGCTTAGACGCATTAACCTACGCCGGTCACTTAAGTACTTTGCTACCTGTTTTAAACAACCCCAATCATGTATTTGTTCACGGTAATATTTGCGACTCTGCATTAATTACACAACTATTGGCAACTCATCAGCCTAGAGCAATTATTCATTTTGCAGCCGAAAGCCATGTAGACCGCTCCATTCACAACCCAGCTGCCTTTATTCAAACCAATATTCAAGGCACTTTTGAATTGCTTGAAGCAACTCGTCGGTACCACCAAACTTTAAGTACTGAGGCACAACAATGCTTTCGCTTTTTACATGTTTCCACCGACGAAGTGTATGGCTCGTTAACTGCCAACCAACCCGCCTTTCAAGAAACGAATCCCTATTTACCGAATAGCCCTTATGCAGCCAGCAAGGCAGCCAGTGACCACTTGGTACGGGCGTGGCATCACACCTATCAACTACCCGTTTTAACAACGCATTGCAGCAACAATTATGGCCCTTATCATTTTG
>DIYC01000047.1:2701-16443 GCA_002428895.1 Burkholderiales bacterium UBA6064 | reverse complement strand
GTTGGCGTTCAACAATAGTTATGGACTACCCACGAGAATCAGCCGCTGTTCAAATAATTATGGACCGTTTCATTTTCCGGAAAAACTGATTCCGTTAATGATTCAAAATGCGCTGCTTGGCAAACCATTACCCGTGTACGGGGACGGCTTACAAATTCGTGATTGGTTGTTTGTTGAAGATCACACTCGTGCTCTTTTTCAAGTACTTGAATCGGGTCAAATCGGCGAGACGTATAACATTGGTGGCCATTCAGAAAAAACCAATTTAGAAGTGGTGCAAACGATTTGCCAAACTCTAGATAAAATTCGCCCCAAACCAAACCATTCAAGTTACGGTGAACAAATTACATTTGTCAAAGATCGCCTAGGACACGATAGACGTTATGCAATTAACGCTGAAAAAATACGTAGTGAATTAAACTGGTCACCCCAAGAAACTTTTATCACTGGCATTCAAAAAACAATTACTTGGTATCTTAACAATCAAGACTGGGTGACCCAGGTGTCTGACGAAACCTATAAACACTGGCTTGAAACGCAATACGGTTCATTTAAAAAAACTGAAACTTTTTAGGTTTCAGTTTCAGGATACGAGATCAGTCAACTTCTAGCGCTTAATCATTATAAGCACGCTCACCGTGTGAATGAATGTCTAAGCCCTCACGCTCAGCCTCTTCTTTAACACGCAGACCCAAAGTTAAATCAATCAATTTAAAGGCAAATACTGACACAACGCCCGACCAACATGCCGTCACGAGTATATCTTTTAACTGAATAAAAAACTGTGTCATCATTGAATACCCAGCTGGAGCTTGACCGCCCAATTCTGGCGCATTAAAAAAAGCCAACAAAAGACCTCCCAAAATACCACCAATTCCATGTATTCCAAACACATCCAATGTATCATCAGCACGCAGTATTTTCTTCAATTTTGAAACTGCCCACATACAAATCACGCCCGATACCAAACCAATCACAATTGCACCCATAGGACCTACGTTACCGCACGCTGGAGTAATCGCCACCAAGCCAGCCACCGCCCCTGAGGCTGCACCCAGCATAGAGGCCTTACCACGAAATAGAGCTTCAGCGGCAGACCAACTCAAAACCGCAGCCGCAGCGGCCAGCATGGTATTAATAAAAGCTAAAAACGCACTACCCGATGCCTCTAAATTTGAACCCGCATTAAAACCAAACCAACCCACCCACAACATACACGCACCCACCATCGTGAACGTTAAATTATGTGGTGGCATCGCTTCTTGACCATAACCCATTCGCTTACTAACAAAGTATGACCCTACCAAACCCGCCATAGCTGCATTTAAATGCACCACGTTACCGCCCGCAAAATCAATCCCTACACCTCCATTTTGTTTCAAAAAACCAGCAGGATCCCAAATCATGTGGGCAATCGGAATATAACTGAACGTAAACCAAATCACCATAAATGCAAGCACTGCACTAAATTTGATACGTTCCGCAAAAGACCCAACAACAATCGCGCAACAAATCCCTGCAAACGTTGATTGATAAGTAATAAAAAGGTACTCAGGAATAAACACATTCTGAGTAAACGTAGGCACCACCGAATCCATGGTGACACCCAACAAAAATACTTTACTCAAACTTCCAAAAAACGGATTATCCCCACCACCAAAAGCCAGTGAATAACCATAAATTGCCCAAAGAAGAACAATTAAACTAAACACCATAAATACTTGCATCAACACAGACAACGCATTTTTAGACCGAACCAAACCACCATAAAACAAGGCTAAACCAGGAATTGCCATAAATGTGACCAAAACAGTCGCCCACATCATAAACGTGGCATTTGCCTCATTTGCATGAACAACCGGAGCAATAGCTGCCACATCAGCTCCTTGAGCCAAGAGTTGTGAAGAAAACATCCACAAAGCAGCCAATACCCCACCTTGTAAAATCGATTGAATTGGAATCATAGTCGCCTCAATTATTGATTTAAACATCACACTAATTAAATGATCATCTCAAACAAAAGAACACTCTAGACATTACAGAGCGTCTTTACCAGTCTCACCTGTTCGTATTCTGGTTACACTGTGCAAGTCGAACACAAAAATTTTGCCATCGCCAATTTTTCCTGTTCTGGCTGCCTTTTCAATCGCTTCAATTGCTTTATCAAGCATCGAATCATCAACCGCTGCTTCAAGTTTAATTTTAGGTAAAAAATCAACAACATACTCAGCGCCACGGTATAATTCAGTATGCCCCTTTTGACGACCAAACCCTTTCACTTCAGTCACCGTAACGCCTTGGACACCAATGGCCGATAAAGCCTCTCGCACTTCATCCAATTTAAACGGCTTAATAATCGCCGAAATTAATTTCATCAAAAACTCCTTTACAGAACAAAATACAAACGTGCTTTTAAACAAAAGCACTGCGCACACTGATTCATTAGAATGATTTACCCACTGAAAAAATAACAGTGCCATCGTTCAGATTATTTCGCGTAGACCCAAGTGCCGCATTCGTTTCAATGTCGGTGTCAACATAGCTTAAGCCAAAATCAAAACCTGCAAAGTTATAATTCAAACCTACTAAATAATCGACATAATCACCTTCAGTCGATGCATTAAATGCTGCTTCATTCTGATAGGAAGTCTGCCCAATGCGTGCAGTCAACGATAACTTATCCGTAAAGCTGTGATCATAAGACAATGTTAGATAGGTAGTGCCATCTTGATTGTCTGTACCAAAATAATCATCCGAAATGGTATAAGCCAGGCCCAAAGTAAAACCGTGGTAGCCCAAAAATCCATAAAGCTCTAAAGTATCCACATCGTCAGAACCGGCAGCATTGTCATTGGTTTCATTTTGACCTGGATAGTAATAATATAAAACGCCTAAGTCATAATTAAACTCACCTACTTCAGCAGCATAACCACCATAAAAGTCCATTTCTAAGGTGGATCCATCAAAGCTTACATTCGAGTTCCAATTGCCTAAATAAAATCCATTTCCAAACTCAAGATCAAAACCACCCTGTAAAGCCGGTTCAGCATCTACCCCAGCTGAGTTGATATTTTGCGAAACACCTCGAAACCGATAATCTGAAGTTAACGAGACATTTGCAGATGCAGTCACCTCGGCTTGCGACGCAGACATCAAACCCAACAAGGACACGGTAACTAAACTTTTTAAACATGAACGATGAATCATCTCATTCTCCCAAATAAAGTGCGTTTCTAAACAAACCCAAATTTAGGGTTGCATTTAAATTAAAGTGCAACACTATTCTTTGATCACTGATAAAATTTAACCAAAGCACTGGTTTTGTGCAATGCAATATTTTTATTTGCTCTCTTTTAGAGCCTCTTTTAAAAGCTGCCTCAAATGACAACAACTCACTTTAAACAAATCCAAAAAAGCATCTCCGATTTTCTAGATCAAAATAACTTACAAAACTTAAAAAATCCTTTAAATACATTAATTAAAACAAAACTTGAAGAACTCAATTTTGTCACCTTCGAGGAATTTGAAACACAAAAAAAAGTACTCGAAAAATTACAAGAAAAACTTCGTATTTTAGAAAAACGGATACACCAATTTGAGCAACAAAACGTCTCAAAATAGCTACATATAGACCACTATTTATAGTGATACTTGGGGATTTAGTAATGATTTGAGAGAATAAAATTTCTACTCTTTCAGGTCAATACCATGCCTCTGGCCAAACTGAACTGCCTCACCTTTGTAGGAATCAAGCACATCCCCGTCACCATTGAAGTGCACATTTCTGCGGGCATGCCCTCATTTGCCATTGTAGGCTTAGCCGATACAGAAATTCGTGAATCCAAAGAAAGGGTTCGATCCGCACTCATCAATAGCGGTTTTCAATTTCCAACACAACGAATTACCGTCAACATGGCACCTGCTGATTTGCCAAAAGGCAGTGCCAGCTTCGACTTGGCAATAGCCCTAGGCATTGCCAGCGCTTCAGGTCAACTGAACAACGCCCACTTCGAAAACTGGTTTTTTGCTGGAGAGTTGTCTTTATCAGGAGAATTAACCGCCGCCAGAAGCCCGTTTGCAATTGCAGTGGCAGCCCGTAAAGAGTCACTTAGGCAATCAAACACTTTAAAATTAATGCTGCCCATTAAAGATGCCATGAGCACCAAAGCCATACCCAATATTGAAATTTATGGCGCTAAAACACTTCTTGAGGCAGCAAGCCACTTGGTTGGTTATGGTGAGCCCTTGCTGCCCATCAACAGCAGCACACATACCCTACAGATCAATACAGCTCCACAGTTTGAATTTGACATGTCTGAAGTCATTGGTCATGAGACAATCAAATATGCCTTACTCGTGGCTGCAGCAGGCCAACATCATATTCGTTTAGTCGGCCCACCTGGAAGCGGAAAATCAATGCTAGCTCGCCGACTTAGTGGCTTAATTCCTGAATTACCCTTTGAGCAAGCACTTGAACTTTCTGCTATTCGTAGTCTAAAAAATGAGGCGCATCACGTTTCTCAAATTCGACCATTCCGAAATCCACACCCCAGCACCTCAATGGCAGCACTCATTGGCGGGGGAAACCCTCCAACACCGGGAGAAATTACACTGGCGCATCATGGAGTGTTATTCACCGATGAAGTTCTTGAATTTGATCGTAGAAGTCTTGAAGCACTCAGAGAACCACTTGAAACTGGCAAAATAAACATTTCTCGAGCGGGAAATCAAGCCTCGTTCCCTGCCCGCTTTTTATGGGTTTGCGCACACAATCCTTGCCCATGTGGCTGGCTGGGGCACCCCACCAAACCTTGTTTTTGCTCACCCGAACAAATCCGCAGATACCAATCTAAACTATCAGGACCATTGGCTGATCGACTCGATATTTCTGTCGAAGTAAATCCAATCCCAGCCAATCAACTGGTACAACCTAACAGCCAGCCTTCATTAACCAGTGCAGATTTTCTTCAACAAGCATTAAAGGCACGCAAAATTCAATTACAACGTCAAGACTGCCTCAACGGCGAAATGACCACTCGACATATTCAGGAGTTTTGTAAACCAGAGCTGAATGCAGAAAAACTGCTGCTCAATTATGCTCACAAAAATCATCTTTCCAGCCGAGCTATACACCGCGTATGCAAAGTAGCACGCACTCTAGCCGATCTTGAGGAAGAGGAACTTATTCAAAAAAAACACATTGCGACAGCAATTCAATACCGAAAAAGTTTGAATTTACCCACCACTCCTGCAATCACCTAAGCAATTGACTTGAATGATTAAAATTTAACTCGACTTGAATATAATTTCACTACAGATGATTTCACATTCTAGATGTGCTAATTTTCAAAAGTTGTTATAGAATGTGAAGGTATTATTAACGAGAAAGAATCATGCATAAAATCAAGCAACTAGGAATAGCCACCTGGCTAGTGGTTTGTTCCACTCAAGCCTTTTCACTTGATTTACACGATAAACAATTACAAGGCTCACAACTTGGAAATAGCACCCAACTTGGCAAAGCTGAACCCAAAGAATCGCAACTCAAACAACCAAGTTCATCAACTCCAACCGACAACTCATCGCTTGAGGATCACAACCACAGCCCCGAAAATAACTCTGAATTTTCTTACCCTAACCTGCGCAATAGCCTAAAACAAAAAGGCTCAATGGAACTTGGTGCGGCACTCGCAGAAATTGGTCGCGGCGATCTAATTGGCGATGGCATAGCTGAAAACAGTTTTGACCGAGGTACCTTTGAAATTCCAATTCGCGGCATATTCACAGAACTAATGTTTGAAGACAGCCTAGATGAACGACCCATTCCGTTCAGGCCAAGATTAAGAAAACCCTAACTGTGTATTATTTACGCCAAAACTCAGGCGTCAATAAAACAAGCACTGGGAATAACTCAACTCGACCCAAAATCATTGTCAACGAACACAACCAAGTTTGAAAGTCGGTTAACACAGAAAAATTATTAGCAGGACCCAACAGATTTAGCCCTGGGCCCATACAGTTAATCATCCCGATCGTTCCCGTTAAGGCAGAAATTGCGTCTAAACCAGAAAACACCAACAACATAGTAATAAAAATAATCGTTGCGCCATACATCAACATGAAAGCCAACACGCCATAAATAATTTGATGATTGACTGGAGCGTCAGAAATACGAACTGGGTTAATTGCCCTAGGGTGTAAAGTTTTAGAAACCTCACGCAACGATTGCTTAACTAACAACACGGCGCGAATCATTTTAATGCCCCCTCCCGTTGACCCAGCAGCAGAACAAAACATGCTCAAAAAAATCATCAGCAAAGGGACAAAAATAGGCCATTGATCATAATTTGTGTTAGCAAAACCAGCCGTGGTCGCTACAGAAACCGTGTTGAATAACACAAACCGAAAAGATTCAGTAAAGCTATTATAAATACCCTTCTCAACTAAATAAAAAGCCCCAACAATCACAGCAACCAAGATGCACACGATTGTCCATTTAGCTTCTGGGCATTTTCGATAAGGCTTAAATGACCGGCTTCGCAAAACACTAAAATGCGTTGAAAAATTAATGGCTGCAAGCAACATAAAAGTGACTGCAACCATTTCAATTGCAGGCGAATTCCAATAGCCAAAACTGGCATCGTGCGACGAAAAACCAGACAACGATACGGTTGTACCCGTATGCAAAAAAGCATCAAACCAAGACATTCCTGCCGATTTATAGCTAAATAAACAAGCAATCGACACAATTAAATAGGTTGAATACAATAATCTTGCCGTTTCAGTAATTCTCGGAGCAAGTTTATTGTCTTTAATTGGCCCAGTCGTTTCTGCTTTAAACACTTGTGAACCACCCACGCCCAACAAAGGCAACACCGAAACCGCAAAAATTACAATTCCCAAACCGCCTATCCATGGCAAAAAACAACGCCACAAATTAATACTACCTGGCAAGCCATCTAAATTGCTGAATACCGTTGCTCCTGTTGTGGTTAAAGAAGAAACCATTTCAAAATAAGCATCGGTAAAGGACAATTCACCCATATAAATAAGTAATGGGATCGTAGTAAATGCAGGTAAAACCGACCAAACCAGGGAAATCAGTAAAAAACCATCTCGTATTTTAAGTTCGCGGTGAAAAGGCCGAGTGAGAACATAGCCACCTACTCCCGACAAAAAGGTAATCGCGAAACCCCAGATAAAACTACTCAGCGTTGGCTCTTGTGCCCACCACGCAAAAATAATCGGCACAACAAAAGTCAAAGAAAAAACGGTAAGAATAGAACTAAGAACGGCTAAAACAGGGAACAAAGCACGAAGCATAAACGCAGCAACCTATAAAAAGGCAACACTGACTTGAAACAATTTTTCAACTTCAGGAACCAAACGACGATTTTCAACAAACAAAATCACATGATCCCCCGACTCGATTTGCTCTTCATCACCCAGCATCAGCACTTGCTTATCACGCACTATCCCGCCGATTACCACTCCCTTAGGCAACTTAACATGAGCCAAAGGTTTACCGATCACATGAGAAGATTGCGCATCACCATGAACCACCATTTCAATGACTTCGGCACCACCACGGCGAAGCCGATGCACTGCCACCACATCGCCACGACGAATATGTCGTAACAACTCACTTAATGTTGCATTTGAAGGTGCTAAAGCAATATCAATTTGACCACCTTGAACCAAGTCAGCATAGACCTTACGCTGAATTAATGAAATCACACGCCGAGCACCCATTCGTTTGGCCAATAAAGCCGACATAATATTATTTTCATCATCATTAGTTAATGCAATAAATGTATCGACTTCTTGCACATTTTCTTGATCTAATAAATCTTCATCGGTTGCATCGCCATACAAGACCAAAGTGTTTGATTGCACGTGATGAGTAAGCTCTTCGCAACGTTGACGATTAAACTCAATCAGTTTGACCTGATAATTTTTTTCCAATCGATTGGCAACCCTTAAACCAATATTGCCACCCCCTGCAATCATCACCTTTGCAACAGGTCGAGACACTCGTCGCAATTCAGACATGACCAACTGAACATCTTTAGTTGCAGATAAATAAAACACCTCGTCACCAGGCTCAATTCGTGAATGTGCGTCAATATTTAAATGTTTATTGTCGCGAACCAAAGCCACTATTCGAACATTAACGTTAGGTAAATGTTTATTTAAGTTGTTTATAGCCTGCGAAACCAAAGCACCACCTGCAACCGCTCGAACAGATACCAAAGTGATTGCCCCATCAGCAAATTCAAGCACCTGTAACGCGTCGGGAAATTCGATCAGACGTTCAATTTGAGCAGAAACCGATTGCTCGGGACAAATGACATGATTCACATTAAACCCATCATCACCCAAAACTTCAGCCTGAGCCGCAAGTTCAGAAGAACGAACACGTGCAATTCGTCGAGGCAAATTAAACATACAAGCAGCAATTCGGCAAGCAACCAGGTTGGTTTCATCACTACGCGTAACGGCTACCAACATATCGGCATCTTCAGCGCCCGCTTCTTTTAAGATTTTAGGTAAAATCCCATTACCTTGAATCGTTCGAAGATCGTATCGATTTTGCAAGTTGGATAAAACGCTTTGTTCAGGGTCAATCAACGTAATGTCGTTGTGCTCAGACACTAAACTTTCTGCCAAATTTGAACCTACCCGCCCAGCACCAACGATAATAATTTTCATGAAGCCTGTTTATTCCGCGCAGCTCGCCCCACTTCAACGCCAAGTTGTTTTAATTTTCTGTACAAATGAGTGCGCTCAATGCCTGTTCTTTCAGCCAACCGCGTCATACTGCCATTTTCAAGTCGCAAATGATACTCAAAATAAATACGCTCAAACTCGTCTCGCACTTCTCGAAGTGGTAAATCAAAATTAACTTTTTCTAGCTCAGCCAAAGCCAAACCCAAAGGCGATTCATCTTGACCCGAAGCTTGTTGAAACTGAATCGCAGTATTGCCTTTACCACCGACCACGCTTAGCGAGGCATTTTTTTGCGAAGCCATTAAAGCCTTGGCTGATTGCACCATTTGACCGCGAGCCAAACCCTTTTCAACAGCACCTAATAATTTTTGCAGTGAAATAGGCTTTTCAAGAAAATCGAGTGCCCCAATTCGAGTAGCTTCAACGGCAGTATCAATCGTAGCATGGCCTGACATCATGATCACCGGCATAGAAAGCTGATCACGCACCACCCATTCTTTTAGTAAAGTAACGCCATCCGTATCTGGCATCCAAATATCAAGCAACACCAAATCTGGTTTTGCAGACTCACGCAGTTGCCGCGCCTGATTCGCATTTTCAGCCAACTCAACGACATGTCCCTCATCGCCGAGAATCTCTGATAGTAGCTCTCTAATTCCAATTTCATCATCTACAACAAGAATAGTTGCCATATTCTCTAAATTTCCATGTGTTAAAGGCCACTTAATAAATTATATTGTACTTGCTTGATCACGCAAAAGGGGAAACGTAAGCTCGACTGAAGCCCCTAAAATTTTACCTGCTGCATTTGTTCTATTTCGTATAAGAATTCTAGCCTTATGTTCGTCAACAATTTTACGCACAATAGCCAAACCAAGACCAGTACCTTTGGCCTTGGTTGTCACATAAGGCTCAAATGCTCTGGCCAATAAATCCTCACCAAAACCTGAACCATTATCTAATACACTTAATTTTATCGCTACCGGCTTACTTGCCTCATCTGAATATTTATCAGTATGAAAAATTTCTTCCGTTTTCACCACAATTTCGGGATGTTCAACCTCAACACAGGCATCGCTCGCATTTTGCAGTAAATTATGAATAACCTGACGCAGTTGTGACGCATCCCCCATAAACATCGGCAGGTTTTTTGCCAACTGCGTCACAAATTTTGATTCTTCTGGATCAGGATAACCCACATGAACACCATACAACGCCAACACATCAACGACTAACTCATTTAAATCGAGTGGTTTTAATTTAGCAGGTGGCAGGCGTGCATAATCACGAAAATCATTCACCAACTTTTTCAGTGAATCCACTTGATTCACAATCGTTGTTGTTGCACGTTGCAAAATACCCGCTTCAACTTCACCTAAATGACTTGCCAATTTCATTTGCAAACGTTCTGCCGACAATTGTATTGGAGTTAAAGGATTTTTAATTTCGTGCGCCAAGCGTCGTGCAACTTCACCCCAAGCTAAACTTCGCTGAGCCGAGATTAGAGCCGTAATATCATCACAAACTAAGACATAACCCGCATGTTCACCTGGCAATCGAGAACCTCGAACCAACACCGCCTTCGGTGGCGCTTCTAAATCATGGGGACGAGAAATTTCTAATTGCTTTTGCCAAATTTCATCTTCAATCCCTTGCGCCTGATGCTCGGCTACACTGGCACGAACAGCAATCGCAAATCCACTCAAACCCGCCACATCGTCTAATGGAGAATTAATTTTATCGACCAAAGAACGGTCAAAAATTCGCACCGCGCCCTCGTTAAACATCTTAATTCGCAATTTATTGTCCAACACCAAGACACCTGCGGACAAACTACTTAATAAACTTTGCAAGAAATCATGGTTACGAGCCAATTCTGCCTGATTGACTTTAATACGCCGCTGCGCCTCAGACAACTGTTTTGTCATCAAATTAAACGAATCAGTGAGCTCTCTGAGTTCATCATTGGCATGAACAGGATCCATCGGCTTAAAGTTTCCTTTAGCCAACGCTTTGGTACCCTCAGCCAACCACAGCAACGGCGCAGCCATTTTGGATGAAACAAAAAACGCAGCTGCAAACGCAACAAAAACAGTTAAGCACAAGGCCAATGTTAAAGTAATGCCATAAATTTTACGTAATCCCGAACGCGACAAAGACAATTCTTGATAATCTCGATACACAGCCTGCACTTCACTCGCACTTGCAGCCAAACTATCGGGCACAGGCTGCAACACTTGAATATAACGTTGCCCCTGATTAAAACTAGTCAAAGGAGGCGTTACCGGTACCACAACGCGCATTCTTAAGCCCTGATTTGGATTTTCTGGGTCTGGTTCAATTTGCTTAAAAGGCCGAGTCATCAGGGCTTGTCTTAACATCATCTGTGTCGGCAAACTAGGCAACAAGGTATTAAACTGACCACTCGAATTGGCAATCACTTGGCCTGTTTCTGTCAGTAAAGTAAGCTCTTGGACATTGGCAGCATCACGCAATCTAGGTAAATCGAGCAACTGCTCACTTTGGCTAGCACGCGACAACTCCAACGAAATTGATTGCGCTTTTAAGCTCAACTCATCCATTAAACTGTCTAATGCAATTTGACCCAATTTTAAACCCTGCTCAAGCGCTCCATCGACACGAACATCAAACCAACTATCAATACTTTTCGCCAAAAACTGAACCGAAATAACATACAGAACCAATCCAGGCAACAAACCCATTAATGCAAATGCAACCGACATTCTCAACATTAAACGCGAACCAAATACCTTAGCTCGGTAACGTCGATAAAGACGAAACACCAACAACATTAAAACGATAAACAAACCGGTTGCAATTAAACCATTTAAAGTGATTAGCAAAGGGAAGTTTTCTTCAAATAGCCTCGTGTTATTTGAGGCCGAAGCCAAGACAAACAACAACACCCCGCCCAAGCCAGCTAAAATAACTAAGGCATAACGAATTCCACGGGTATTTTCAAAACCAAAACTCACCCTAACTCCTCGTTATTTGGCAAAAAATCAAACTGTACCCAGCCTGAAGAAAGATCCCATTGGCTATTCGTCAATGCATTCACTTGAAACGGCTTCGGCATTTCACTTAGGTTTAAACTAAAGCGTACTTTAGCCAAGTACTTTTTACCCATTTCAATTTGATCTTTACGTATCACCAACCAATTGCTTAAAACAGACATGCGAGCAATTGCATCGTTAAGCGACGAAAATACCAAAACATCCTCAGCATGCTGCAAACGATACGTTCGAGTTAATGCATGATAAGACAAAGAAATCGGAAAACTTTTAGTGACAACACGCGCATCAGACCAATACCAACGTTGTTGAATTAATTGAAAATCAACCGAGAAATTAAGTGGCAAACCACGCTCTGCTGCTTCTTGAAGCTTAAAGCCCAGAAAAATATCAAATTCAGCAGACAAAGACCAACCTGGCTGTAAATTCAAATTCGGCTGTGGCAAGACCGAAATCAAGCGAACCGACTTAACCGCTGCAATCGAATTAGGCTCAGCAAAAGCCAAATTGGTTTGCACAAGCCAAAAAGCCGAGATTAAGCAGCATTTGAATCTTAAGCACCCAAAAATCCAACGAACTAAACTCACCTGAAACGGCCTCAATTTAAAACCGCTTTGTTGAACAGCGCAAAAGAAAACCCATCTGGAGAAAGTCCATAACGAGGGGATTTTAAACCACCCTGAACATCCAGATCATTTCGAACAGGTAAAGTAACGCCAAGTGAAGTGGGTAATAATTTCGCATCAGCATGCTTGGCTAAAAATGCGTCAGTCAACAGGCGGCCCTCTTCAGCAAAAATTGAGCAAGTCACCTGCAAAAGTGTACCGCCAGGTTTCAAAGTAGACCAAAGCGAATCTAAAATTGTGTGTTGAATTTGCGACAAGTCATTTAATTGGCCTGGCTGCCTCAACCACCGAATGTCAGGGTGACGTCGCACCACACCCGAACCTGAACAAGGCAAATCTGCCAAAATTAAATCAAACTCTTGGCCATCCCACCACCGATCCACGTCCTCAGCCCGAACTGCACTGGCTTGAAAACGATGACTTGCACCCAAAGTGGGCTGAATACGCACATAATTTTCATGCACCTTTTCAAGCCGAGCAGCCTGGCTATCTAAAGCAAGCAAATCGATGTCGGCCCATTCAAGAAGATGCCCCGTTTTACCCCCAGGAGCCGCACAACAATCTAGCACACGTTGACCATGCTGTGGGTTTAAAAGCGGAACAGCCATTTGCGCCGCAGAGTCTTGAACAGACACATGCCCCTGCCTAAAACCAGGCAACTGCTCCACAGAAACCGGTTTAAACAACAACACACCCTGCACCCCCAGTGACAGCGAATGCAAGCCATGCTCATGTAATCGTTTTTGATAAGTTAACGCATCACACACCCGACGATTCACACGCAACACCATCGGCGGATGTTCATTGGCTTGCTCAAGAATTAACTGCCAATGATCGGGGTATTCCTGCTGCACTTTGTTGATCCACCACAACGGAAAACTCCACTGAGCCACTAAAGATTGATTCACTTTCGCCAAAAACGCTGGCAACTGGCGTAATAGGTTACGCAAGCATGCATTCACAAAACCCTGCGCACGATGAAGCTGTGCATGCGATTGACTGGCATAAACAGCCTGATCAACCAAAGTGTACGGCAAATATTTAGTTTCAGATTGATCGCTCAACAACGCACAACATAAAGCCAAAAAATCTTCTAAAAATACTGGTTTAATTCGCGACTTTGAAGAAACGGCTCGCACCAACTCAAGACCTCGCCCATAGGATCTTAAACCATAAAAAGACAAATCAGTAATCGCACCTCGGGAACTTTCGTCAACAACATTGGCAAGCACGCGCGCTAACGCTTGTTCTAGGGGCAATTCATGGCGTATAACCCAACCAATCGCCTCAGTGGCTTTTAATAACTGATCGCAAAGCTGCGGTTTAATACGACCCAAAACAAATCCCAGGTTGA
>DIYC01000047.1:0-2492 GCA_002428895.1 Burkholderiales bacterium UBA6064 | reverse complement strand
AAACTCAGAGCAACTTGATAAGAAGGCAAACGTCGCCCTCCGGGTTTTTGTAAACTACCAATCCGAATTGCACCTTGCCCTGTTTGAACCACCAACCCATCATGAGCGACAGACAAAACTGTACCAGGCTGACAAGGCTGCTTAAAAGCCGTGTCAACCCACTCAGGGTCAAACACTTTTACCACCCCATCGGCATAGCCTGTTGAACAACCTGGGTAAGGATCAAACGCTCTCATTTTTCGATGAAGGAGAAGCGCGGAACAAGACCAATCAATAACCCCTTCCGATTTATCAACCTTATTGGCATAAGTGACTCCAAAACTAGACTGAACCTCAAAAGGCAATATCCCCTGTTGCAACTTAAACAAAGCCTCTACAATCGCTTTTCCACCCAGCTGCGCCAATTTGTCGTGCAAGGTACGCGTTGTATCCGTCTGTTCAATCGGTAAATATTCAGTCAATCGAATGGCACCAGTATCTAAGCCCGCCTCCATTTGCATAATACAAATCCCAGTTTGTTCGTCGCCTGCCTCGATTGCACGATGAATTGGGGCTGCACCACGCCATCTTGGTAGCAAACTGGCATGAATATTTAAACAACCAAAGCGCGGAATATCGAGAACAAATTGTGGCAAAATTAAACCATAAGCAGCAACCACCAACACATCAATCGGGCTACCCGTTTCCCCAACACTCAGTAAATCTGCAACTGTGGTGTTATTTTTTAAAGAAACCGGTTGAAAAACAGGCAAATGATGCTCAAGCGCAAATTGCTTAACAGCTGAAGGTTTTGCCTTCATGCCTCGGCCTGCTGGCCGGTCGGGTTGCGTAAATACAAACTCAACTTGCGCACCTGCAGCCAACAGACTTGCTAGGGCCACTTGCGCAAACTCTGGCGTGCCCGCAAAACCAATACGCAAAGAACTTAGTGGAAGGTTCGACAAGTGCCGCTCAGTTGGCAACCGATTTCTCCTGCTTTTTTAATCGTGTGGCAATACGTGTTTGCTTCAATTTCGACAAATATTCAACAAAAACTTTACCATTTAAATGATCAATTTCATGTTGAATACAAACAGCCAACAAACCCTCACAAACAACTTCAAAATGTTCGCCTTTCAAGTTTTGCGCTTTAATGGTCACCTGATCAGGCCGCTCAACCTCCTCGTAAATACCAGGAACTGACAAGCAACCTTCATCAAAAGGCACCAAATACTGACTTGAAAAAACAATTTCGGGATTAATAAAAATTTTAAGATCCGATTGATCCTCGGTGACATCGATCACAATAACACGCTGATGAACATCAACTTGAGTCGCCGCCAACCCAATGCCTGGAGCATGATACATGGTCTCTGCCATATCGCGAACCAGTTGCTCAAGGTGATCATCAAACTGAGTGACTGCTTGCGCAACAATTTTTAATCTTGGGTTAGGGTAACGCAAAATAGGAAGTAAAGCCATAAATTTTAACACTCACAATCGAACATAAACACTCACAACGATTCACAACTATTGAATGAACTTACAACCGTCATGATAACACCAGAAAAATTGCAATATGCACTCACCCTAGCCCTACACCCCGAGATTCGAAAGCAAAAACGGCTTCAATTAGCAACTCAGCAAACAATTGGCGAAACGCTACCACAACCTACACCCGCTATTTTACATTGGATCGAAACAACCACAAAGTGGCTCGAAGAATCTCCCCACAACAGGGAGGTTCTATTTCCCAGCCATCCTCTTTACCCAAAGAGCCTATACGATTTATCCGACTGCCCAGTCATTTTATTTGCTCAAGGCAACCTAAACTTATTAAACACCCCCAGTTTAGCCCTAGTAGGAAGTCGAAATGCCTCAAAAACAGGACTACGACTAGCATACGACTTCGCTTATGACCTCGCCAAACAAGGTTGGTGCGTCGTCAGTGGCCTCGCTGAAGGCATCGATGGCGCCAGCCATCAAGGCGCATTGGCAGCACACGGGCCTACAATTGCCGTACTAGGTGGCGCGCTCGACAAACTATACCCTAAAATACATACCAAGCTAGCACACCAGATTGTCACCCAAAACGGCCTTCTTCTGAGTGAATACCCCCCAGGAACGGATCCAAGACCGATGTTTTTTCCTCAACGAAATCGAATTATTGCGGGGCTTTCTGAGGCAGTGTTGCTCGTTGAAGCAGCCAAGCGTTCTGGGTCGTTAATCACAGCTCGTTTTGCGAGCGAAATGGGGCGCCTCGTCATGGCCCTTCCTGGATCCATTCACAGCACCCACAGCAAAGGCTGTCATGATGCAATTAAAAAAGGCGCTTTACTTGTTGAAACAGTAGGTGAAATCACCCACGAACTAAAAGCCAGCTTAAAGCCCGAGCAAACCAAACATCTAAAACACATGCAGCAGCAAACCACTCAGGCAACAAATCCAAAACCTATTTCGGCTACACCGAACACCTACCTAGATGACGATTTAAATCAGATACTACAACTACT
>DIYC01000104.1:24280-28410 GCA_002428895.1 Burkholderiales bacterium UBA6064 | reverse complement strand
ATTGAATATCCTGGCTAATTGGGCGTGGATTTGATGTGCGTTTTGTCTAAGCGCTCCTTTGTGTATCTCTTGTTTAATCCGCCGTAATTGAGTTTGTAAGGTGCGGTTTGGATTAACAGTCAAACCTTGCCGATGCGTTGCATCGCTTCTGCGTGAATTGTCTGGGTGACGAGTAGACCAACTTTCAGAGTCATTAAAATGGCTCGATTGATTCCATCGAATTGAATTGACCATACGTTCTCTGTGAATTGCAATCACACTGAGTGTGTTTGATCAAAGTTAAGTTCCAGGTAATCTAAGAGCTAACCTAAATGCCACAAAATGGATGACGCTTACTCATTAGACTCAGAGCTGTGCAAAGTTGCTTTCTCAATGAGTTCTTTGAGTAACGACTGTAGCGCTGAATGTTGAATATGTCGTTTTGCTGTGATTGCAAAAAAGTGCTCTTCCACTTCGTTAAGCGTGCAATATTTTTTCAAAATTCCCGATTGAATTTCTTTTTGTACAACAACCTCGGGGACAATTGTGACTGCTTCAAGGTCTTGAGCTAACAAACGTAAAGTGGCCATGTCGTCAACTTCGGCATAGACATGAATGTCTATGTTGTGCTTGGCGCAAAATATATTTAATTGGCTACGAATGTCGCTGTCAATGCCTGGCACTAGGGTTTTAACTTTGGATAAATCTTGAGGTAAATTTAATTGATTTAGAAATGGTAAATTGGGGCCAACTAAACATACTTTTTGTTTTGCAATTTGGTGGCAACTAAAAGGGGTTCTTGCTTCGAGTGAAACGGGTTTATTCGACAAAATTAAATCTAACTGGTGGCGTTCAAGTTCTTTGAGTAATTGTTTTAAACTCCCTGATTTAATGGTTAATTTGGTTTCTGGGCGGCCTAAAATAGGCCATAAAAATCGTTCTTGAAAATTTCTTGATAAGGTAGACACTGAACCAATTCGTAGGGCCTGCACCCGATGAATATCATTATTTTGGAGTGTATTCATCATTTCAGCGCCTAAGCTGAAAATACGTTCAGCGTAGCGTAAAGCGATTTCACCATTTTCAGTTAATTTAAGCGTTCGGTTTTCGCGAATAAATAGTTCTTGTCCTAACTGGCTTTCGATTTGTTTAATTTGCGAAGACAATGCGGATTGTGAAATATGAAGCTGTTTGGATGCTTTGGTCAAACTCAAGGCTTTTGCGACAAACCAAAAGTGGTGAAGGTGTAAATAATTAAGCTTTTGGCTCATGGTTCTATTTTTTAGAAGAATTAAATAGAAATTATATGTTTTACAAAAATATACTACAAGCGCACAATGCTTCGGTTTGACATAGGATCATATTACTTTAAACACAAGGAGAACAGCATTGTTTGAGTTTTTAAAAACGTTACAACTGCCCCTTTTGTATTTAACCGCTTTGGTGTTGTCTGTTTTGTTGCCGTTGCACGCCTGGCGAATTGCAAAAATTGTTACTTTGGTGGGAATGTTGACCTCGTTCGTGGTATTTGTAACTCAGTTGATTGTTTATTGGTTCCAAGCCATACCCATTCATTCACCGGGTCACTTAATGGCTCTATTAATCGCAATGTTGGCTTGGGTGGTTGTCCAATTTTCTGCGCGTTATCTCAACGGTGAGCCGAATCAGCTTAAATATGTGCGCTACGTGTTGTTGGCGTTGGCCAGCGCAGCACTTTTGGTAAACAGTAGCAATTTATTGGTTATTGCATTGGCTTGGGCGGGTACCAGTGTATTTATTCACCCTTTACTCATTTTTTATGACGATCGTCAGGCAGCGCAGTTGGTTGCGCACAAGCGTTTTTTGGTGAGTCGTTTGTCCGAGTGTTGTTTGCTCGTTGCGTTGATTTTGATTTATAGCGAGTTAGGTTCTTTTGATCTGAATGATCTTCAAACTTATATCAATTCTGAACTTCAAAATGGCTTAACTATGCCACTTCATGTGGCTGCTGTTTTATTTGCTGTAGTGGCCATTTTAAAGTCAGCGCAACTGCCTTTGCATGGTTGGTTAATTCAGGTTATGGAGGCGCCAACCCCAGTTTCAGCGCTCATGCATGCAGGTATTGTAAATATTGGCGGGTTTGTACTGATTCAATTGTCACCTTTATTGGCGCAGGCTTATGTGGCTCAAGCTTTATTGGTAGTGTTTGGCAGTTTAACTGCTGTGTTGGCTGGTTTTGTTATGCTTACTCGGATTAGTATTAAAGTCCGCTTGGCTTGGTCAACGTGTGCCCAAATGGGTTTTATGTTGGTTGAAGTAGGACTTGGTTTGTATGAGTTGGCCTTATTACACCTAGTGGCGCACTCATTGTACAAAGCCTATGCATTCTTATCCTCAGGAACGGCTGTACTGCACAATCAAAGAAAACGGTTTTTTTCTCAGTCTTGGCAGTCTGTGCGTATGTTAGATCATCTGGGTAGCTTAGTGGTCTCTATGGTACTTGTTTTTGCTGTGCTTGAGGTTTGGCAATTTTTAGGTTTTGAACAACCAATACCAGTGGCTGCTTTGTGTTTAGTTGCTTTTGGATTGGCGCCTGTGCTGGGCTATGGCGTTCATCCTTTAAGTGCTCGCTGTTGGGCTGTCTTACAACTACTTGTTTTAGCGAATTTGTATTTAGTTTGGCATTGTGTGTTTTCTGTGTTTTCGCCACCATTGCATGCCCTAGCAACTCCATTAGTGGTATGGGTCATTGGTTTATTTTTGATTTTTTATATTTTGCAAGTTGTGTTTCGGCATTCTAGTCAAAATCGTTTTGTTCAACAGGCCTATTTATGGGCATACAACGGTTTTTACCTAGACGAGAGTTTTACTCGGTTTGCCTTTAAGTTTTGGCCTGCCCGCTTTTATGGGCCACGTACCAAAGACTCAATTTCAACCCCTCTTAGCCACTCGGGTAATACCTAATGAATATTCTTGCACAAGAACAATCGTCTTTTTCTCAATCATTAAGTCAAGCCATTAACGAGGCCTGTACTGTGATTGCCCCTGCGTGGCCTTTAGATAAGATGATTGCTGTTAATCCTTACTGGGGGCGCATTACTAAGCCCTTTAATCAGGTGGCTCATGCCTTAGTGAAAGTAGCTGCGTCACCAATGACCATGCATACAAGCTACTATAAAAATTTATGGCAACGGCAAATTATTCAAAAAAAACATGTGCAACAAGCGATTGAAGAGCATGCTGAGCCTTTTACGTTTGACAACATTTTGATTGCGCTGGATGAATCACAGTCGTCTTATTTTTTTCCGCCACTTATTTGCGATATTTTAGACTGTCGAAAAGACTTGCAGCACGAGCCTTCTTGGCAGCACACCATTACGCATCAAATTTCTCAGTTTTGTGCTGCATTTTTTGATCAAGGGCAAGCTGATTGGTTTCCACGCAAGGAAGAGGGTCTGTATTCGAGTTGGCGTGATGTGCTTATTTCTGATCGTAGTGTGTCACTTTTGATGAATGCTCCTTTTGTTCAGCATAAAGCTAAATTGCTCGCTTCAAACGCCGATGAAGTTATTCAAACTGTTTTAACACAGTTTGAAATTCCCGAATCGCAATGGGCATTGTTTCTGCAAGCGGTTTTAATGAGAATCAGTGGCTGGGCGTCTTGGTGTGCGTATCACAATTGGCAAGCTTACTTACAGCAGCGTAATGACAGTAAATTAATCGATCTACTTGCAATTCGGCTGAGTTGGGAATACTTACTCGATGATGGCAAACGTGAGTCTGGTTCAGTATTTTCTGACTGGAAACGCCAGTGGCATACACATTGGAAAACGGATCAATCTTTGCAAATTAATCGCTTATTAATTTGGCAACGTGCCCATGAGATAAGCGAGCAAGAAAAGCTTGCTGCATTGTTGAGTAAGCCGTTGAGTATCCAGGAAAAAATTCACCCAATTGCGCAGTATGTGTTTTGTATTGATGTTCGTTCTGAGGTGTATCGTAGACACCTTGAAGCACAAAACCCTGCTCTTGAAACGTTCGGTTTTGCTGGTTTTTTTGGCATGCCTATTCAATATCGTCCCATTGGAACAGAATTTAGTAAACCCCAATTGCCAGGTTTAATTGCTCCCTCGGTTCAGGTCACAGAAAGTACTTTCGATCTTCATACGGAT
>DIYC01000104.1:12847-24086 GCA_002428895.1 Burkholderiales bacterium UBA6064 | reverse complement strand
CTTTCGATCTTCATACGGATGAAAAACTGATTCGAGATCGGCACTATTCTTTACAGCAAATGAGTCGATGGCAACATGCGCAATCGATGCCAGCCAGTACATTTACTTTAGTAGAAACCTGCGGCTTAGTCTACTTGTTTAAGTTGTTTCAGCAAACAGTTGCACGCATTAAACCTTTTAAAAGTCATGATCAATTGGGTTTAACGCCAAATCAAGCGGATCAACTTGAGCCTGTGGTCACTGACACGCAGCATAAACCGGTGGCGTATTCGTCTGAACAAATCGAAATGGCTCGTAACGCTTTAGTGGGCATGGGTTTAACCCAGGGGTTTGCGCCGTACGTCTTTTTAATCGGTCATGGTAGCCAAACCAATAACAACCCGCAGCAAGCTGGTCTTCACTGTGGTGCCTGTGGTGGGCAAACTGGTGAAATTAACTCCAGGTTATTGGCGCGGCTTTTAAATCAAGCTGAAGTACGCAACCAGTTGGCTATGAATGGAATTGTTATTCCTGAAAATACGGTGTTTATCGCCGGTTTACACAACACAACTACCGAAGAAATAACTCTGTATGAGTCTTCTACATTATCGATGCAGATTAATCAAATTGAATTGCAACAATTGCGAACTTATTGTGAGCAAGCCAGCCATGCTGCTCGCAGCGAACGTGCATTATCAGTGAATTTGCAGCCTACTTCACAGCAACCAGAAATGTTAAAAAAAGCGTTTCAGCGTAAAGCTTGCGATTGGGCGGAAACTCGACCTGAATGGGGATTGATTAATAACTCAGCCTTTGTGATTGGTCCGCGAAGCTTGACGCGAGGCACAAATTTAGAAGGCCGAGTTTTTTTGCATAGTTACAATGCGACCACTGATAAAAGCGGTGAGGTACTTGAGCAACTGATGACTGCGCCCATGATTGTTACCAATTGGATTAACATGCAATATTTTGCTTCAACGGTAGATAATCAGCGTTATGGTAGTGGCAACAAAACATTACACAATGTGGTGGGTGGCGTTGTGGGTTTATTTGAAGGCAATGATGGCGACTTACGTCATGGTTTGTCCAAACAATCGTTACATGATGGGGAGCATTGGAGGCATGCACCTATTAGACTGAGTGTTTATATTGTGGCGTCTCGAGTTGTCATTGGACATATTATCAGCAAGCATGCCTTGTTAACCCGTTTAGTGAATCATTGTTGGCTGTATGTGTTTCAAATTGATGAGACTACCGGTCGCATGTATCGATTTTTAAATGGTCGTTGGGACACTTAATTTGATTCAGAATCATTGATGGTTTAATCAATTGCCTCTTGGTTTTTTTACAAAAGAAACTTTTATAATCATTTACCATTTCAACAGCTCGTTTTAAGGGGAGGGTCATGAGCGAAAGGCCTTGGCTAAAAAACTATCCAATAGGGGTGCCAACTGACATTACACTTGATGCCAATGAAACAATTCAAACATTGATTCAGACAAGTTGCGAACAATTTAAAGATAAGATTGCATTTAGCTACTTTGGTCAAACACTCAGCTATGGAAAATTAAATGAATATGCGAGTTGTTTCGCAGCATTTTTGCAAAACTTACCCCGTGTCAAAAAAGGCGATCGGATTGCGGTGATGATGCCTAATTGCCTGCAATATCCCGTGGTTCTGGTCGCGGCATTTCGTGCTGGTTTAGTTGTAGTGAATGTAAACCCATTGTATAAACCCAGAGAGCTTGAGTATCAGCTTAAAGACTCTGGTGCCAAAGTGATCGTATTGCTTGACATTGCGGCACAAACACTCGAAAAAGTAATGCCTAAAGTGCCTGTAGAGCATGTGGTCGTCTCATCAATTGGTGATATGCATCGAATTCCAAAGCGCTTTTTGATGAATTTTGTTCTTAAATATGTGCATAAAAAGGTGCCTGCTTACCATTTGCCGCAAGCATTTTCATTTCGACAAGCGCTGAAACAGGGGCAACATAAACCGTTTTCATTCGTTTCTGTTCGCCCTGATGATATTGCTTTTTTGCAGTACACTGGTGGCACTACTGGCGAGCCCAAAGGTGCCATGCTGACCCATGCGAATGTTTTGTCTAATCTTGAACAAGCGCGTTCTTGGTTAGGCCCAGATCATCAAGATACTTTCGCAATGGCTATTACGGCTTTGCCCCTTTATCACATTTTCTGCCTAACCGCTAACTTTTTATTGTCGATTAAACTGGGTGGGCATTGTTTGTTGATTGGCGATCCGAGAAATATCAAACAATTGGTCGCCATTTTATCTAAAACACCGTTTACTTATTTTTCTGGCGTAAACACCTTGTTTAACGCATTGATCCAGAATGAAGAGTTCAAGAAAATTGACTTTTCTCCGTTAAAGGTCGTGTTGGGCGGGGGGGCTTCCGTAGAGCCTAAAGTCGCCGAAACCTGGCAAGCCATTACGAAGAAACCACTCACTCAGGCGTATGGTTTAACCGAGTGCTGTCCAGCCGTTAGCATTAACCCTTTGAACGAACTTTATAACGGTTCTGTTGGGTTTGCATTACCTAGTACTCAGCTCAAATTGATTGATGAAGCTGGTCAATCGTGTGTATTCAGTGAAACAGGAGAATTGTGTATTAAAGGCCCACAAGTGATGCGTGGATACTGGAATAAACCTCGTGAAACTGCTGAAGTACTCTCGTCCGATGGTTGGTTTAAAACGGGAGATATGGCTTATTTCAATCAAAAAGGTTATTTGTTTATCGCAGATCGTAAAAAAGATTTAATCTTAGTTTCTGGCTTCAATGTTTATCCTAAAGAAGTCGAAGAAGTCGCCACAAGCCATCCGAGTGTTTTAGAAGCTGCTGCCATAGGAGTTCCAGACGAAAAATCGGGTGAGGCAGTGCGATTGTTTGTGGTTAAAAAGGCTTCAGACATTACAGAACAAGAAATTATTGATTATTGTCGCGAAAATTTGACCGGCTATAAAGTGCCTAAACACGTTCAGTTTGTCGATGAATTGCCTAAATCAAATGTGGGCAAAATTTTGCGTAAAGCCCTAAAGTTGACAATCAGTGCTTCAAACTAAGATTATTCTGTTAGAATAGCGCCTTCCTGCTGTACTTAATGGTTAAGTACAGCTTTTCCTCAATCGGAAAACCCATAGGAGTGTTTTCAATGCGTCATTATGAAATTGTATTCATTGTGCATCCAGATCAAAGCGAGCAAGTGCCTGCAATGGTTGAGAAGTACCGTGGAATTATCGAATCTAAACAAGGTAAAATTCACCGTCACGAAGACTGGGGTCGTCGCCAGTTGGCTTATCCAATCGAGAAGTTGGCAAAGGCTCACTATGTGCTGCTCAATGTAGAATGTTCAGCTCAAGTTTTAGCTGAAATTGAGCACGCTTTTAAATTTAACGATGCGGTCTTGCGCCACCTTGTTGTTCGTCTTAAAAAGGCTGCAACAGAGCCATCTCCAATGATGAAAGAAGTGCAGCGTGAACAAGAGCGTAAGTCATCCGCAATCGTCAAAGATGATATTGACGATCTTGATTTGCTCGATAGCGACGACGAATAAAAAAGGTTGCGAGTGTTGCCATCTCTTCAGCTTGAACAGCATGCCAATTCCTGGGTTGTTTCAGGTAGATTGTTAGAAATTGAGCCCATTCGTTATACCCCTTCGGGTTTACCGGTGTGTGAATTTAAGTTGTTTCACGAAAGTGAGCAGATTGAAGAAAAAATTCCTCGTCGTGTTAAGTTTGAGCTTAAAGCAACAAGTATGGGAGTTTTGGCCACACAAATAGCCCGTTGTTCACTAGGAACTTTGCTTGAATGCCAAGGCTTTATGCTGCAGCGTTCTTACAAAAGCAAATTGCTTAGTTTTCACGTCAGTCAGTTTAAATTTAAATCTTCGTAAGTTGGAGAATCTAAAATGAGTTTTACTAAAAAAAATGACCGTAAGGGTCGTCGTCCACAACAAAATCCGTTGTTTAAACGTAAAAAGTTTTGTCGTTTCACTGTGACCAACGCAGATTCAGTTGATTATAAAGACATTGAAACACTAAAAGATTTTATTAGCGAAAATGGCAAAATTATGCCTGCTCGTATTACAGGAACACGTTCAAACTATCAGCGACAGCTTGATACAGCAGTGAAACGTGCTCGTTTTTTGGCTTTGTTGCCATTTACCGATAACCACTAAGGCTTCAGGAGAACTTTATGGATGTTATTCTTCTAGAAAAAGTGCCAAATTTGGGCGAGCTTGGCAATATTGTTCGCGTTAAAAAAGGCTACGGTCGTAATTATTTGATCCCGACAGGTAAGGCTAAACGTGCTACTCAAGAAGCCATTGCGCAATTTGAAGCACGTCGCGCAGAGCTTGAAAAATTGTCTGCAGAAAAACTAGCAAATGCCCAAGCCTTGGCTTCTAAATTACAAACATTTGTTGTTCAACTGGTTGAAAAGGCCGCGGTCGATGGTCGTCTTTTTGGTTCAGTCACCAATCACACTATTTCTGCAAGTCTTACCGAAAGTGGATTAACCGTAACACGTTCACAGATTCAGATGCCTAACGGTGCAATTAAAATTGCAGGTGAGCATCAAGTGACTGTGTCTCTTCATCCTGATGTAGCAGTTCAGCTTAAAATTGTTGTTGCGGGCGATACGGCTTAATTGTTGTGTGCTAAAGCTTGATTGAAAGGCCACTTTGAGTGGCCTTTTTTGATGCATTTGTTCATGATTGTGTTTTGCAATTGCCTTGCGCGTTTAAAATTGTGTTGATCTTCAGGCCACTTAATGACTACGTACACCGATAAAGACTTTGATTTAGAAAAATTAAGAACTCCGCCTCATTCTGTCGAGTCAGAACAATCGGTGATTGGTGGGTTGTTGTTAGACAATCAAGCGTGGGATAGGATTGGCGATATTATACGCACTGAAGATTTTTATCGTTCTAATCATCGTATTATTTTTGAGCATGTTGCACGGTTAATCGATCGTGGAAAACCCGCTGACGTGATCACTGTCTACGAGTCTTTGCAATCCTCAGGTAAGGCTGATGAAGTGGGTGGTTTATCCTATCTAAACTCGTTAGCAACCAATACGCCTTCGGCTGCTAATATTCGTCGGTATGCAGAAATTGTTCGCGATCGGTCTGTCTTGCGCCGATTAATCACAGTGAGTGATGAAATATCAGGCTCGGCTTTTAATCCACAAGGTAAAGATACCAAAACGTTGTTGGATGAAGCAGAAAGTAAAATCTTTAAAATTGCTGAAGAGGGTGCACGCGGCTCTGGGGGTTTTCAACCCCTTCAGCCTGTGTTGAGTAAAGTTGTAGATCGTATCGACGAATTGTATCACCGTGATTCAAATTCTGATATTACTGGTATTGCTACAGGGTTTGTTGATTTAGACAATAAAACTTCGGGTTTGCAGCCTGGTGATTTAATTATTGTTGCAGGCAGACCCTCAATGGGTAAAACGGCTTTTAGCTTAAATATTGCGGAACATGTATCGATCGAAGAAGGGCACGCGGTTGCAGTGTTCTCGATGGAAATGGGGGCGTCACAGCTAGCCATGCGTTTGTTAGGGAGTGTGGGTCGCTTAGATCAGCATCGTTTACGAACTGGTCGTTTAAATGATGAAGATTGGCCTCGGTTAACCTATGCCATTGATAAAATGCAAAATACACAACTTTATATCGATGAAACTCCCGCCTTGTCTGCCATGGAGGTGCGTGCTCGTTGTCGGCGACTGGCCCGTACCTGTGGGCAGTTGGGTTTGGTGGTGATCGATTATTTACAATTAATGGGCTCGTCCAGTCCCGGTGAAAACCGAGCTACTGAAATTTCAGAAATCTCTCGTTCATTAAAAGCTTTGGCAAAAGAGTTAAGCTGCCCTGTGATCGCGCTTTCTCAGTTAAATCGATCCCTAGAGCAACGACCTAATAAACGGCCCGTGATGTCTGATTTGCGAGAGTCGGGCGCGATTGAACAAGATGCCGATGTCATTTTATTCATTTATCGTGATGAGGTGTATAACCCTGATTCTCCAGATAAAGGCACTGCAGAAATTATTATTGGCAAACAGCGTAATGGCCCTATTGGATCAATTCGCGTTACCTTTCTTGGTCAATATACAAAATTTGAAAACTTTATTGGCATGCAATCCGATTCGTAACAATGTGACCAGTTGGTGTTGAGCTGCTTTAAACTAGTTCCGTGGCAAGAATGTATTTTGCGCAAGCAATTAAATCAACTACTGGCAGCAACCGTTTGTTGGGCTCAATAATTTCTGCCATGTTCTGAGTGCGTTGATCTGGGTTATAGGCTGGCCTCTCACTTGTGCTGAGCAATGGAATAGGTGGAATTTGCCGAGCATTGTCAATCGAGTTTAATTTTGAAACAATAAAACCAATAATTTGTTCGTCGATCTCAACCAGTAAAATGCTAGAGTAACTGAAAAACTCACCTTCGCTGCCGTGAATGAGTTGCGTTAAATCAACAACCGGAATAACTCTTGAACGGCTCGTGAGTACAGATCGAATAACTCCATTGGATTGGTGGGTGTCTTCTATTAACCGTGGGTCTAATGGTAAAACCTCAAGCACTTGTTCAATCGTGCAAGCCATTTCGCGCTTGGTCATGAAGGTGATTAAAGTCAAATGGTTTAACTCTGATTCTGACCCTATGTGTTCAAGTGTTTCATTCTCTTGAGTGTAGGTCTGATTGCCGCTTTGGGGTTCAGTGTTTTCGAATGGGTGTGAAATGGTTTTTCTGATTGTTTTGTGCGCAACGTATTCGTTGTCTTTTTGGCAGTAAGTTTTGGCTAAATCAAGTATGGTTGGGTCTGCACAAATTTGGTTAGCATTCAAAACTAAATGATGAAACCCTTTGGGGAGTAGTTTTTGCTTAACCGCCTGTGGAATATATTCGTTGTCTAAAATGTTTTTTAGAAAATTCAACTTTTTAAAACCTACTTTAGGTAACGGAGAAAGTTTGTTTTTGGGAATGTGAATAATTTCTAAAATACTTTCGATGAGTAAAGCAATTGGGCCATTTTGGGTTAAAAGAATAAAACATTCTTTCGGTTCAATGTCGGTTTTGAGTTCGAGTAACTTGCAAAGATCAATGGCGGGAATGTCCATCGATTGGTAACGAATGGTGCCTTTAAAATGGTCTTTAGCCATCGGGGTGCTTTGAATGATAGGATTAGAGACAGTGGTTTGAATGTCTATGGTATCTACAGCAATTTCAATATGCCCAGTGCGCATCAAAATTAAGTGGATGGTTTCTTCGATGTTGTCGTCATGATCGATTTCTACCGTGTTGTGCTGAGGGCTGTTACTGGGAATGTCATCAAAGACCTCGTTTTCTTTGGCAGCAGCGATGTTGGGTAGTAAAAAGAGTTTTTCAACATTCAATAAATTAAATAAGTGTCCTGAGTCGGGGTGTTTAACACATGCCAACATAAATTGCTTGTTGGTTTCATCCAGATGCGAAAATGGTTTTAGCTGATTGGGATCAATAAAAAACAACCCATCCAATCGATCGGCTTTAATTCCGATAATGTGGTTCTGATACCGAACAATAAAAATGCACTGATCACTGCGGGTTTCTGATTGCCTATTAAACAAGAGAGCTAAATCAATCACAGGAACCATGACATTGCGTAAATTAACGCCGCCAACTAGATAATTTGCTTGCACGGGTAAGGCTTCAATGTGACACATCGGAATAACTTCTCGAAGTGTTTCGATGGGCAAGGCAAGTTGCATACCAGCGTAATCGAAGCAACCAAACCCTTGGTTGTTGTGTTGCGTTAAATTAGCTGACATGTTTAATGTTCATCGCAGAAATAAGGTCATCTACTTCTTTACTGTATTTCACTAAGTCATCAGAAAGCGTTTTAATCACAACGGCTTGTTCATTCGATTCACGAACATTTCGGGAAACGCCGTCTAGACTACCTGCAGCGTTATCGCACACTTCAACACCATTTTCAATATGAACAGCTGCTTCTTTAATCAGTTGCGATATTTCAGCAGCCGCTTTACTGCTGTTTTCTGCCAATTTTCTCACTTCAGCCGCAACCACAGAAAATCCTACCCCATGTTGACCAGCACGAGCCGCTTCAATGGCAGCATTAAAAGCGAGTAAATTAGTTTGCGAGGCAATGTCGCTAATTACTTTGACAGTTTCGGCAACTTGGGTCGAGGATTTTTGAATTTTATCAATTGCTTCTTTTGACATGTGCAAAGCTTGTGTGCCGGCATCGGCTGCTTCTTTGGAATCGTTGTTGAAGACAGAAGATTTTCTGCTAGCTTCTGTAATTTTTTCAGATTTTTCTAAAATAATTTTGATCAGGTCGTGTATTTTGCTCGATTTGTCAGTGATGATTCGCTGCATAAAGACTTCATTCGTGACGTCATACGCATATTTAATAATTTTAATAACTTGACCGTGAAAGTTTTTAATTGGACTGTAGGTGGCTTGAATCCATACTTCACGGTTGTATTTGCCAACGCGCTCAAAACGTCCCGAGAAAGATTCACCTTCGCTGAGTTTTAACCAAAAATCTCGATATTCATCGCTTTGAGTATATTTTAAGGTACAAAAAATGCTGTGATGCTGCCCTTTAATTTCGAGCAGTGTATAGCCCATGGCTTTTAAAAAATTTCGGTTAGCATTCAGAATATGACCGCTGACATCAAATTCAATAAAAGCAAGGCCGTTATCGATGGTTTCAAGTTTAGCCTTTGTTTCTGTGGATTTGAGTTTTTCAAGGGTAATGTCAAATGCAAATTTGATGATTTTTATAATTCGACCCTGGGTGTCATACGCGGGGTAGTAAGTGGCTTGTAGCCAAATGTCTTTGCCGTGATTACCAACACGTTGAAATTCGCCATCGAAGGATTCGCCTCGGGCTAACCCCTCCCAAAAAGCTTGGTAGTCACTGGTTGAGGCATAGTGTTTGTCTACAAACATTCTATGGTGTTTGCCACGAATTTCATCAATTGTATAACCGACACAATTTAAAAAGTTACTGTTTGCATTCAAAATGTTGCCATCAACAGAAAATTCAATCATTGCGAGGGTTTGATCAACTACTTTCAGTTTGGTTTCTCGCTCAATATAGCTGAGTTTTTCGGCGGTGTTGTCGCGGAATATAAAAACGATTCGTTGTAGTTCGTTTTTTTGATTTTTAATTGGGCTAAATACACCTTCGGCCCACACTTCTTTTTCTGTATTTGACTTTAATCGAAATTGCCCTGAAACTACCTCGCCATCTTTGAGTGCGTCCATAATTTCTCTATGATTGGCTTGGTCTGAATTACTTTCAAAAAAAAGTTGTTCAAGTCGAGTATTTTGTAGTTGTTTGGCATCGTAACCCAAGCTTTGGCTAAACATGGTGTTGAAATTCACAATGCGGCCACGCGCATCGGTTTCTAAAATGCAGTTTACGGAAGAAATAGCTTGAAGTCGCCCTTGCTCTTCTAATTCTGTTTGTTTCTTTTTTGTTATGTCGGTACAGTATTTGATCACTTTAACCGTTTCTCCAGTGTGGTCGAGAATTGGGTTATAAGTCGCTTGTAACCAAAACTCCTCATTGTTTTTATTAACACGCAGCACTTCGGCTGTTTTCGCTTGGCCAGCTTTTAAGTCTTCCCAAAATTGTTTATACGCTTCTTTTTTGGCTTCTTGAGACGTAACAAAAATACGGTGATGCTTACCTTGAATTTCATGTAGGCCATAACCAGTGGCATTTAAAAAGGCTTCGTTGGCGTTTAAAATGGTGCCTTGAGGGTCAAATTCGATGACTGCATGTGAGCGATGCACCGCGTTGGCTAAAAATTCATTTTGTAACATTTTATTGTATTGATTGGTGATTTCTTTACACACCGCTACAATAAATTTTGCTTTTCCATTGTCGTCATTAATCGGAAAGTATTTTGCATCTACAACAATTCGACCTCCATCACTTTTTAAGTAATTGAGTGTTAACTGAATGCTTTCACCTTTACCTAATTTAGTCCCAAAAGCATCTTTAGATTTATTATTAAATTCCACATCGGTACAAATCAATTGGTGGTGTTTACCAATCAGTTTTGATTCGGTATGGCCTAAGATGTCGCAAAGTTTTGGGTTGGCACTTAAAATAACTCCGTCTAAGTCAAGTTCCATCATGAGTTGATCTTTAGTCAGCGAATCTAGAATTTGTATTTTCTGATTTTGTGTTTTGTCTCTAGGTTTGCTTGTTTCTTGGCTTTGAGTAACAGATTCAGGGGTTGGATTGACGGTATTGATCGACATAACATGCACCTAATAATAAGTTAAGCCTATTGTAGGCCAAGCACAAAAAGTTTATTTTGTCGTTTGAAGGGTAAATTGGGCTTAATTTTTGGTAACTTTTCAGAGTATGTTCACAAGTCAGCAGATGTTGTTTTTACGATTCAAAAGGGTGTTTCTGAAGCCATTCAACCAGTGAATGTGTAAAACACATTTTGCCTGCTTCGCTGCGATGCGTTAAAGTGACTAATACATTTTTTGTTTCAATTAGTATGCCTTCGGCTCGTTTTTTTTTGATTGTTTTGTATCAGTGGTTGATTCGGTCAAAGTTCTATGTATGGACCTCACTGTTGATCAGCGTTTTTTCTTTGTATGTCGTTACTTATGTGCCAGGTTTTCATCAGATAGAGCAACTGTTGAAAGATGCACAGCTCACTTCATTTTCTGCAGAAGTTCAGCAAGTCCAGGACATTGTGCTTATTGTGTTTGATGACGTTTCATTAAACCGCTTCAGTTATCGTGATCCAATTGACCGTTCAGAAATTGCACGAATTCTCAAGCATATTCAACAAGGAAAACCAAAGTCTGTTGGGCTGGTTATCGACTTATCGGGTACAACAGAATTGCACAAGGACAAAGCATTAAACTTAATGTTGCAGTCGCTCGATTTTGAGTTTTATCTGCCTGCGCCGCATCATTTTTCTCGTCCTGTCGCAGTACAGTCACACCCTGTTTATGAGGGTATTTCGGACAAACATTTGGCGCAAGTCGTACCCAATACCGATTCAGATTCGGTCGCTCGGTTGATGTTAAATGACTTGGATAATGGGGTGCCCTCGCTGGCTTCAGCTTTAAGTTCAGCCGCATTTAAACGTGAGCCCCAACATTCTCCTCGATATTTAAAATTGGTGCATGCAATCGACACTCGGAGTATGCCGTTTGTGCGTTATTCTGCCCATGAAGTCAGTGACATTCCGT